>JABGPF010000244.1 GCA_018645065.1 Phycisphaerales bacterium
CCAGAGGCTCTGGATCGGAATCGCCGGGCGATCGACGTATTCCCATCGCGAATAGATTATCCGCCCGTCGGGCATTACCGATGGCGTGAAGTCGTTGAGGTAGTTCGACGAGAGACGCACCATGTTCCCCCCGTTGGCGTCGCAGCGGTAGAGGATCGGCGAGGTCGTAGTCCAGCAGTACGCGAACGCCGGTTTGATGTCCGACAACAGTGCGATCCCGCCGTCGGGCAGCCAGCATGCGTTCATGTTGTTAGTCTTGCCCTTGGTGACTTGCACCAACTTACCGACTTGCTGACCTGTTTTCGGGTCAATTTTTATGCGGTATACGTGGTAGGTGTCCAGCACGTTTTTTCGCCAACTGAACAGTATCTCGTCCCCGCCGTAGGAAACGTTGCAGTCGAGCATTTCGCCTTTGGGCGAATCGACGATCTTTGTAAGTTTGTTTTCGCCTTTGTTCAATGTCATGATGTACAACCCGCCGCCAGCCCTGAAGCCTTCTGCGTGATAGGTGTACACGTGGGACGAATTGATAGGCACGCGTTGGATCATCACCAGCTTATCGAAACCGAGCTTTCCGGATTTTAGCTTGGCGGTGAGTTCCGCTGATTCCGGGACAGTCGATGTGGGCTTGGGTTTCTTGTTGCGGCGGGGCGGTGTAGCTGAGATTAACTTGCCCAAAGCCCCCGCAGGCGGACTGACTGAATATACCTGGATCTCCGAGGCGCCCGGGTTAGTTCCGCCGTACGAACTGGTGAACTTGATCCTGAACTTCTTGAGCTTAGTCGCCCGGGCCAGTTTGATAAACTGCGGTCCGTGGCCGAGTTTAAGCGTGCCCTTTACCGCAGGCGTGCTGCTCGCGTCGATGTAAACTTCGTAGCCCTTCCAGTTTTCGACGGGCTCATACGCAGTTCGCCCGTAGTAGACGATATCTGATACGGTTACTTCCGCAGGCCATTGGAATGTGATTTCGGCTCCGTTGCGATGCGTCTCGCCTTTGACTATCCAGACTCTTTCCATGTCCCGGCGTGAGCCCGGTCCGGGGATCTTCCCGTCGGCAACGAACTGGGCTATATACGATGAGTTGTATTCTGAACTTGCGGTTATCTTCGCTGACGGGGCGATGTTCTTAGGTGGGGCGGAAAACGCTTCAGACCCAATAGCGATAACGAACAATGCAGAAAGGGCGAACTTTAATACGGTCTGTGACGTCCTGATCATGATGGAATGTCCAAATAGCTCCTGAGGTTTTGTTGACGGTTGGCTGCGACAATACAGGAGTATATTGTCGCAGCAATTATTGTATCATCGCCTAAACGTGATAAAAAGGCATTTCTCAGCGGTTTTGCGCGGCGTGGATTCTGGCTTCGTAGTGGGCGTTCAGGCCAGTTAGTCCAGTTTTCTTAATGTACGCCTCAAGCTTGGTTTGGATCAATTTTTGGTCGAGTGCGGGGTAATACTGATGACGCGGGATTTTACTTCGCGCACGCATCATTCGGTTCGTCGGGTCCAGAACGTAAACTTCCCCGTTGGCCGAGTGCTCAACCCACACATGCCCGGAGTCGGCCTGCTTGAGATCCTCGATGCCAAAAACCACTTCGCTCTGAAGTCCTTTTTTCAGCAGGAGATAATGCAGGTAAAACGCCTGGTCCTCGCAGTCGCCGGCGCCGCGTTGGATTGTCTCCTGCGGGCTCTGCCAATAGTCGCCGTTTTCGTCGTCGGCGTAGCGAATTTGAGAAGCCTGACGCAATGAGCTGTCCAACTGCCCGCTAACGCAGGCGATGTTCATAAACCCAACGAAACCAAGCACCATGGCAAGCGCCAGCCTGCAAGAAAACTCAAATGTTTTATCTGGTATACGTATTTCCAACCTAGGAATTCCTCGGAACATCATAGACCGATTATCGCACGCGGACCTTTCAGAATTCAATCCAAAACCCAATAGCATGACACATTTCATATCACACGATTTGAAGCAACTCTTCGGTGTTGCGCTCACGAGGGTGTCCCTGTTGACATTCCGATATTTTTGACGTGAATTCACTAAATTTTCAATAGGTGAAACTACTGAAATCTGTTTGGGAATATGCGGTTGGCAACGGGGTTGGGCGATTGCTTCGCCCGCTGAGGTGGTGATGAATCGGATGGTGAAGCCCTAGGTACGGAATTCTCTCGCCAACAGGTTACCGTCCACCCGTATAATTTGAGACCGAATAGATGCACGATGGGGCTCCGATGGTCCCGAAGTTTAAATTGTGTCCTGATCATTCGTTCATATTATGGCCACTTTAGATACAACAATGAAAACCGCCTGGGCGCCCGAACCGACTGTTCGTCACGATCCTCGCAGGCTGGTGACTCGCGTGATTGTAGTAGGCGGTCAGCAGATCACTCGCAATGCGATCGACAGTTTGCTCGCCGGGCGCGGTGTTGATATGGGGCGTCCTCTCAGCAGTGAAGACGAACTGGCCAGGCTTTTGCAAAGCGACCCTGAGGCTTGCGATCTGATCGTACTTATACTCCCCGGCGATACGCCGTTTGGAATGTTCGGGCGGATCGGAGAACTCCTCGACCAAACCAGCCAAACCCTCTCCCTGGTAGTGCTCTCAGAACAGGCGAGTCGCGGACAAGTACACGCCGCACTACGCATAGGTGCAAAGGCGTTTGTTAACCTTGACGCCGATCCCGATGAACTTATACGAGCCATCAAAATGGCCGCAAAACACAGGGTTTATTTGTCGCCCGATGCCGCCGAATTGCTCGTAAACGACGTGTCAACCGCTATCGACGGGACACACGGATCGCATCTGCCCAAGACAGAACTCAGCAGGCGGGAAATTGAAGTTGTCCAATTGCTTTGCGAAGGATTCAGCAGTAAAGAAATCGCCCGGCAACTGCACATAAGCCCAAAAACCGTCGAGAATCATCGCTACAATATCTATCGCAAGTGCGAAGTCGATTCGATCGCCGCCCTCATGCGATATGCAATTCACCGCGGGCTGGTGTCAGTCTAAAACCCGCCGAGGGCGCACCTGGCCCGGGGACAATTGACCAAGTCGAAAACACGCCGCGATAATAGGAAAAGACAGGTTTTTTATTTTCGGGGCTAAACCGAGCCAACTGCGTGCCTCAACAGCGATTAAGATGTTGGCTAGCAGTGGAAATTTGAGCACCACGCTGAATAACTTCCCTGCTTTTCCATGGGTGAAACTACCTAGTAGCGACACGTTGACCAAATCATGGTTCATCGGATCGACGAATGCGACATTATGAAGCCCAACTGCCCGTTTTGTATGGGCTTGGGGTAATTATTATCGCTGGCGGTTTGGAAATCGGAGCGTTTGTAATTGCTTGATATGAAATAAAACACCCGTGATACAGGGATTTTAACTTACGTACTCCCCAGCCGTTTGAGGGTGACTCCCGATTGGTTTAGGGATTTTATGGGGCGAAAATAGCGTTAGACAACGCCCATTTTACCGGAAGATCAAAACTGATTCGTTGTGTGTAAATTAGTAATCTCGCCCCGGTGGTGCATCTGTGGAGATACAAGATGGTGGTACTGCAGCAGGAACAAAACTGGCCGCAACCTGAACAATTGGCCAGCGACCATGTCGAGATGGTCTCGTATATCGCCTCTCGTCTCCACAGGTGGTACGAATGGGTCGCAATGGACGACCTTGAAAGTTACGCGTACCTTGGGTTGGCGATGGCGACCAGGAAGTTCCAAGCCGATAGAGGGGTCCCATTTGCGAATTTCGCCGCACACAAGGCAATGTATCTGGCGATCGATGAGATGCGAAAAGCCGGTATCCTGAAACGTCGCAGCGCCCGGCCCGGGCCGTCGACCGGAATGTTGGATTTCGAAGTTCCAGACCCGGCGTGGCGCCAGGCATTTGCGAATATTGAGCGGAAAGATATGTGCAAACTGCTGCTGGGAAGGCTTAAAGACTGCGATCGAAAATTGCTCAGGATGTACTATGCGGATCAGAAACCGTTCGCGGAAATTGGCGCAGCGTTCGGGCTCAGTGAGTCCGGTGTTCGTCAGCGGCACAATACCGTTATGGACCGCTTACGCCGAATGGTGCGGTTGATGTAAATTCAACGCTCGCCTTGTCAGGCTCAGCTCGATATCGCCTGAGCACAGGTGACGGTATTCTTCAGCAGCATCATCACCGTCAGCGGACCCACGCCGCCGGGTACGGGCGTTATCGCTGATGCGATTTCCATCGCGCCGTCGAAGTCCACATCGCCAACCGTTTTTGTGGCGATTCGTCCCTTGTCGTTTTTCAAAGGCTGGCCGTTTTCGTCGAAGCCCTTTGGGATGCGGTTTATCGCCACGTCAATCACGATAGCGCCGGGTTTGATCATGTCGGCTGAGATCAGCGGGCTGAGGTCCGGGACTACCAGAGGTTCACCGGTTTTCTTGGCGCGGGCCGAAGCGCCGCGCCATTTGGCTTGCGACACGCCGGCCGCTACAAACAGCACATCGGCACGACGCGTGTGGAACGCCAGGTCCTGCGTGGCCACATGGCACACCGTGACAGTCGGACTCTCGCGCAGGCTCTGCAGCAGCATCATCGCGATTGGTTTCCCGACGATCTCGGAATGGCCCACGATTACAGCTTCCTTACCGCCCAAGTCGTCGCAGGTGCGCTTCAGCAACTCGACCGCCGCCACCGCCGTACACGGCGCGCAACCCTTACCGCCGTAAAACAGATGCCCCATATTCGTGGCGCCCATACCCTCGACATCTTTGCCCGGTGCGATTGCGGTTTGGACTGCTCGTGAGTCTATCTGGTCCGGCAGGGGCATTTGCAGGATCATCCCGCTGACTGACGGATCGCTGTTCAGTGTTTCGATTTCCGCGAGAAGTTGATCTTGTGTGGTCTCGTCGCTCAGGTTCCGCAGATCGTATTCGATACCGACAGACTCGCACTGCCTGGCCTGCATGTTTGTGTATATTTTGCTGGCGGGATTCTCGCCGACTTGGATTGCCACCAGTCGCGGCGCCGCGCCGGCGGCTTTGAGTTCAGCCGCGTCGCGGGTGATCTGTTCGGCGAGTTCTGCTGCTATTTTTTTCCCGTCGATAATGCTGGCGGTCATTGTGTTATTCCTGTTTTAGTGGCGAGTCAAGCGTTTTGGCGATTGCGTTGTCGCTTGCCTGATCGCGGTTGTTTCGATTCATCGCTAATTGTAATGTTAACCGACCTGCAATCCGATAAAAAGCCTGTAAATCGGCGTCGCATGCGTCAAGGGCGTCGATATGGCGTGCGATAGTCTCCGCATCACCGCGTGCGATCGGACCGGTCAGCGCCGCGGTCGGGCCGAGTTTCGTGACGTTGTCCAGAGTGGCCGAGACCAGCGGGCTCAATGCATCCCACGCCGTCTGGCGGTCGATGCCCGCGGTGTCGCACAGCGCCATCGCCGCTTCTGTAAGCGTGACAAAATAGTTGGACGCCATGCAAGCGGCCGCGTGATAGAGCACCTTGCCTTCAGATTTGATCAGCCGGGGCTTGCCTCCGATATCGCCCGCCAGCGACATCAGTTCATCGGTCGCCGCCGGGTCGCCTTCGCAGAAACAGTACGTGCCGGCGAATTTTTCGATCGCCGCCTCTGCGGTGGGGAAGGTCGCCAGCGGGTGCATTGACGCTATTTTCGCCCCGCATTTGTCGCGTGCCGATGCGAGTATATCGCTGCCTAAAGCGCCCGAGCAATGCGCTACGATGCTGCCTGAGGCGAATGCGCCGGCGTCGCTGAGCTCATTGCACAGAGATTCTATCGCATCGTCGCTTACCGTCAGCAGGACGATACCGCCCGCGCCAGCCGCCCTCGTGATATCCGTCGCGGTCTGGGGCGATCCGATCTGGTCGGCCAGTTCGCGTGAGCGATTTTCATCGCGGCTGGCTAGCGCCGAAATATTCCACCCATACCGCTCAGCAAGGCGGGCGATAGCGCATCCGACTTTGCCGCACCCGATAATCGAGATATCCGTCGAAACTGTCATCAGTGTTGCAGGCGTTTAAGTCAGTTGGAACTTTGCTCCGGGCGCCGGGATATGCACGTCCGAGCATCCTGAGTCATGGAATATCTGTTTCATCGCTTCTGGTTGGGGGCCTTCTCCGTGTACGCAGAAGGCGCTTTTCAGCTTCGGGGCCAGCGGTCCCAGCGAACGGGTCAGCTCGTCGCGGTCTGCGTGTGCTGAGAATCCGTTGAGTATTTCCACGCGGCAGAGCAGCGGGTAGAGTCGCCCGTAGATTTTCAGCTCTTCGCGGCGTTCGACTATGCGTCGTCCAAGCGTGTTCTGGGCCATGAACCCGACGATTACCACGGTGTTGGCTTCGTCTTCCACGTTGTTCTTCAGGTGGTGTTTGATTCGCCCGGCTTCGCACATTCCCGACGACGCGATTATCACGCACGGTTCTTCGCGCTTGTTGAGCGCCTTTGAATCGTTTGCGTCGGTGATGTATGTAATGAACGGTTTTCCGAAGATATCGCCCTTGGCCTGCCAGAAGTCCGCCGCCGCCTGGTCGTAGCATTCGGGGTGCTTTTTGAACACTTCGGTCGCGTTGACTGACAGCGGTGAATCAACGTAGATCGGCAGCGGTTCAATCAGTCCTTCATGCAGCGCCTGGGTCAGGTAGTACGCCACCGTCTGAGTTCGCCCGACACTGAACGACGGGATGACAACTTTCCCGCCGGCCGCTCGGGTCTGGTTGATTATCCGCACCAACTCTTCCTTCATGTGTGTCGGGTTGTGGTGGCGGCGGTTGGCGTACGTTGTTTCGGTGATCACGTGGTCGACGTCGGGCATGGGGCTTTCGGGGTCCCGCAGGATCGGAACATCGAACCTGCCCAGGTCGCCGGTGTAGAGCAGCTTGACCGGGTCGGACCCTTCGATCTCCACGAGTATGCACGCCGAGCCGAGTATGTGGCCGGCTTCCAGGAACGTCGCGTATGAATCGTCGGCGAATTGGAATCGCTCATTGTACGCTACGCGTTTGAACTGCTTGCATGCCTGCTGGGCGTCTTCAGCCTTGTACAGCGGGGTGATATGGTCCTTCGGCGTGCGTGCTCGACGCTCGTTCCAGAACCGCGCATCTTCCTCCTGGATATGGGCTGAGTCAGCCAGCATTATCTCGCACAGATCCGCAGTGGCGGGGGTGGCGTAGATCGGACCGGTGAACCCGTGTTTGACCAAGGCCGGGAGTTTTCCGCTGTGATCGATATGGGCGTGGCTGAGCAGGACCGCTGAGATCTGATCTGATCGCATGGGGAACTTTCTGTTCCGCTCAGCCGCATCGGTGCGATGGCCCTGAAAGAGCCCGCAGTCCATCGATACGGTTTTATCGTCTATGTGCAGCAGGTGCATAGAACCGGTTACGGTTTGCGCTGCTCCGAAAAATTCCAATTCAACTTTTGGCATAAATTTATTCTCCGGCGTGTAATATAGCAACTAACACCGAAAAATGCGCGTATTCTTCCACGAAACCCAAGAAAACCGCGGGCGAGGCATTTCCCCGCCCCCAACCGTAAGCGTCAGCGGAGTGGCTGCGTCAGTCTGAACTTTCACCAACCGCCCCCAGGCGTCATAAACATGCACACGATGACCAGTGACTTTCCCGCCGCTAACAGTTGGAACTTTTGTCATACTCCCAGCCGCGTCATGAGCTATATCAGCATCACTGGAATTAACCGAAGTAATCTGATTCGCCAGCCCGCCGTCACCGGCCGAATCGTCGTCATGGGCCAGGCTAAGCGTATGGCCGTTGGTGACAACAGATGTATGATTACCGGTAGCGCCATAAGCAAACTCCTGCTTAAGATAACCGCCAAGAACATCGCCAAACACGCAAGCTGAACCCTCAGCCCCGACGCCAACCGATGTTCACAATAGCTTCACACATTTCGGGGTGTGAAGCTGTAATCACGGAAAAGTGGTACCATTTATCCGGGCCACGGGTTGCGCGGGCGTTTGGGAGATGGAACATATTGGAGACAAACGAGTTAAGCCGCCGCAATGGCTATAGAAATGACAGCCAATCAACCCGCTGGCCGCTGGGACGGATGCATACACATCACGGGTCTGTGAACATGCGAATTCGGACATCCCTGCCGGCCCCGATGCCTCCCGACGCCTCCGATTATGTTA
>JABGPF010000245.1 GCA_018645065.1 Phycisphaerales bacterium
CTCGGCATGGAGCCGCCCTGCTAGCCGTGAAAACTGTAAACCTCCTGTAAACATCGCCCTACGACGACGATTTGATCATACTAACACTACCGCCAGACCACCTGAATTGGTACAATCCGCAGTGGAAATAACCAACTGAAAGGACGACCAACATGTTGTACAAGCCGTACGGCAAGACCGGAAAAAACGTCTCGGCTATAAGCTTCGGCGGGATGAGATTCGACAAGCCCGAGAATATCGAAGCCAACTCCGAGATCGTTTTGTATGCCCACAGCAAAGGGATAAACTACTTCGACACCGCCCCGCTGTACTGCGGCGACAAGAGCGAAGAGATCATGGGCGCGGCGCTGAAACAGCTAAAACGCGACGACTTCTACGTGTCGACAAAAAGCAACAAGGCCTCCGGGACGGTGCTCCGCTCAGAGCTGGAACGTTCCCTGACGCGGTTGAACGTCGACTATATCGACTTTTATCACATATGGTGCATCATCCGCCCCGAAGCCTGGGCCGAACGGCTCGCCGGTGGCGCAATAGACGCAGCCCTGAAAGCCCGCGACGAAGGCCTGATCAAACATATTGTAATATCGTCGCATTTACCGGGCGATCAGTTGGGCCCGATCCTGGCTGACGGACCGTTTGACGGGGTGACGCTGGGATATTCCGCGATCAACTTCCCGTATCGTCAGCAGGCGGTGGAAACCGCTGGCCAGATGGGGCTCGGCGTGGTGACAATGAATCCGCTGGCTGGCGGGTTGATACCCAATAACGCCGAAAAATTCGATTTCATCCGCACAGAGGACGATCGGTCGGTCGTTGAAGCGGCGTTGCGATTCAACGTGTCGCAGGCGTCGATAACCTCGGCGTTGGTCGGCTTTACGACTACCGAGCACATCGACCAGGCATGCGCCGCGGTCGAGGACTTCGCGCCCTACCACCCGGATCATATCGAAGCGGTGCAGGAGCGTATCATCGAGGAGTTTGACGGTCTGTGCACCGGATGCGGATACTGCACGCCATGCCCTGCCGGGATACCGATCCCGAAATTCATGGACGCATACAACCAGATGCTGCTCTCGGGCGGAAAATCGGACGAGGTGACCGGGCGATTAAGATGGCATTGGGAACTGTCCGGCGACCAGGCGGGCACGTGCACTCGATGCGGAGTCTGCGAAACGCGATGCACTCAGCACCTGAATATCTGCGACCGGCTGGAAGAAATTGACGGGATATACACCAGCGAAGTGGCTAGGGGGAAATAACAGACCGATACAAAAGATGACTGATCACAATATTTTACACAAGAGAAAGCTCGCCAATGCGTTATACTCTACAGCAATAATGGAGATATTATGTTTCGCAGGGTGATATTGATTAGCGTATTGATCCTCATGTCGGGCATACCGGCCTGGGGAGACACGGTCCACACCGCCACGGGCGACGTGTATAAAGGCACAGTCACCAAAAGAGGCAAAAAGGTGATCGTGGCGACCAAGTCTGGACACGTCGTGTTGGACGCGAAGATAGTCATCCTCATCGAGGCCGCCCCGGTGAAGGAGCCCGTAGCCAAGGTTGAAACACAACCGGCCACGCCCGATCCTGGTGGGTCAACCCAATCGGGAGACATCGCCACCTCAAGCATGTTTCTCAAATCCGGCGCCATGGTGCTGGGCAATGCAACTCGCCCAGAACCAATCATTTACATGAATATGCGAGCGCTTCCATCGGCACAGCAAGGCGCAGAATCAATTCGCATACAACGCCAAATCGATCTATGGCGAGCACATGCGCATGATCGCCTCCGAAAAACAGGGCAGCGATGGCTCAGCCCGAAAGACTTCACCAGGCACCGAAAAATGTTCACCGACCAACTCGCCGAAGCCGATAGGCTCAAAGCGCTCGTCGGAAACACACGGAGGTACTCCAGCTCGAAAACCCCTCCGGTGCTGACAGCAAAACAAAAGCGATATCTGAACCAATCGCGTGTGGAAATGGTCAAAGCAGGACGCGCCTGGGCCGATATGTCGACACAACACTTCCTGCTGGGCGTGGCGCATATGCATTCGCGCAATTTCGCTACGGCGGAAGCAGCATTCAAGCGAGGCGTGAAAGATGCGCCCCTGCTTGCAGGAGTGTACCAGGGATTAGGCCTGGCACAGGCAAAGCAATACAGATACCTCTCGGCGTTAGAGGCGTTCCTGGAGGCGCTCAGACTCAAACCGGACTCGGCCGAAGCCCTGCACCTGGTTCGCGAGACGATGAAACAAGTACCTGGAAGGAGCATCAAATCCCTGCTGTACAAGCGAGCGGCTGAAACGGTCATGGTTTACACCACACCGCCGCGGGTAAAGAGCACTTCATCGTACCGCACTACTACCGTTGAATGGCTCATGCCGGGCGGTGGAGGCAACTCAAGGAACAAGGGGTGGAAAGTCGCGTCAAACACCATGCCCACGCCACCTTATGATCGACTCGAATATCGCCAAGCAGTTGGAGTCCCACTCGGTAAGCACACGATTATAGTCGACGCGAAGACCGTGGCAGGCGCCTTGGACGTGTTCGTGAAAATCGACGGGGTGTTCGTACCTGCAAAAGTAGGCCGCTCCACATACTCCAGCCGCAAAGACCCGCCCAAAGTCGCTACGATTTACCTGACCGAACGCGTACTAACGCCGGTCGGCGTTCCAACCAAGGAATCGCCCGTTAAACCAGGCGCCGGCACCGTTCACGCCCTGGGCATATTCGGGCCTATGGACCAGAAGATCCGCACTGAAAAAGGCACGTTCAAGCCAGGCGGCAAGGATAAACCCGGCGCGACTTCACTCAAACTAATGCCCGGAGAATCGACCTCGCCGATTATTTCCGCTGATGGAAAGCTCGTTGGTTTTGTCGCTGGAAAAACAACAGTCTCCGTAGATGGAGCCGGTCCAGACAAATTCATCACGATGGACAGCATTTCAAGCATCGTTAAACGTGCTACGTCTTCGAGAAGCAGCATAGGACGCAGCAGTTACGACTCAGCCAAGCGGGAATTTACCCCCAAACCCGCCGAAGGAAAGACATTTGTCGTCTATGCAATACTGGGCGAGACGTTTAAATCGGGCGTTTGAGGTGTTTGGGAGAATCAGGCAATTGGGGTAATCTGTTTACCTTGGCCAGAGCCTCTCATAAAGCCCCCATCGACAAGCTGTTAAGTTAAACACGGACCGCAAGTGGACTATATTTTGTACACCCAAACTTTTTTTGGGCTTGCAAAATCCCCAAAGTGTGGTATAAATAGTTCATCGTTTAGCACGTATTTGGAAGGTGCTTGGAGATCGCTCAATTAGCTTACTCGCTCAAGTAGGCTTGCTCAATCTGGTTATGATATGGTCAATGGAGGCGACATAACTTTAAGGTCCTGTGACGAGAAATCGTCGCCCAACGGTAGTGATCGGTACGTTTTGATTGGCGTTTCGGCTATGTTCCGCGCTATTCTCGATGTGATCGACGCCGTGGCCGATAAGGATTGCCCCGTACTGCTCGAAGGAGAGTCTGGAACGGGCAAGGAACTTATCGCCAGACGTATCCACGCCAAATCCCAACGAGCCGATGGACCGTTCGTACCGGTAAACTGCCCCGCAACTACCGAAACACTCTTCGAAAGCCAGTTCTACGGACACGTAAAAGGCGCATTCACCGGCGCCGAAAGCAGCACGATGGGCGTAGTACGGGCCGCTGAAGGCGGTTCGCTGCTGCTGGACGAAGTAGGCGAACTTCCGCTGCACCTGCAACCAAAACTCCTCAGGCTCCTGCAGGAACGTGAAATAACGCCCGTTGGAGCCTCGATGCCGATATCAGTTGATACGAGATTTATCGCATCAACCAACCGATCGCTGGCCAAAGCCGTACACGACGGAATTTTCCGGAGCGATCTGTATCATCGATTAAACATTGTACGCGTAGAGATCCCCCCTCTCAGAACACGCCCGGAAGATATCGAACCGCTGGTGAATCATTATCTCAGGCACTATAGCGTTGAATACAATGCCCCGCAGATCGAACTTTCACTACAGACCAGAAATTGCCTTCGCGAGCACTCCTGGCCCGGTAATATACGTGAATTGTGCGGATATATAGAACGCCTCTACGCCACCGGACAACCAGCGATGCCCCCTACCGCCGCCACGTGGCAGGACGGGTATATATCCCACTCAACCCCTGCGCCGCAACCCGCTTTGCAGAATCAGACGCCCCGGCCTCAACAAGCCAACCCCACAACCCTGGCCGACGCCGAAGCACAGGCAATCGAACAGGCGCTCCAAGCTGCGGGATACAATCGAACCGCCGCTGCGAAAATACTGGATATCCATCGAAGCACGCTCATCAGAAAACTCAGAACGCTCGGTCTTGATAAGATATCCTGAAAACCGCCCAACCAGAAACCACCTCACCGGCTCCCCTCAGTAAGATGCCCCCGCTGTGTTGCTATGTCTATAGTTGATCTTCGCCCAGCGTCTTGAGATTCGCCAGGGCCTTCTTCTCCAACTGCCTGACGCGCTCTCTTGTTAATCCGATAATCGCACCGATCTCTTTGAACGTTCTGGCGGGGCCTTCGTGACCGTCCAAACCAAAACGCAACTCCAGAATTCGCTGCTCCCGCTCGGGAAGTCGGGCCATAAGTTTGTGGATCATTGGCGATATTCCGCTACTCACCAAATCGTGATCGGGACGGGATTCGGTCGTATCGACAACCACTTCGGAAATCGCCTTAGCCTCATCTGAACCCATCTGGCTGGGAGCGTTAACCGCTGCGAGTCCCTCCTGGATGATCCGAGCTTTTTTGGGCGTAATGTCCATCGCCTTGGCCATTTCACCAATCGTCGCGGGCCTGCCCAACCTGGCGTTAAGCGCAGTGGAAACCTTACGCCACCTGCCAATCAACTTGACCAGATACGCCGGGATATGAATCGGCTGGCCGGCGTTGATCATCGCTCGCTTGATCGCCTGCTTGATCCACCAGACCGCATAGGTGCTGAACCTGACACCCGCATCAGGATCGAACTCCTCAACTGCACGAAGAAGACCAAGGTTACCCTCAGCCACTAAATCACCGAGCGTCATTCCGGGATTAGAATACGATTTGGCCACATTCACCACGAGCCTGAGATTCGCGTGAATCATCTGCTCGCGGGCCTCGATGTCAGAATACTCGCGAATGCGAAAAGCCAAATCCCTCTCCTCATCCGCGGTCAACAAAGGCGTAGCCTTGATCTGCTCAAGATACCATCCTAGCCCTGCACGTGATTTAACGCCATTAGCCATTGTCGTCCTCCGCTATTTTCTATAATTTCATTAGCATAGGGAGCAAACGTAGTGTCGCCTCCAACAGGAATTTCGGCCTATTTCACATAGCACTTAAATAGCTGACCAACGCAATAACAACTTGTTCTAACTAAAGCATACGCATAATTTTTCCAAATAAAAAACGAGGCCCGAACGCATCAGCGATCGGGCCTCGCAAACAGTGTTATAACGACGCTTTACGCGTCTTCTTTTTCAGCATCATCGGCGGGGGCTTCTTCAACCGCAGCCTCTTCAGCAGGGGCTTCTTCAGTCGCAGCTTCTTCAACCACAGCTTCTTCAGCAGGGGCCTCTTCAGCCACAGCTTCTTCAGCCTTGGCTTCTTCAGCGGGGGCTGCTTCGCCATCGCGTTCGCGGATGTTCTGTATGTACTGATCGCCCATTTCGCCTAGCATTCCACCGTCGCCAGCCAGTCCGCCCTTGCGGCGTTTGACGGGCGTGTCAGGCGTGGAGCCTTCGGGTGCGTCTTCGGCGGCCCACTGGGCTCGCTTCAGACTCAGGCCGATCTTGCGATCTTCGCTATCGACGCGGAGGATCTTAACTTCGAGTTCATCGCCGATTTTGACGATTTCCTGCGGGCTGTCGACCTTGTGATCAGCCAGCTCGGAAATATGCAGCAGGCCTTCGAGGTCCTCTTCAAGCTCGACAAAGACGCCGAAGTTGGTGATTTTGGTAACGTGTCCCTGAACGATCTGACCGGGCAGATAGTTGTCCGGAATTGATCGCAGCCACGGGTCTTCGGTCAGCTGCTTCAAGCCGAGTGAGACACGCATCTTCTCTTCGTCGACCGCCAGCACGACGCATTTGACTTCCTGGCCTTTCTTGAGAAGTTCGGAGGGGTGTCCGATTTTCTTGGTCCAGCTCAGGTCGGAGATATGCAACATTCCGTCGATGCCTTCTTCGATTTCGACAAAGGCGCCGAAGTTTGTCATGTTGCGTACGCGGCCGGTGATAACGGTCCACGGGGGATACTTTTCTTTGACGAGTGTCCATGGGTTCGTCTCGGCTTGCTTCATACCGAGCGAGATTTCCTCTTTGCCCATATCGATATCGAGGATAACCACTTCGATGTCTTCGCCAACGGTGACCATTTCGCTGGGGTGATTAATTCGTCTGGTCCAGCTCATTTCACTGATGTGGACGAGACCTT
Organism: Phycisphaerales bacterium; assembly: GCA_018645065.1. Lineage (GTDB taxonomy): Bacteria > Planctomycetota > Phycisphaerae > SM23-33 > SM23-33 > BS750m-G57. The sequence goes on from JABGPF010000245.1 coordinate 6,491, forward strand.
CGAGCCCGTCTTCGATCTTGACGAACGCGCCATAGGCCATCAGGCTGACAACAGCGCCCTTGATCTTGGTGCCAACGGGGTATCTGCCTTCGATATCTTCCCAGGGGCTGGCGGTTTTCTGCTTGAGTCCGAGTGCGACCTTTCCCTTTTCGTTGTCGATCGAGAGGATCATAACTTCGATATCCTGCTCGTTTTTGACCATTTCCGAGGGGTGATTGATTCGGCCCCAGGACATATCGGTGATGTGCAGCAGTCCGTCGAGTCCGCCCATATCTACAAATACGCCGAAGTCCGCGATATTCTTGACCACGCCCTTTCGGATCTGTCCGACTTCCAGTTGTTCCAGCAGATTTTCGCGTGCTTCTGCTCTCTGCTCTTCGATAAGCTTACGACGCGATACGACGATATTGTGTCGTTCTTCGTCGATCTTGAGGATCTTGGCCTGCATTTCCTTTCCGAGGAATTCGCCAATATCGCTGGGACGACGAATATCGACCTGGCTTGCCGGAAGGAACGCCGGTACGCCAATGTCGACCAGAAGTCCGCCCTTGATCTTGCGGGTCGCGGTTCCGGTGACGATATCGCCTTCGGCCTTGTTCGAGACGATCCATTCCCAACCGCGGATGCGATCGGCTTTGCGTTTGGACAGCACAACCAGCCCACCGTCGGATTCCACGGCTTCGAGGAATACTTCGACTTCCATTCCGGGCTCTATTTTATCTTTATCATCACCGAATTCAGTCAGCGGGACGAGCCCTTCGCTCTTGAGTCCAACTTCGACAACTACGTCGTCGCCGGCGATTCCCACGACGTGCCCGACAAGGATCTTGCCCGGTTCGTGCGTGATTTTCTCTTCAATCATCTCCCCTAAGGCCTCAAGCGAAAAGTCCTCGCCAAGCGCCTCGGTTAACTGCATGTCGACGTCATCGTCGCTGATTTGCAGCGACTCCATAAGATTGCGATCTACCATAAGATACTCATTACCTATCTGTTGCTCATCAAAACGATCACGGCGTTCTTCCCAGACCCCATTGGTCAGGGTACCGTACCGACCCAACTTCCCGGTCGGAAGGTGCTGGAACATCCAGCCATTCTATTCGGTCTGCGCGCATCAGAACCGCAGACGAACCCGGAAGTATACCAGCGAACACGTGCCAAGCAAACCCTTTTTATCGTTTTTTTACAGAGGACGGTACCGGCGACGGCAAACGGCTTTGCCACAGAGACCCGCAGAGAACGGCAACGACAACAGCGGAGAAGATGTTACAGCAACGGCAAACGGCAACGGTCAACGGCGAGATCACAGAGAACGACAGCAGCAACGACCGTTTTCAAACCACGGAAGACACGGAAACTAACGACAAAGTAGAGTAACGCAACAAGTTTCAGGGAAGTGCAAGGAAGTGTAACATATCTTCTGTAAATTACCGTTTGCCTCGATCGTTTTGTCGCTTAGACCGCCCCCAAAGAAGCCCCTTGCCAGACCGTTGAACTTTTGCCGTCGCCGTTGCCGTTGCCGTTGCCGTTGCCGTCCTCTGTGTTCTCGCCGTCGGTCGTTGGCCGTTGCCGTTAACATCTTTCCCGCCGTTGGCCGTTCTCTGTGATCTCTGTGGCAAAGCCGTTTGCCGTTTGCCGTTCTCTG
>JABGPF010000246.1 GCA_018645065.1 Phycisphaerales bacterium
CGGCTCAAATGACCCCGCCCGCCCAGTTTGAGCGAGTTATGGGATGGTTGTGAAAAACAATCGTTGTTAATCTTTACCTGAAACGTTTTCCTTCGGGGTTCTTTGGTTCGGCTTGTGAGGTCGGTTCTGTGTGCTCTCGGCGGGCGATGGCGGTCATCTTCTTGACGATCTCCGGATGCTTTTCGGCCAGGTTGTCCTTCTCGCCAACATCCTTACTGAGGTCGTAGAGCTCGAAGGGGACATTGTCTTTCATCCTCACCAGCTTCCATTTGCCCATCCGCACGGCCTGCTGCAAACCGTTCTTCACGTAAGTGAGCTTCTTCCAATTGCCTACGCGCGTGTATTCCCAATAGAGAAATTCATGGACCTTCTGCTCGTCGGGCCGCCCGGTAAGGGTCGCCACGGTGGAAAGACCGTCGATATCTTTAGGCAGATGCTTCGTTGTTCCGGTCAACTCAGCCAGTGTGGGCATGACGTCGGCGAAATACCACGGTAGATCGCTCTTGCTTCCGGGCGCAATTTTCCCCGGCCAGCGGGCGATCAATGGAATGCGAATCCCGCCTTCGTACAAGTTGGTCTTCCGTCCGCGGTACGGCCCGTTCGATGCGAAGAAATCAGTGGCCGAACTCCCCCCGTTATCAGAGCAGAAGAACACTACGGTATTGTCATCGATCTTCAGTTCCTTTAGCAGATCGATAACCTCGCCCAGATGGCGGTCGACCATGGCGACCATGGCTGCGTAAACTTTGGCGTTTTTCGGCCAGCGTTTATTTTTCAGTGCCGCCATTGTGGGGTCGTCGTGGGGGATATGCCACTTACCGTGCGGCGGGGTCCAGGGGCAATAGCAGAAGAACGGTTGGTCCTTATTTTCGCGGATGAACTCTTTGGCCCGTTTGAATATTACATGATGAGTGTATCGCTCGGCGCTTCCGACTTTGCCTTTCAGCACCACCTTTTTGCTGTTGCGCCAGAGGTAATTGGTCCAGTAATCATGAGCGTGGACCTGGTGGTAATACCCGAAGAACTCGTCAAATCCGTGCTTTTCCGGTACTCCGGGCGTTCCGACCTCGGCGATTCCCCATTTACCAAATCCGCCGACCTTATAACCGCCATGCTTGAGGACCTGGGCTACGGTTACATCGCTGGCCAATAGGGAAATACCGCCAAGATTACCGCGCACCGTCGTGTGCCCCATATGCTTTCCGGTCATGAGTACGCTACGGGCCGGCGCGCAAACGCAACAGCCCGAATACGCCTTGGTAAACCGCATTCCCTCCTTGGCCAGCTTGTCAATATTGGGAGTCGGCAGTTTTTGCTTGTTCCCACCGTAACATTGAGGGTCCAGCGGTCCCATATCGTCAACGATAATGTATACGATATTGGGAGTCCTGGCGGGGGGGGAGGTATTGGTCGGATCTTCGGCGCGGACCTCTGCGGGCGAATAACCGTTAAGGGCTCCCAACGCGGTGCCAAGGCCAACCGACTTAAGAAAGTTTCGTCGTGAATTCATCAATCCCACAATCAACTCCTGTGATAATACTATAACGAGAGATCTTTCGAACTTCCCAGTCCAGTCAAGTGATTATAAAGATGTTCTTCGCGATTTCAAATTGTATCCGATGCAGCGCGTTGGGCAAGCTGAATCTGGGGTCTTGGCAGCGGCCAGTCGTCGGAGATGCCGAACACAGTGCCGGCGTCCTCGGATACTCGTCGCCGAAATATTGCTGGTGTTGTACGGGAAACCTTCTGGGCTGTATTTCGGAATGTGGCGCAGGATTTCAACGTGGTGTGTATATTCAATAGATTATGACAAAAACCCATTGAATACGGCCCAATACATTCTTCAGATTATTCAATACCTTTATCTAAAACTACTTCGGTTTTGGCGGTCAGCAAAGTGTCCGCCCCTTGGGCAAAACTGTCGAAAAAAGTGTCTACCGTTTTGGCCCTTATTATTGCGGGAAAAAGGGGCCATGACTGCGGAAAGTGTCTACCGCAATCGCTGAAAAGTGTCCGCCTTTGTGATTTGGGCGCAAAGTTAAGGACTTAGGTTTTTGCCTAAGTCCTTGGTAGTAAATCACTGAGCCGTACTGGACTTGAACCAGTGACCTCCTGCGTGTCGAGCAGGAGTAAAACGTTTCGCCGGAGAAGTTCTTATTCGGATGTAACTTCTTTAACCTAAGTGTCCTACGTCAATAGCTGTCTTGGCCCGATGACCGCCTTTGCAACGCCGAAATCGCGAAAAGTGTCCACCATTTCAAACAAAAAGTGTCCACGCCCTCCGCGAAGCCATAAGTGTACTGGCGAACTAGCCTTAATGACCTCCTGCTGCGCCGGAAATCCAGGTGTCGCTGCCCCTGGCCTTCGTTGACAAGACGATACGGTACGGTCAAGAACTTGTGTGTTTGGGCGTTGTGTGGGCATCAAACTCGCTGGTCGCTGTAGCACTTGGTGTCCTCTTCAACATGGGATGATGAATCCGATGAGTTGGCGCGGCAAGTCGGGCCGTCGCGAGTCCATTTGAGCCATCAATCCCACGTCATCATCCGCTTGTCGGGCCGGAAAGACCTTTGCTGAATCTCAAGACCATGATAGAATCGTTGAAAAGACCCCCGGTGATCCCGCCGCGGCGGATCTTCGACGTGGGCGGAAATCCACCTGCCTGCCGGTAGGCAGGTACAGGAAATCTCGGCCTAAAAGGAGTAAGTACTGAATGAAGAAGTTATCGATAATCGTTCTGGTGGTCATCGTGACGACGGGCGCCGTAATGGCGAAGGAACCTGCGGCGGCGTTGAAGGAAGCGGGCGTTACTGGCGGCTTGGTGGTGCATCTCGGTTGTGGCGGCGGAGAAACGACCGCTACGCTGCGGATAAGTGATGCATGCACCGTACACGGGCTGGACCGCAGCCCGCCAAACGTTCATAGGGCGCGAAGACACATTCAGTCGAAAGGGCTCTATGGACCGGTCAGCGTTGACCATCTCCGCGGCAAGGGCCTGCCGTACGTGGACAACCTCGTGCGCGCGTTGGTGGTTACTGACGCCCAGTCGATTGCCCGTGACGAACTCATGCGCGTGGTCTGCCCTGGCGGGGTGGCCGTCATCGATGGCAAGCTGATCGTCAAGCCCTGGCCCAAAGAGATGTCCCAGTGGCCGCAACATTACAACACGCCCGACAATAACGCGGTGGCGTTCGATAGTGCCATCGGTCCCCCTCGGTACTTCCGTTGGATATCTGAGCCCCAGTGGCAACGGTCGCACCTGGGACTGCCTTCGATGTCCAGCCTGGTCTCGGCGAAAGGCCGGTTGTACAGCGTCGAAGACCGCGCGTCGGTCGAGCATCCGGCCTTGCCGGGCAAGTTTGCCCTGATCTGCCGCGACGCCTTTAATGGGATTGAACTCTGGCGTCATCCATTCCCCGACTGGCAGCCGACATATATATACGTCAAGTTCACGCCGACTCAACTACAGCGGCAGTTGGCGGCCATCGGAGACGAGATCTATTGCACGCCCGGTCTGAATGAACCGATCACCGTGTTCGATGCGTCGACGGGAAAGATCCTGAGACGTCTGAAAGGCACCGAGCGGACGCAGGAATTCGTCTACGCCGATGGCGTGATATATGTGGTCACGGGGGATCCTTATGATAGCAGCGCACTTAGACCAAGCGAGAAATCCCGCAAGAGCGGCCAGTTCGGTGCCGTTGCCACGAAAAGCCGGGGACACGCCGTTACATTTGCTCCCGACAGCGCCTTTGGCGAGAAAGCCTATGGCCCGCTCATGAGGCCCAAAGTCAATCCTGTAAGTACAATTGCAGCTGTTGATGCTCAAACAGGCCGGGAAATATGGAAGCTGCAAGGTGACAAAACAAAAGATTACGAGGGTGCCACGCTGGCCGTTGACGGGAACAACGTGGTCTATGCATTGAAGGACTCGCTGGTATGCGTCGACCGGAAGACCGGGCGGCAGCGTTGGCGAGTGATGGCGAAAAAGGGCTCGTGGTTCACGCAGAACGCCAAGAAGAAGATTCTGGGCAACCGCAACCCACCGGGGAAGAAACCTGGTACGACTCTTGCGTTGGTGCTCTCTGATGAAGCGGTGTATCTGGCTGGCTGCAATGCGTTGTGGGCCTTTTCCTTGAAGGACGGTTCGCAGATGTGGGAAGCACTTACGCATCTCAACCACCTTAAGTCACCCGACCTCTTCCTGGTCAATGGCGTGGTCTGGACCGCCAACAAGCGAGGTTATGACGCCCGTACGGGCAAGCTTGTCCGGGACTTGACGCAGAACGTGATCGGGCCGATGATCCACGATCGCTGCTACCGCAATCGCATCACCGCCAACTGGTACATCAACTCGGTAACCGGAGGCAGTGATTTTCTGGCGCTGGACGGTTCTGCCGAGTTCCCGAACCATTGGGTGCGAAGTACCTGCGGGGTGGGGTTCCTGCCGTGTAACGGTCTGCTGTATGTGGGGCCCCACGCTTGTTCCTGTTACAACACGGTCACATTGAACTCGTTCAACGCACTGTCCGCCGAGCCGGGCCTCAAGTCCTCGGGGCAACCGATTCCTCTGAAGATCAAATCGCGCGTCGGTAAGGGCCCGGTATTCTCCGAGCCCGTCGACGCAAAGCAATCGGACGGGACGGATTCGTGGTCGACCTATCGCAATAATATCAGCCGCGGCGGTTGCACCAAGGCCGCCGTATCCGCAAAGCTCGAACCCAAATGGCAGGTGAAACTCGGGGCGAAAATCAGTGCCCCTACGATCGCCGAGGGCAAGGTGTTCCTGGCCAATGTGGATGCCCACACGGTTCAGGCTCTGGATGTCGAAAGCGGAAAGTTGTTGTGGACCTACACCGCAGGCGGACGCGTGGACTCACCGCCGACCTGGCACGCCGGGCGCCTGCTCTTCGGCTCGCATGACGGCTGGGTCTATTGCCTACGGGCAACCGACGGCAAGCTGATTTGGCGGTTCAAAGCCCTGCCGGAACGGTATATTTGTGCTTACGGGCAGGTGGAATCCGCCTGGCCGGTCAGTGGTAGTATCCTGATCAGGAACGATATCGCTTACTTCTGTGCCGGAAGAAACAGCTTTGTAGACGGCGGAATGGTGCTGTTCGGGCTCGATCCGAAAACAGGCCGGATGCGTCACCGCCGACACCTGTACGGACCATACAACGAAAAAGGCTCTCAAGTCTTCATGACCCGAGAAGAATACGGCCACCCCTTCGGAATCAAAGGCAACAAGGGCGATATCTTGCTTGCTGATGACCAGTACGTCTACCTGCGTCATGATGCATTCACACCGGATCTGACACCGGTAGGCCTGAGCAAACTCAAGAAGCCCCACGTGATTGCAACCCCCGGTTTCGTTCAGCCCACACCGCATCACCGCAGTTTCTGGACAATCAATACGAAGTTGCTTTACGGCATTCCGACAGGCAGAGGGCCGATCCACGGCGATATCCTGGTCAAAGACGGGAATCGCTTCTACGAAGTTCGCGGGTACCAGCCAAGCCGCCACGACTACTTTGATCCGCGCACAGCAGGATACACGCTTTTTGCGGGCGAAATTATTCCGAGGGTAGCCTCCGCCAAGCGTGGGAAGAAGCGCCCGCTTGCCACTGTGCATCAGCCCGTGAAGGAACGATGGAAAGTTAATATCCCGCTGACCGGGAAAGCAATGGCGCTGGCTGGCGACGTCCTGTTCATAGCCGGGACGCCCGTAACCTTTCCCAAAGGCGATCTGTCAAAGGCATACGACGGTCGAATGGGCGGTCTGCTGTGGGTGGTGTCCGCCTCCAACGGAGCCAAACTGGCCGAATACAAACTCGATGCTCCACCCCTCTGGGACAGCCTGGCCGCAGTCAAGGGGAAACTCCTACTATGCACCACCGACGGGCAACTACGCTGTTTCGTCAGGAAGAAAGAAACAACACGGTGAACTGCCCAGCAGCCTACATCGTGATCATTCTGGCCTTTTTGTGCGCCGGGTGTCCTTCATCACCTGAAAATGACACAGCAACCGGCGATAACCGTCCGCCGGCTGGAAGAAACGTCCCAACGCAGGACAGCAAACTTCTGGATGACCTGATTATCGGTTTTGACTTGAATGAAGGGCAGGGCGCCGCGGCCTGCGACGTGAAGAAGACCGGACCGAAGGCCCTGCTCAAACACACGGTCTGGCTCAATGATAAAACCTTCGGGAAGGTCTTGGATTTCAGTACGGCAACCTCCCATGCAACACTTGAGAAAAGTGTCGCTGTCGGAAAGACCTTCACGATTGCCGCCTGGATGAAGGCGCCTCCTCGCCAAGTCGATCATCGTGTCATTGCATCGCAGGGCAAGAGCGGGGCGGAGGACTATTGGGACGTAAGACTCGACCGATCCACCGGGCGGTTCGTGTTCCACGCGCCGGGGCTGACGGGAAATTCCGATAGCGGGCACCGCCTGGATGACGGCTTGTGGCATCACGTGATGGTAACCCTCGCGCCGGGGACGATGCAGTTCTATGTCGATGGCAAGCTGGTCAAAGAGACGCAGGTAACGGGCGAGATCGCCGCGAGCGCTGCTGGCCTGACCATCGGGGCCGCCCCAGGCGGGCGACACTCCTTCGATGGCAGCTTGGCGCGGTTGCGGATATTCAACGCTGTCAAGCGCCCCGGGGATGTCACGCTTATCAAGCCTCCCGGCCTAGCTAACGAGCCTTCGGCGCCGAGGCTGGACATGAAGCGCGGGATATCCATCGACAGGACGCAACCCGAACCGAGGCGCCTGTCAACGGATCGCATGATCACCGCTGCTGACATCAAACTTATCAAGGCGATGGGGTTTGACCACGTGAAGGTGTTGTTTACGCCCTCGCGTTTCATGACGACCGATGGCGGACTCAACAAGGATAATCTGTGGTATGTCGAACGCGTCGTCAGCAGGGTGCTCAACCAGGGCATGCTATGCGTTATCTGCATTCATCCCCGACTGCCCTTCAAGGAGAAGTATCTGGGCAGTCTGGAACAGTTCGGGGTTCTGCTCCGGTTCTACGAAAACTTTGCTCGCTACATCGCGCGGAATTGGTCTGCCGACAAGGTGGCTTTCCAACTCATGACCGAGCCGGGCAGGAATTCCCCCGAATTGGACTGGACGTATCTCGCCGACCGGATGTGGGGCACGGTGAGAAATATCATGCCGGATCACACCCTGATCACCAGTGGCGACAAAGCGGGAAATATCCTGCAACTTCAGAAGATGTCACCGGCCACGGATCCGAACCTGGTCTACAGCTTCACGACCTATGAACCGTATCCATTCGGCTTCAATAACATGATGGGGGCACGCGCGGGCAATACATGGTGGAAACGCGTTGGGCCCATTCCCTATCCAGCCAGCCCCTCCATCATTGCCTCGCAGATGGATGCGTTGCTGAAGAACGTTCCCGCGGCGGATCGAAAAGCCGCCAGGAAAGCCATGCTTGCTTACGGTCGAGGTGACGCCCTCGGCCGCTACAACAGGGATTGGCATTTTGCTCGGGCACGGGCAATTGATCGCTGGAGAAAGAAGTACGGCGGCACCATTCATGTGCAGTGCGTGGAGTTTGGTTGCCTCGATGCTGTGGTGGCCAGGCAGCGTCATGGCGGTCCGGGCGTGTTGGCGGCCGATCGGCAGGCATACATTCGCGACATGCGTGAATCCTTCGAGGCGTTCGATATCGCGTGGACCTATTGGTCCTACAATGAAACCTTTACCGTGTTGAATCCAGTGAATCGCAGATTGCTCAAGCCCCCGGACGCCGACACCGACGGCATCGTCGATGCGGACCTATTGGATGCACTCGGATTGGGGTGCCCAGTCAAGCCTATACAAGCCCAGCCTCCGGTTCATAAAGAACAAGGCCAACCGTAAGTGGCTATCTAAAACTGATTTGGTTTTGGCCGTCAAAAAAGTGTCCACCCCATGGGTCAAAACGTAAAAAATGTGTCTACCGTTTTGGCCCTTATTATTGAGGGAAAAGGGGGCCATAATTGGCAAATGTGTCCACCTTTGGGATTTGGGCGCAAAGTTAAGGACTTAGGTTTTTGCCTAAGTCCTTGG
>JABGPF010000247.1 GCA_018645065.1 Phycisphaerales bacterium
CAAAGAAACTAATCGTTTCTTCCTGTGGTTTCGTCGGTCGCGGAACCATATGGCTGTATTCCTTGAACATCATGCCCGATGGTTTGTCGTGCATCCACTGCCAAACATCACCGGCTGTACCGTGCAAACCGTCCTCGGTCACCGCGGTGAAGTGGAAGCGATCGCGATCAAACAGCAACCAGGCGTGCGTGGTTCCGGCGCCGTATGGGACTCGCTGGCGAGGAACCAACGCCACCAGTCGAGGGTCGTCTTCGATCGCCATACGAACCAGGTCGCGAACACGCGGAGTGTCAATCTGAGCAAGCTTCGCCATATTCTTCTGATCAATCCAGACCAGGCCGCCCTGGTCGAACGTCGGGGTCAGAGTAATGCTTATGGGGAAAGCATCAATCACCGCCAGGTCCATTTCCTTGCTGAATGGCGCGTATCCGGCTGCTCTCGCCGTCACTTCAAAACGCCCAAATGGTTCCTTCATAACCGGCAGCAGGAAGCGTCCATCGGCCCAGCTTGTCCCACTGGCCGACGTGCGGCGCACAGCGATCTCTGCGCCCGGCACGCCCAGACCGGTGCGGCTTGAGACTACGCGACCCGGCACGGCGGTCTGGAATCGCACGCCCGTAACACCGGTAATCGGAAACTGAGGATTGTCCAGAACCTCCCAGCGGTTCATCGCCGACTTGTTCGGATGCGCTTCTTCGGGAATTTTTTTCACATCCTTGTAGGCCTGCTTGGGTAGATTATCCTTCAGGTACCCTCCGCCCACATCCAAAACCGCCAGCTTGCGAGGCTTGTTGTTCACCAGAACGCTCGCCTCCCTCCGGCCGCACAGATAAAGCTTAAGCGGGTCACTCAGCTTCCCGTAACGATCGCGGTAGCGTACAACGGTATGCCCCTGTGCCTTCAGCTCCCGCAACATGCTACGGCTGAACATGAGGAAGCAATCACCTTGCCCATAGCGTCGGCGCGAATACCATCGCGACAGGACATGGCTTTGTTCAACCGTTTTGGCGGGAATGGAAAAACGCGAGGCGCTGCGATACTTTTTGTTGGCGATTTCATCCCAGTGATCCACCGAATCGTAAACGACATCACCGTTTTTCTTCGCCTCGATAAACTGATACTCGAGGGTCAACGAGGGCTTTTTATCATCCTTAAGTGTCCGCCACTGAAACATCCGCACGTTCGGAGCCACGAGTTGCGAGACCGACTCCTGGATATCAATCTTTGGCGTGTAATCGAGATCGGCTCGGCCCACAGGTCCGAAGAGCGCCTCGAGTTCCATCGCCGCCTGGGCAAACTTATCCCGCCCGATCGCTTTTGCCTCCAGCATTTCCCAACGCACCTCGGCGCCTTTCATCCGCTTTCGCAAGTCGTCGCTAATGGACGCCACGCGCACCTCGGCGCCCTCACCCCTGACCAGCATAACCTTCCGCTGATCATCAAGGGCAATTGTCATTCGCGCGCCGGGTCGTGTTTCGTCGACAAGTCTTTGCATCAGATCCAGGTACATTCGCACACGCCCCAGCGAAGATGATCTGCGGTGCTGTAGATGTTCCCTGAAAACGTCAAGAGCGGCGAGCACCGGCCCGCCGAATGCTTTCTTCAGGACAACGCCCTCGATTTGACCTTCCAACGCGGCTCGTGTCACGCCGAAACCAGCGCATGCATCTGGAGTTCCTTTTGCATGGATTCGATTGTATCGCAGGTCCAGCGCCGGCATGGCGTGTTTGTCCTGTGCTCCGAGATAGCAGCCCGAAGCAATAATCACGCGGGGCTCTGAATAGTAGGCAGTTACCCCAAAGTGGCTGCTCAAATCAACCAGCGCCCTATCCGACCTGCCGATATGGGCCAGCGCCAACACGTAGCACGCACCCACGCCTGGGGCCACCCTACTGCCCTCAGTTCGCGCCAGTTCCAGCTCCTTGGACATCGCCCATTCCTGAATGCGCCCGGGAGCTATGACTATCACGTGCTCGTTGCGGGGATCATCCAGACGCCTGTAATTCTCATAGCGGCCGGTGTAAATCTCACGCCTGAAACGCACGGGCTCGGCAGCCCCCGGAGCCCGGTATGTGAATCGCAGACACAGCGTCTCGTCGTCAGAGCGTCCGCAGTCGCCTTCCAGGACGGCGTCTTTCGAGTCCAACGGCCCCAACCGATATCGCCCGGACTCGTCAAACTGCAAAACGAGGGGATGATGCACAAGGTCGGCGGTCCGGTATACAGCGTGCTGCTTTTCGGGGCCTTCCTTACCGCCCACTTCAACTGAAACATCGAGGAAATGTTGCTCGGCCCTAGGCGGTTTCCGGCCGGTCCACTTGGCCTCACCCTTTCCACCTTCCGGGAGAATATCCCGCCAGCCCTGACCTTCTCGGAGTTGCACCCACCAGTGTGTAGTGTCGCTGGCGAGGCGAACCTCCTTGCCGCTTGCCTCCAACAACGCCGCCAGCAAAACCGCCCGATCAAGCGGGCTGCCCGCCCCAGCCCACAGCGTACCAACCGGGCCGCGCAGGTAACCGCGATAACCGTCGGTCCGCACTTCCTCATGCACAAAACTAACTATCCGCTCGGGCTCGAATTCGAGCGATGCAGCTTTTTCGCGGATGTAATCGTAAGAGGCCGCGTTTTGCCTGGGCCAGAACAGGAACGCAAGCAAAAGCAGCAATGCGGCCAGGGCGATCAAAATGGCGTATCGGCGTGTTCGAGATCGCGGTTGAATACGTGAGTCCATGACATCACCTCCCCTCCGATTCTTATCCAAAAATGGGCGGTAAGACGCCTTGACAGTGTCGAACTATGTTATAAGTCAAGATAGAAGGAAAACAGGCCAATGTCAACCCTGTGCCAGAACTAGCAGCCGTCGATAACGAAACAAAAAATCCTCCCGGCGCATGCTCGATCGCGCCGGGAGGACTGTAGTGTGTCGCAACCTGAGGAAACTGAGATTGCGCCTTGGTTATTCGTCAACAGCTAGCAGATCACCTGTCGATTTACAGCCTGCCGCTTTTGTGTTTCAACCATTTGGTCAGGTCCGAGGGCATGGGTTTGATATCGTAAATCCTGGCGATTTCAAATTTCACTTTGTCCGGAATCGCGGCCTCTGCGTGTTCAAGGAACACCCAGGCCTGCCCGTTGTCGTGCCCGCCGGTCCAACCGGTTTCCCGAGTCACCTTATCGTTGATCGGCTCGGTGGAACGATATAACACTCGCTCGGGATTTTCACTGTCCAGGACGAGTACGCCGTATCCGACGAACGTCCGCTTACCGTATTGATCCTCCTCCCAGTGAACACCGCGATAGACCACAACCCACCCCAAATTCTCGACGAATCGCACGCAGTCTTCCTCGAAGAACAACCCGTCAGCGTCGAATGTTCCGGGGGCTGGAGGGATCACGCGGACCGCGCCTTCGGTGTGCCCGTCCTTGCGGAGCGTGCGGATAATATTGATGCAATGCCCTTCAATATCGTTAACTATCGTCCACTGCCAACCGCACAACGCCTCAGGGAAACCCCACGCCGCACACGACGGATTGTCAATCACGACATCGCGCCGAGCTTTGCGGTTAATGATATCCTCCACAACGCGGTCGGGCAGCAGATCGCGCAGCTTGAACTCGGCGCGACCAATAGACGTGTCGCCCAGGCCAACATACACGCTGAACATATCGTCCAGCCCGTTCTTGCCCTGCACGCTTTCGATCTGCCCGCCGGCGAACATCACGCCGCGCAGATGATTGAGTTTCTTAACCCACGTGCCTTCCTCTACGTACTCACGCCATATCTCGTCCAGATCAAGAATAGGCTCCTCGGAATAGTACAAACACTCGCCAGTCTCGAAGTCGATTATGCGGAGGAACGGGAGATACGTCATCATCCACGAATCGATGTTCGGATTGGATATCTGCTCGTTGTGCACGCCGTGAGTCACGTCGAGATAGACGTCCACATCGCCAATCTTCGCCCGGATCGGGGCGCCGTTGTTACCGATGTGAGAATTATCGAAAAAGCCCGGGCGAATGCACGTCTGCAACGAACCGATGGCTGTGATGCCGTCCGGCGTCGGACGCGTGAAAGTCTCGTTGCCGGTATCCAGCACAGCGATATCAGGCGCCGGGCGGTGGTACATGCGGAGCGTCTTGTCGGCGAGGCGGAGGAAGAAAATATCGTTCTTGCTGGCCTCTGATGCGTAGATGCGATGACTATCGCCCGTTCCGCAGTCCTCCCAAACGCCCGGTTTCCACCAGATGTCCTCCCAGGCCTCGTAAATCTCGTCGATCGGCTTGTCCAGAAGCTCGATCGAACGCTGGATCCGGGCCAGGAACCCGCTCTCGGTCATGCGAACGATGCAATCATAAGCCGCATGGATCTCCGACTCGTGATAAAGCACGTAGAGATGACCATCGTCGCAGTGCATGTGAAAATCGTGCAGCAGGACGATCTCGTGCTCGTGCTCCTCGGCGTACTGTTCGTATTCCTCGCGGTTCTTGGGCAAGGCGATACCGTGACGCAATGTCATTATCGGGAATGGCAGGCGATGGAGAACTTTCTCGCCCAGTTCGTCAAGAATCGCCATCCCGAAATGGCTACCCATCGCCGATGTAGCGCCCTTGTGATAATGATGGTCGTCCAGCCCGCCTGCACGATAACCCAAAAACACCCGCGGATCACCGTTCAAACGCAGCACAGTGGGGTTGGTCGCGTGATGACCCTCCCACTGCCAATGACTATCCGATATCAGAGGTTCAGTCAGGTAACCCTCTATCTTACGAGCTTTTAACGACTTGGTACCCAAGGCGCCACCACATCCGATCTGTTTGGTCTGGCTTGCTATCATACGTCATGTGCACCGGACGATAATACTGCCCGGCACTCCTTTCACCCAGAAGTATAGGTAACACAACGGACAATTCCAATTTCGCCAGCACGATTCAAAAAAAAACTCCATCCGCCGCAGCCGGCAAGGCCTGCAAACGCAGCAAACCACTCCGCAACAAGCAAACCACCACCACGCCGCAACAGACACATCCGCCTACAAAACAACAACTTACGAAATACAACCACATCGCAATCGCCCCGTTTACCGCAACTCAGAGCCTCTTGTAGACCTGGAAACAGAGCGAGAATGGCGTCAAATTTTCGCTTAAATGGAACTTTAGTAAGCAATGAAAAAAACAATGAAAAAAACACTCACAAAAAACATTACCGTTTCATTATACCCCTGATAATCGCGGTTCCCATTCCGCCCATGTGCATTTTTGAAAGTTCCGGGCGATTAACTCCGCGCAGCGCCATCCATCAGAACATCCGTTCAGCAAGAGATTTGCTAACCGAAACCCGCCTCGCCCCAGCAACTCGGGCGGAATTACCGGTTTTTTACTCTTTACCCGATCCCGCGCTCGCTGAACGCTTTGAATGTTTTGTATCCGCCGGTAAGGTTCCTGCACGCGATACCGTTCTGCGACAGGATCCTGCACGCCAGATACCCCCTGAGCCCCACCGCACAGAACACCAAAAACTCCTTACCCGCAGGCAACTCGCCAAGCCGCCCGCGCAGATCGTCCACCGGAATGTGCATCGCCCCGCTTATCGTACCGCCGTCGACCTCGCCGCGCGTGCGAACGTCCAGCAACACCTGCCCATCGCCCGGAGCGAGCATATCAGCACTATGACACAGCTTCACATCGCCAGCCATAACGTTGCAAGCCACGAACGCTGCATAGTTTACCGGATCCTTCGCCGACCCGAACGGTGGCGCGTACGATAGCTCCATATCCTGCAACTGCTCAACGGTCAGCCCCGCCCGTATCGCAACGGCCAGCACGTCAATACGCTTATCCACGCCGTCTGCCCCCACGCCCTGGGCGCCGAGGATCCGCCCCGTCTCCGGGTCGAACAGCAGTTTCAGGCTCAAGGGCGCCGCGCCAGGATAATACCCCGCATGGCTGGCCGCGTGGGTGTATACCTTCTCGTAACTCATGCCCGCGCCTGCAAGGGCCTTCTCGCTCATGCCCGTCATGCCGATCGCCAGATCAAACAGTTTGCATATCGCTGTACCCTGCGTGCGACGGTAGACACTCGGGCGACCGAAAATGTTATCCGCGGCGATACGACCCTGCCGGTTAGCCGGTCCGGCCAGCGGGATCAACGCCCCACCGCCGCCCACAAATTCCGTAACCTCAACAGCGTCGCCAACGGCGTATATGTCAGGGTCGCTGGTCTGCATATGTTCGTCCACCGCTATCCCGCCGGTGGAGCCTATCGCAAGCCCCGCCTCGCGAGCAAGTTTAGTCTCCGGCCGCACACCAACGGCCATTATCACAAGCCCGCACTCAACGAACTCATCGCTGCTGAGCCCCACTTTAAGCCCCGCCCCATCAGCTGCGATAGAACTTACCGACACGCCCAGCCGCAAATCAACGCCATGCGATTCGAGCTGTTGATGCAGCGGCGCAGCCATCTCGGCGTCGGCTGCGATGAACACCTGGTCAGCCAGCTCCACCAGCGTTACCTCCACCCCGCGCAACGTTAGCGCCTCAGCCATTTCCAGACCGATATACCCCCCGCCAACCACTACCGCCCGCTCCGGGCCGCCGGCGTCAACCGCTTGTTTTATCGCGTCCATATCGGCTATGTTGCGCAGCGTATGCACGCCCGGCAGATCGGCCCCGGGAATTGGCGGCGCCACCGGTTCAGCGCCGGGGCTGAGTATCAGCTTGTCGTACGCCTCGACATTTTCAACGCCCCCGCCGTCAAGGTCGCGAACTACAACGGTATGTGCTTTCGGGTCGATAGAGACAACCTCGCAACGCGTGCGGACGTCGATATTGAACCGCCTGGCCATCGATTCGGGCGTCTGGATCAGCAGGCTCTCTCGCTTGGCGATCACCTCGCCGATATGATACGGCAAGCCGCAATTGGCGAACGATATATGCTCACCACGCTCAAACAGAACGATCTCAGCCTCTTCAGACAACCGACGGCCACGAGCAGCAGCCGAAGCCCCACCAGCAACCCCACCAACAATCAATACACGTTTATGCTCAGACATTGTTATAAATACTCCACCGCCAAAAGACGTTTTAAAATTTTTTCAATAGTTAACCCAACCCTTGATATTCGATATCCAATCAGTCTGCAACATTAAAAAGAAACGGCATACCCCACACCGATACCCCCCCCGCAAAGCCGTGGCCCTCAATTCCAAATTCCAAATTCCAAATACCAAATCAAATGTTGCTCATAACTCCCCGCCAAGCCATAATATCCTTTGGCTATTCGGGACTTTACACGCAGGTTACGTTAAGGAAAGAACTAAGGGACATTCATGATTACAGGCGAACTTAGATCAAAAGTCGATGCGGTCTGGATGACACTCTATAGCGGGGGTATTGCAAATCCGCTTTCGGTTATCGAGCAGTTAACCTATCTGCTCTTTATCAAACGCCTTGACGAACTGCATACGCTCAAGGAAGCCAAGGCCTCCCGCACCAAACAGCCTATCGAAGAGCCGATCTTCACCGCCAAACAGAAAAAACTACGCTGGTCAACTTTCAAAGACGCCGCCCCGGAGGATATGTTCAAGACCGTGCGTGACGAAGTGTTCCCCTTCATAAAAACCCTCGGGCAGAAAGGCGACGCCGATGGTGAAGGCGGTTCGACTTACACCCATCACATGAAAGACGCTCTTTTCATAATGCCCACGCCCCGGGTGCTGTCTAATGTGGTCGATCAGCTTGACGATATAGACATGGCCGACACCGACACCAAGGGCGACCTGTACGAGTATATGCTCGGCAAGATCGCCAGCGCCGGGCAGAACGGCCAGTTCCGCACGCCGCGCCATATTATCAAACTAATGGTTGAGATGACCGCGCCTACGCCTAAGGACGTTATCTGCGATCCGGCGTGCGGTACTGCCGGTTTCCTGATCGCCGCTTCTGAGTATATGGTTAAGCACCATAGCGATACGATCTACAAAAACGCCAATGCCCGCCGGCAGTTTAACGATCACACCTTCCACGGATACGACTTTGATAACACCATGCTCCGCATCGGCAGTATGAACATGCTGCTGCAC
>JABGPF010000248.1 GCA_018645065.1 Phycisphaerales bacterium
CGCGCAGATTTGAAAATACAAACATCAGTGGGAACCGCCCGAGCTACGGGCACCGAATTTTACATTGGAACACACACACCCGGAGATCGGGAGTTGAAAGGAAAGACGATGAAACAACTAACACGTATTTTTGTGATTGCTGGAATGGTTAATCTCATGACGCCTCTGGGCGACATTACAGGCTCGGCGGGCGAACTGCTGGCCGCCGAAATGAACAAGGCGCCGGTCAAACATGCCGTGCAAGCTAACAGCGACTTCGCGTTTGATATGTTCAAACAGTTGTCGAGCGAGAACGCAGGGGAGAATCTGTTCTTCTCGCCATATTCGGTATCCAGCGCGCTTGCGATGACCGCAGAAGGCGCACGCGGTAAGACCGCGATGGAAATGGGCAAGGTGCTCTGTTTCCCCGACGCGGCTAAGCGAATAGGCGATGACGCCCAACTTATCCCGTGGCGCACGTCGCTGATACACACCGGCATGAGCGGTATCAATGATCGCCTGATGGCCGACGATACGCCCGCCCAAAAAGCCGCCCGAAAGAAGATACCCGCACTCCGAAAGGCGCTGGAGGCCCTGAAGGCCAAGACAAAAGCTCTCCGAGCAGAGCGAAAGTGGACCGAATACCGTAAGAGTGTCCAAGCCGAGAAAGCCGCCGCCGCAGAATTAAACAAAGCCTCATCCCAGGTCGACCAGTACGAACTTCGCATCGCCAACGCCTTGTGGGGCGAGAAGACCTACCCCTTCCTGGACGCCTACACCAATACGATCAAAAAGCACTACAAAACCGGCGGTATCTTTCCAGCCGACTTTAAGAACAACTTCCCCGCCGAGCGAACGAAGATCAACAACTGGGTCGAAGGTCAGACCAACAACCGCATCAAGGACCTGGTTCCCGAGCTTTCCCCCGACGAGGCCAGGGACGTTCGCCTGATACTCACCAACGCGATATATTTCAAGGGCGCCTGGTCGGTACCGTTCAAGGCAGCGGACACCAAGCCGCTGGATTTCACGCTCGCCGATGGTAAGAAGATCAAGGCTCCGATCATGAACGCTCGGCTGAATATCGGTCGCTACGGTGCGTTCAATGCCGATGGCTCGCTGTTCAAAACGCCTGTGAAGATCAGACGCGGCCAGAAACCGGCCTGCTATCCGGGCGATAAAGGGTTCGCCATGCTCGAACTGCCCTACAAGGGCGACGATATCACAATGGTGCTCATCGCGCCGAATACTCACGATGGTCTGGGTGCCGTGGAGAAGAATCTCACCACTGCGAATCTCGCCGCCTGGATCGGCAAGCTGCAGAAACGCAAAACTAACGTCTTCCTGCCGAAGTTCAAGCTGGAGACCAAGTACGAGATGAACGATACCCTCAAGGCGATGGGAATGGCCCGAGCGTTCACCGATCCACGCTCGCCAAACGGAGCCGATTTCACCGGAATGTGCGCTTCGAAAGATCCCAGGCATCGACTCTACATCAGCAAAGTGATCCACAAGGCGTTCGTCGAGGTCAACGAAAAGGGCACAGAAGCCGCCGCCGCAACCGCCGTCATTATGAGTGGGGTAAGGTCCGCGCCGATGAGCAGGCCTTTCACGCCGACGTTCCAGGCCGATCGCCCCTTCCTGTTCGTCATCCGCGACAAACAGACCAACAGCATCCTGTTCATGGGCAGAATAAACAATCCGCTGGGAAAATAGAAAATAGGGCCAATCACCTATTAATTGATAACGGAAATAGTGTACAGTCATGTTCTATACAGAGCATGGCTGTACTTTTTTTTCGGGCGATAGACAAATACCCGACCCGGCGGCGTCTTATAGGTAGAGACGAAGGATTTGTGATGGACCATGATCATGGGCGATGGTCCGCGTGGTTGGATGAGCACGGTCCGGCGCTGGTGTTGCTTGCCAGGCAGTGGACCAGAAGCCACGCGGAAGCTGAAGATGTAGTTCAGGATGCGTTTGTGCGCTTCTGGCCGAAGAGGTCTTCTACGCGCAAAGCCTGGGGGTATATGTATGCGTGTATGCGATCGGCGGCTATGGACAGGCAACGAAGCGACGCACGCCGCCGAAAGCGAGAAGAACTCGTCGGACCGTCCGACAATGAAAGCTTGTTTGAACACAGGCTGGAACACGATGAGCGTCGCCAGGCGATAGAACAGACGCTGGGATCACTACCCGATGAACAGAAGGAAGTTGTCATCATGAAGATATGGGGTGGTTTGACATTCCGGAGCATCGGTCAGGCGTTGGCGATTTCCGCTAACACGGCTGCATCACGATATCGCTACGCACTAAATTCCATGCGTGCCGAACTCCGGCGGGAGCAGGTCGAATGAATGATGAAATGCGAGAATTTGAAGATTTCGAAGCCGAGCTTCAATCGCTTCGGCCGCGTCGTCTCTCGCCGGGCATGTCCGGTGAGATGCGCGAGCGAATGCTTGAGCAGCCCGCCGGGGCGGGGAAACCGGTATTGCTGCGTTGGTTTGCGGGGGCTGCTGCGATGGCTGCTTGTGCGGTAATTGCGGTAGGGATTTGGGCGATGAGTTCTGGTCCGGCCGATTCGCCGACGATTGTCCAACCGCCCGTTGGTGAGAACGTGCCGATTCACCTTGCCGGATGGCGTATCGACCCGGTCGGGCAGGCTGACTACCGCATGGACGAAGACCAAGCCGACCTGGTGCGGCTTGATCGAGGCGAACTGCACGTGAAATCGATTCCGCTTGCGGCGGGCGAGTTGCGCGCAGCTTTGAAGATACAAACATCAGTAGGAACCGCCCGAGCTACGGGTACTGAATTTTACATTGGAACACACTCACCCGGAGATCGGGAGTTGAAAGGAAAGACGATGAAACAACTAACACGCATTTTTATTATCACTGGACTGGTTAATCTTATAACGCCTCTGGGCGATGTTACCGGCGGGGCGGGCGAACTGCTGGCCGCCGAAATCAACAAGGCTCCGGTAAAACACGCCGTGCAGGCCAACAGCGACTTCGCATTCGATATGTTCAAACAGTTGTCGGCTGAGAATGCAGGGAAGAATCTGTTCTTCTCGCCATATTCGGTATCCAGCGCGCTTGCGATGACCGCAGAAGGCGCACGCGGTGAGACTGCGATGGAAATGGGCAAGGTGCTTCGTTTCCCCGCCGCCACCAGGCGAATAGGCAAAGACGCCCAACTGATCCCGTGGCGTACTTCGCTGATACACACCGGAATGAGCGGCCTCAACGATCGCCTGATGGCCGACGATACGCCCGCCCAAAAAGCCGCCCGAAAGAAGATCCCCGAACTCCGCAAGGCGCTGGAGGCCCTGAAGGCCAAGACAAAAGCTCTCCGAGCACAGCGAAAGTGGGACGAATATCGTAAGAGCTACAAGGCCGAGCAGGCCGCCGCGGCTGAACTAAACAAAGCTTCATCCCAGGTAGATCAGTACGAACTTCGCGTCGCCAACGCCTTGTGGGGCGAGAAGACATATCCCTTCCTGGACGCCTACACCAATACGATCAAAAAGCACTACAACACCGGTGGTATCTTCCCCGCCGACTTTAAGAACAACTACCCCACCGAGCGGACGAAGATCAACAACTGGGTCGCAGGCCAGACCAAAGATCGCATCAAAGACGTCATCCCCGAGTTGCCCCCCGAAGAAGCCAAGCGCGTTCGTCTGATACTCACCAACGCGATATACTTCAAGGGCGCCTGGTCGGTACCGTTCTCAGAAGCCGACACCAAGCCGCGGGATTTCACGCTCGCTGACGGTAAGAAGATCAAGGCCCCGATCATGAACGCTCGCTGGCTGGATGTCGGTTGCTACGGCGCGTTTAATGCCGATGGCTCGCTGTTCAAAACGCCTGTGAAGATCAAACGCGGACAGAAGACAGGGCTCTACCCGGACGCCAAGGGATTCGCCATGCTGGAACTGCCCTACAAAGGCGACGATATCACAATGGTGCTCATCGCCCCGAACGCGCACGACGGCTTGGGCGTCATCGAGAAGAAGCTCACCACTGACAATCTCGCGGCCTGGATCGGCAAGCTGCAGAAACGCAAAACCAACGTCTTCCTTCCGAAGTTCAAGCTGGAGACAAAGTACGAGATGAACGACACCCTCAAGGCGATGGGAATGGCCCGAGCGTTCACCGATCCCCGCTCGCCCAAAGGCGCCGACTTCACGGGAATGTGCGCTTCGAAAGATCCCAGGCATCGACTTTACATTACCAAGGTTATCCACAAGGCGTTCGTCGAGGTCAACGAAAAGGGCACAGAAGCCACCGCCGCGACTGGCGTTATGATGGCTGAGGCCGTCTCCCTACCGCCAACCGTGCCTTTCACGCCGACGTTCCAGGCCGATCGTCACTTCCTGTTCGTCATCCGCGACAAACAGACCAACAGCATCCTGTTCATGGGCAGAATAAACAATCCGCTGGGTAAGAAAAAATAGAAAACAGTTACCTATTAACTGATAACGGAAGTAGTGGACCGTCATGTTCTATACAGAGCATGACGGTCCTTATTATGCATTCATCTTTGGCTTCCGGCTCGGAACGCTGTGAAATGTTAAAAATTTTTGAGTTTCTTGAAACCTTTGGGTTGGTTGTGCGTCTAATGGGTACGTTGAGTTGCGTTTTCATCAAATCTATTTCCCAAAACGCCCAAAGAAGGAAATTTCATATGGCTCGCTGGATAACTGGAATCGTCGTGTTTTGCATGCTGGCTGGAATTGCGGCGGCACAAAACGCCATTGTCACTGTAAAAGCTACGCCCGAGCGGAGCGTCTTTACCAGCGCGTCTCGGGACAAGCCGATCGTTATCCAGTCCAGCGCAGAAGCAGCTAAACATTTCGGCAAGGATGCGCTCAAAATGCTGGTGGCGGGGGTCGATTTCAAGAAGCAGATCGTACTGATATTTGCCTGGCGCGGTTCGGGTGGCGACAGGCTTAGCTACAACGTGGCTGAATCGTTTCCAGAGCAGATATTCTTCTCGACGAAACGCGGACGGACTCGCGATCTGCGCGCCCATATGCATGTCTACGCCTTGCGATCTAACGTGCGATGGCGCGTCAATGGCAAGCCTGGCGTCATGCCGACCAAACCGGCTGCAACGGGCCCGGGCGCCGGGAAACTTAAAGTGACCGTCACGCCGACCAAGCCATATATCCTTCCCGACGGTAAGACGAAGATCGTGGTGAAAAAGCAATCGATCTACCTCGGGCGCAAGGGACGGACCGGCACGCTGCAGGTGATGGTTGGCGACTCGGTGATGGATATTGTTCCGCGGACTGTGATCGATGCAGGCGGGTATCGTTATGAGTTTAACGCGGCGCCTGAGTTTAAGTTTTGCCACGCTCGCGAAAGCGATATGATCTTCACCTTTGTTGAATCGTGCAGCCTCACGGTTCACAGCTCCAAGCAGCCGGCAAGCCGTATCGCGTTGAAGAAACTGGACAAAACTTTTGAGTTGGATTGCTATTCCAACATGCCCTGCCGGAAGGTGCACACCGTCGCTGGTGATGGAAAGCACTTTGCAGGCTTCAAGCCCACGGGCGTGTCGATCTCTCGATTCCATCCGTCGCCCGTGCTTGCGGCCCGGTTGCGAATGAACATCATCAACAATTTCGGCGCAAAGGCGATCGAACTGAAGTACCAGAAGCTGCAGGAAGTAACGATCGGAAATGAGACGATTACGATCGAATCGTTCGGCTTCGACTACAAGGCCAGGAAAATTAAGGTTCGAATCCGCACCGCACCGAAAACGCCCAAAGCGGCTGCGACCATTCTCGAGTATGCCGCCACGCCGAAGCCTTCCAAGCCCGAACCCGCAGACGAATTCATACGCGTCAAAGCCGACGGGAAATACGCCGACGCCAAGTTGCCGATCGCGGCGCTTGCCAAGGGCCAGAAAGTTGAAGTCCAGGTCAAGGGCAAGATGGTCACCGGAATGATGGCCATTGGCGGAGAAACTACCGGTACGATAATCAGAGCCCAAAAGGTGGTTTGGGAACTCGACGTCAGCGGCCCGGGCCTCAGGGAGAAAACCGCCTTGCTTAGCGGGAAGACCGTCGTCGTCACCGGTATTGTGCAGCAGAAGGCCGCCGTCGAAAGGGGCAAGCGGACGATCCTGAAAGTCAAAACAATGGAGCAAGGCGAAAAGTAAGCGGCTGCACAGTCGCGGCTGCGGCGCCTTACTTCATTAGCAGGAGGCTCAGGGCCATCATAGCCATTCCTGCGATCAGGCCGATCAGGCTGTCGTGGCCTTTTCCGTAGGCCCGGCTGGTCGGGAGCAGTTCGTCCAGGCTGATATAGACCATAATGCCCGCCACTCCGCCGAACAGCACGCCCATTACCTGCGGTGGTATTACCCCGGTGTCCCCGCCGAGGAAGAACAGAAGGACCAGATACGCTATGCCCGCTCCAACCGGTTCAGCCAACCCGCTGAGCATCGAGTAGATGAACGCCTTCTTCCGATTTCCCGTCGCGTAGAAGATAGGCACCGACACGCTGATGCCTTCTGGAATGTTGTGCAGGGCGATGGCGACTGCGATCGCCATTCCCACGCTGGGGTCGTCGAGTGCGGCTAGGAAAGTCGCCAGGCCTTCGGGGAAGTTGTGAATGCCTATCGCCAGGGCGGTGAACAATCCCATCCGCATGAGTTTTCTGTGATGCACGCGATGGTCGTGTGCTCCGGGCGCTGCGTCTTTGGGATGGGCTGCTATGGCGTCGAAGTCGGGCATTGGAGCCGAAGGATCGTGGAGCGGTTCGATTTCATCTTTACTGTGGACCTCGTGGGGGTTTTCTGCCGACGGGATCAGCTTGTCAATCACGCCGATAAGGGCGATCCCTCCGAAGAAGGACGCGGTGTTGATCCAGTGGCCCCAATATTCGCCATAGGCCTCCGACAGGGATTCGGCGCCTTTGAAGAGTATCTCCACGAACGAGACGTAGATCATGACACCGGCGGAAAAGCCCGTAGCCACAGAGAGGAAACGGTAATTAGTGCGTTTGGCGAAAAACGCAATCGCACTTCCAATACCGGTGGCCGCCCCGGCGAACACAGTGAGCCCAAATGCAATCCAGACTTCTCTCATCAATTATTTCCTTCAAGGGACTAATACACTCTTATCGGGGCAATCGCAACTACTTTTGCGAATTTGACGATCGCGAATTACAACTGATCCGCGCAATCAAGTGCGGTGTTCCCCGGCTATCGAACCTCAATAAACTGCTATTGCGTCGTTGAGATATATTGAGCGACAACTCGGGACAGTTCGTTTACCCTGAAAGGCTTGTCGAGGAACGCTAACGCTCCGTTTCTGAGCATTTCGGTCGATACGCGATTCTGTGTGAAGCCCGAAGCAATCAGGACTCGCACGTCGGGTTGGATTTCCTTGAGCTGCTTGAACGCCTCTTCACCGTTTAATTTCGGCATGATCATGTCAAGTATCACCAAGTCGATTTCGTCATGGTGTTCCCGGAAGAATTCAACGGCTTCCATTCCGTCTGCACAAGTTGAAACTGTGTAACCGAGCCCTTCGAGTGCGCGGGCGACAAAGTTGCGGATGATTTCTTCGTCATCGACTACAAGTATG
The DNA here is from genome assembly GCA_018645065.1 of Phycisphaerales bacterium. Lineage (GTDB taxonomy): Bacteria > Planctomycetota > Phycisphaerae > SM23-33 > SM23-33 > BS750m-G57. The sequence continues at coordinate 7,586 of JABGPF010000248.1, forward strand.
CGGCCTTGCCCTTTGACGGGGGATGTTGCTCGCTCCTCTGTGCGATCGGGGGTCAGTGATTCAGACTGCGGAAGGAGCATTTTAAAGGTAGTCCCTACGCCAAGTTCGCTGTAGACGAAAATCATGCCATGGTGGCTTCTTACGCATCCGTAGACCCCTGCGAGTCCGAGCCCGGTCCCGGCGCCCTTAACCTTTGTGGTGTAAAACGGTTCGAAGATGCGTTTTTCCACCTGCGGGGACATACCGACACCTGTGTCGGTGATGTCGATTTGCAGATATTCGCCCGGCGTTACTTCATTGAAGTGCTGTCGGCAGTAGTCGTCGTCCAGGGTGACGTGTTTCGTGGCGAAAGTTAAAACGCCCTCACCATCGGACATCGCATCGCGCGCATTAACCCCGAGGTTTAGAAGGGCGTTTTGCAATTGGGTCGGATCGCCCATCGTAACAGCGGACTCCGCGGTCAGTAGCTGTCGAATCTCAATGCGTTTG
>JABGPF010000249.1 GCA_018645065.1 Phycisphaerales bacterium
TTCTTGGCCTTTTCGCCAGCAGACGCTACTGAGCCAACATTCACAGCCGCCAAAGCCAGCAATATTAAAACCACAATTCGCATTGCACCTTCTCCTTTGTTATCGGAAACAGTTGTGAGCATCCGTTGCTACTTCAGCTCAACCCGGGTGTAAGGACTTGATACTGTTTCGCGCCGCTCTTTGCCGGCAATCTCGTGCTCGAACAGATATTCTATTTTGTATTCACCAGAGGCTGTAGCGCAAACCATGTCTTGTTCAGGTAGCTGCAAGAACACGGATCTGTAAAATCCGGAGCCAACACAATTCCACCCGCGGGAATAATGTTAATGAAACAGCCTGAGCGAACACCGCCAAAATATTGAACCTTGTCTCTATCCTTAACCAGATCAACATACCCCACCGTACCCGAGCGGAACAATATCATGTCACGAGACGCAGAAGTATTCCCGCAACCATAACCCTGGCTGAACCGACACTTCACGCTCGCCCCCGACTTCAAATCCCAAATCAGGTTCCCGTGGATCACCTTATCTTTATGGATCACCGCTCTTGAACGAGCACTGGATTTGTTAGACCACCTTAACCGCCCCGAGTCTGTATCAAACACAGCCAGTTTATCTCGGAGCTCTGAGTCCAATTTCAAGTACGTGTGCTGATACCCCATCACCAACGACTGATGCCCGTCAGCGGCCACCAAAACAGTACCGAAGATATCTTTTTCGTTCTTCCAGGCGAGCTTGCCTGTTTTCTTGTCGAACGCCTTCAATACACCTAAAGCATGCGAGGCGTCCGGCTTCTTGGGCTGACGCCTCGATACCATTTTGTGGCCCGCAAATTCTCGATCGATCACATAGACGTTCTTCCCGTCAATCGCGATCGCATTATGGCGAAATGACTTGTCGGCCTTTACCTGCCAAACCATTTTCTTCGCGGCCAGATCATAAGCAAATAAACTCTTCGACTCAGACAACGTATAAACATCTTTAACTACCTTGTCATACTTTCTATAACCCACCATCGCCTTGTCTTTATCGCCCGAACTTCCGTAAAGCAATCCATCCGAATAAGCGAGGTAACCCCAATGCCCGCCCTTTTCTCCGGGCACCGCCAGCTCAGACTCGATCTTCCCGGTGAAAAGATCAATCACCAGGCATTTCTGGTGATGGCGGACAAAAATCTTATCATCCCCCACGCAACACATTCCCCCTGTCACAGACACGCCAAAACCATTCAAATAATCCAACAAACCCTCGGCTTTTGTGCGCCACACTTCGTGGCCGTTATATGCGTTCAACGCAACGATCTCATTGCTGCCCATATGGATCAACAAGCCTTTGACGCTCAACGGGCTAGGCCCCCTGTAGTGTCGATTTGAGTTGGCGATATCGACATCCCGATACCACAGAACAGTCAACTTACCCTTAACCAATGCGTCATCACTACAAAGAGAATTCGACGAATCGGCGTACTGATGCGTCCAACTTCCCGCTCCTTTCAGCCCGCCTCGTTCTCGACAGCTTATCTTCTCAACGCCTCGGCTACACAGCACCCCACCATAGGGACTCTGACAACGCAAGGCCTCCGGACTATTCAACTCCTTCCCCGCGAGCATCTGCTTCTGCGATACAATCAGGTTCGCGAAGTAGTTGGGAAGGTCAGTTGATTTCAAATCACGGTGCAGCACAATCACGCGAGCCCCGTACACACCGGCTTTATCCAGTTGACGACGAGCTTTCGCTACGAGTTTTTCGTCACTTTCGACCGCCACGATGTAGAGATCTGTTTTCTGTGTCAGAGCGTATGCAAGCGAGCCGTCTCCACATCCCAGGTCCAAACAGTAACCCTTGGTCATTTTTGATTTTTCGACAATCTCGCTGGCAAGCTTATTGGCTTGGGCCATGTGATCAAACTGTACTACCGTCTTTGGCTCCAGACGTTTCACAGGCGCCTCAGCCGCCGAAAAACAATACAAGATCCCCGCATCCGAACTGGCCAACAGAGCACCGTTTGAATAGAGCAGTCCGCAAATACGGCCTTTCACCTGTTTCGTTTCCCACACAACCTTCTGCGACGTCATGTCACAGATTTTGATAACCCCATCTCCACCGCCGATGATCTTGTCACCGGCGGCGATCAAACTATCTTTCACGCCTGCGAACTCAACGCCCCACTGGCGGCTTAGTCCCATTGAAGTGCTCTGCCGGCCACGTCTGTCTTTTCTGGTCTGGAGCGACATTGTCGAATAGCTCAAACTCGATGACCCTGCAGTGGCAACCCCTTCAGGAGTAACTACCGTTAAATTCCCGCTATACCCTGAGCATTGCGATCCTGTTTTGGCGTCAAAGAGCATTCTGTCGTGCATGAAATATTCCCCCACACCCACCGTGCGGCCGCCGCCACGCTTACCATGTCGAGCCAGATGAAAATACTTATAGGCCCCGGTTTCTCTGTCGAAACAAGCGGGCACAGCTCTTCCGGTAGGAACAATAATATGCTTATCTGTCACCACCAGATAACCCTGACCAGCCACTCCACTTTCTGCGGTGGCGTTGTGCGGTTGATCTATTTTGAGAGAACCCGATTGATCATTCTTCCATTTCAATTTGCCCGTGTTCGCATCCACCGCATAAAGAAGCACTTGTTCGGTAGGCCAGATTCCCGCCACGAAGTAAACCACCCCGTCTTTGATCGCCAACCCGCCACGGATCGGCCACTTCGAAATCATCTTCTCATTTCCCAAAACCAGATCGTCGCCAGGGGCGGCCTGGAGTTTCCAAAGAAGTTTTCCAGATGAAGCGTCGAGACAATAGAGATAACCGTCATCTCCTCCCACATAGACTTTGCCTTTCCAGACCGCTGGGGCCATACGAATGGGGCCTTCTGTGTAGAACTCCCATTTCACCGCTGCCGACTCAACATCTAACGCGGTAACCTTTCCATCAACACTACTACCGAAATAGGCCACGCCTCCAGCGGCCACCATTTGAAAGGTCCTGTCGAAGAGCATCCGTTTACTTCGCGGCCAGGCGGGGCACGGACGATGAGCGAGCTGTTTCGTCCATTTTAAATGTAGAACGTTCCCCAGTTTTTCTTTGGTATATCCACTACGAGAAGCATCAGCTTGATAGGTCGGCCAATCATCTGCTCGCAAAACAGAAGCAGAACCAAAGAATGAAACGAAGCATATTAAACACAGCCGTTTACAAGTCATATTATTCTCATTTTCTGAACGATTATCCGTTAAGCACCCATACGACTGACAGAACAATTGATCCCGTGACCAACAGACCATCCCTCAACCAGTTCCAAACAGCATGACATCCGATCCCAAATCAGTCAAGTACAGGATTCGAGAATCCAACGGCGGTTTACTTGGTTTTGGAATCGTGCTAGAATTATTGCAAAGATCACCCCAGTCGTGGGCGGAAATTCAAATAGGAAATTCCCGCCAACAGGAGTGCGGCGATTTCCGCCTGGCCCCTACAACAATTTAAATGTGTTATAAATAAGGACATACCCTGTGAGACATAGGCAACCTCTTATTAGCAGGTCGATGACCAGACCAGGCGTCGGAATATTCGTGGCGTTTTCATTTATGGCGGCCTTGACCGCTCCGTTGCTGCAAGCGGCGCCACGGAAGGTTGCTCCGCAAGTGAATGCGAAGTTTCAGCCGGTAAAGACCGATGGCGCCTATGTGAAACGGGCGACCTGGCAGGACACGCTCCTGGCTTCGATGAAGAGAATCGTTGCGGAGAATCCCACACTCGGCCTGGGACGGGTTCAGATGAGCAGGTCGTGGATGGCTCGCGGTCCTCTGGCGTGCCCCGCCGGCGAGACTCTTGCTGATTACGATTTTGGCGTACCCTTGAGAAAACCTGATCTCAGGAAGAAGGGACCGGACAACAAACCGATCTGGATCGGCGCCAAAAAGTTGCTGGACGGCCGGCTGTCGAGTCTGGAATCGCCAAAGCGTTCGAGCACCTTCCTGTACCGCAATATTACCGTCGCCAATACCGGCCCGATGGAGGCGTATGTGGGTTGTGATGCGCCGCTGACGCTCTGGTTCAACGGCAAAAAAATTCTTGAGACAAAGGGTGGGCCAGCCCGCGCCGTGAACCCTGAACTGGTTACGCTGAAGCTGACCAGCGGTAAAGGGGCTCGCAATGAACTTCTCATCCGAATCGACAATATTGGCGAGCCACAGACGCATCGTTTCTATACGGCGTTTGACGACAAGTCCCGAATCCTGCCGAAAGTACAAGCCGAAATAGTCAAGAAGATCAAAGCAGACTTCGACTCCCCCAAAGACCTTTTCCAGCAAAGCGAGGGGTTCAAAATTCGCGCGCAGAAGCGCGGCGTCTGGACTGGCGTTAACTGGTCTGTCGATGACAGCGAGGTGCATAAAAGCCTCATCGGAAACTACATTAAGTTGATGAGACGAAAGGGCAATGAGCGGTTCATTAAGCTTCTGTCGCAGATGGCCCATAACGCCGACACTCGCCAAACCATGACGATTATCCGCACAGTATTCCACAATTACCAACTGCAGACAGTGCTCCGGCGCAGAGCCAATTTCCCCGCACTTCATCGAGCCGCCGCCAATGCCCAAAAGCTGTGGGGGCCCAAGACATTGCCTCGCGTAACGAAGTGTCGCAGTAAGCTCGACGAGCTGGCAAAGGAATACGATGCTGCGGAAAAGGCGGCGCTGCAGTTAGATGATATTGAAAACGCCACTCTCGAACACTTGCAGGCGTTAAAGCCGATGACAAAGGCCGGATATGACAAACTGACAGCGATAGTTAATCAGGCCGAGAAGATCAAGACCGAACTCATGCTGCTCAACCCATCTCTTGATTTTGACAAGCTGCTCTTCGTCAAGCGGGCCGGCGGGACCAGCCTGCCGGCAAACTGGCTGGGCAACTGCTCCATGAATCGCAATCTTGACGACGAACTGGTTGTTATGAATATGCGCGCCCCAGGAGGGACTCTGACCAGCGTGTTCAAGCCCGGGCGCAAAACTCTGGTCGATCTCGATCTCAACTGGGACGGCAGGCGGATGCTCTATTCGACGGTAGACCCCAAAACCCGTCGCTGGCGGATTTACGAGATCGTCCTGGACCCTGAAACGGACAAATTGGTCGAAGGCCCCCGCCCGCTAACTCCTGACATGGGGCAAGGAGCCGAAAACTATGACGCCTGCTACCTTCCCGATGATCGAGTAATTTTTTCGTCCACGGCGGTGCGTCAAGGCGTGCCTTGCATTGGCGGCAGCGCCCCGATCGCGAATCTGTACCTGCTGTCAGCCGATCGCAAGCAGGTTCGCCAGCTCTGCTTCGATCAGGACCACAATTGGAATCCGGCGGTGATGAACAACGGCCGCATTCTCTACACCCGTTGGGAATACATGGATATTCCTCACTACTACTCACGCCTGCTGTTTCACATGAATCCCGACGGCACGGACCAGAAAGCCTATTACGGGAGCAACTCGATCTGGCCGAACTCGATCTTCTTCGCCCGCCCCATTCCAGGCGAGTCGCGGAAGGTGGCGGCGATTATCTCGGGGCATCATGGTGTGGCGCGCATTGGCGAGCTGACGATTCTGGACTCAGGGAAAGGTCAATTTGAAGCCGAAGGCGTCGTCCAGCGCATACCCGGTTACGGTAAGAAGGTCAAAGCGATTATCAGCGACTCCCTGGTCAACAGCTCCTGGCCGAAATTTCTGCACCCCTGCCCCATCGACGCTAATACCTTCATTGTTTCCTGTCAACCGACGGCGGATTCTTTGTGGGGCGTCTATCTCGTCGACACGTTCGACAACATGCTCCTCTTGAAAGAACAACCCGGCCAGGTGCTGGTCGAGCCCCTTGCGTTTCGCCCTACGACCAAACCGCCGGTTATCGCCGACAAAGTGGATCTCACTCGCCGTGATGCGACGGTCAACATATCCGACATCTATATCGGCCCGGGCCTGAAAGGCGTGCCCCGAGGCACGGTCGATCGCCTGAGAGTGTTCACTTTGCATTACGGTTACAACGGTGTGGGCGGATGGTCTTCGGTGGCGATTGAGGGCAGTTGGGAGCCCAAGCGGATCATCGGTACTGTCCCTGTGGAAAAAGACGGCTCGGCGTCTTTCCGGGTTCCGGCCAATACTCCGATCGTTCTTCAGCCGATAGACAGGCAAGGCCGTGCTCTGCAGATCATGCGCAGTTGGTTTACGGCGATGCCCGGCGAGAATGTGTCTTGCATAGGCTGCCATGAGAAACCCAACAGCGCTCCTCCGGTGAAGCGGTCGTTGGCCTCCCGCCAGGAACCTCGCAAGCTGACTCCCTGGTACGGCCTGACGCGAGGCATTGATTTCGGGCGCGAGATCCAACCGATCTTGAACGCCAAGTGCATCAAGTGTCATGACGGCAGAAAAAAGAGCGGTCCGAATTTCGCCGACACGAAGCTGGGCAAAGGGCAACGCGTAATGGCGACTTTCCCTCACTCGTACAATCAGCTACATCCTTTTGTGCGGCGCCCTGGTCCCGAGAGCGATTATTTGGTGGCCGAGCCGCTTGAGTATCACGCCTCGACGAGCGAACTGATCCAGATACTCGAGAAGGGACATCACGATGTGAAACTCAGCGCCGAGGACTGGGACCGCCTCGTGACATGGATCGACATGAATGTGCAGGCTTACGGAACATGGTCTCAACAACCCAAGTACGACCAGTCGAAGGTCGATGCCGAGCGGAAATTACGCATAGAGCTGCGGAAGAAATATGCGTTTTTGGACGAGGACGGCGAGGTCGCCAAGGGCTCCGAAAACGAGACGGTGAATATGGTCCTTTCCAGCTCGGGCCCAAAATATGTTCCGCTGACTCCGCCCAAACCGCGCCGGGCTGGCGAGTTGGGGACCGGGTTCAGGGGCGATGTCAAAGTTAAGGGTTGGCCTTTTGAGGTCAAAACGCCGCCAGCTGTGGAGAAGGTTAACCTGAGCGACAAGGTAACACTGAATTTGGTGCGAATCCCGGCAGGGGCTTTTGTGATGGGATCCGACAAGGGTTATCTCGATGAGGCCCCCCGCCGTGCAACCCGGATCAAAGAAGCGTTTTATCTGGGCGCCACGGAGATATCCAACGAGATGTATAACCTGTTCGATCCTAAACACGATACGCGTTACGCCGATGTCCATGGCGTGCTGAAAGGCGGTATAGGGGTTCGGATTAATCAGCCCAACCAGCCGGTATCACGAGTAACCTGGCAAGAAGCGATGGCCTTTTGCGCCTGGCTCTCGAAGAAGACCGGCGAGACCTACACCCTGCCCACCGAAGAGCAGTGGGAATGGGCTTGTCGCGCTGGAACGGATACTCCGCATTTCTTCGGCAAGTTAGGGTCCGACTATTCCAAATACGCAAATCTGGCGGATACTTCGATAAAGGGATTCGCCGATTACAACCGGGATTTCATACCGCGTGACCAGAAGATATCCGACCGCAACAGGGTGACGGGGGCAGTTGACTCTTACCTTCCCAATCCATGGGGCTTGCACAACATGCTTGGCAATGTTTCGGAATGGACTTTGTCGGATTACGGTAAGTGCGGTTCAGGGATTGCTCGCAAGGTTATCCGCGGCGGTTCGTGGCGCGATCGCCCGAACAAGGCGAGGGCCTCATGGCGATGGGGCTATTACAAGTTCCAGCCGGTCTTCGATGTGGGCTTCAGAGTCGTCCGCCTGGCCCGGCCCGCCCCCAAGTAGCACCGGCGCCTCTTATCGTTTAAGCTCTGCGGTCCCGATGCTGTAAGTCCCGAAGCACATCGGGGCACATCGGGATCCGCAGGAGCGCCTTGTTAGCAATTCACTTTGAATATCACACCCTTTGATTAATCATCATTTGTGCATACAGAAAGCTAGGGCGGCACTTCGAGTCCGCCCGACTCGATTATGTCTTCTAAACTCGACCCGCCCAATAGTTGGGGCTTCGCTTGCAGTGGGCCAGCGCAATGATCCATATATCGTCGTTGTGGAGCGTATATACTACAAGGAAGGGAAATCGA
>JABGPF010000250.1 GCA_018645065.1 Phycisphaerales bacterium
GGCCGAATGACCGCCGAGGTAATCCGAGTCTTGACGGCGCACGACGCCGACAGCCGGCAGCACTATACAACGACGCTTTTCCCGCAGGCTGAGGCCTACGCCGGCACCTGCACGGCGAGAATGACAGTCTTCGCGGCGAATGTCGCCGCCGGATTGCTGATCTCACAGTTCAGCCGTTGGCTTCGAGGCCTGCCCACCAGCCGGGACTGCACGTTGAATCTCCTGGCCGATGAATTGAACATCCTTTAAGAGCATATCCCGAGTCGCTTCACAAACATTAGGCCCGTCGGGGTCGTCCTAACGGACAGGTCTGCGCCGTCACAGTGACGACGCAGATGGCCGCCAAGACCCCGACGGGTTTTTGAATGCGTACAAATTATCCGCTATAAATCATTCATCCCTGAAGGAGGTGAAGAATATGTCTTCGAACTGGAAATCGCTGCTGCCTGCTTTCGGCGGGCGTTTGCGCCGCACGGACGTTGCGGTAGGGCGTCATCGCGTTAGAAGTCACAGACGCGGCAAACCCCGCGGCGGGATGACGTTCGTTCGTCAGTATCGCCGTCGCAACCACCGCTGAACCACAATCACAAAAACAAGAAACCACAACCGGCCGGTCAGGGCATTGTCGCCCCGGCCGGCCGGTTCTTCATGCGCCCTGAAACAGCGCAAGCGAAAGGAACATCCCATGGACGCAACAATACGAGACAGAGACGTTATCGCCGTGGTTCGAGCCCTGGATGCCGCGGGGGAATTCAATCGCCGGGCGAAGAGTTGTCCTCCGCAGCATCGGCGAGGCCTGCTGCGTTCATAACCCTTGAATTAGGTGACGGCGTCAACATGCGAATTCTAGTGGATGGTGCGGGCGATGCCGAGGTGCCGGTGCCGGAGTCAACGGAATGGACAGATATCCTGACAGGCCAGTGTCTCTCGTGTGAGTATGTGCCTCTCGTGCGTACGGATATCGCCGTGGCGGAATTGGCCCGGAGGTTTGAAGGATGAGTTGGCGAAGTATTTTCATTTTGCCGCATATTGCCCAAATGGGCAACATGCGGCCTGTGGAGCTAGCCGTAAGCGATGGCGGAATGCAGCCGTGCGGACGTAACTTTGGAAACGGCAATCAATCGGCGAGATGTTTGAAGATATAAACGATGGAGCAGGCGACACAACAACCTGACGAAGACGAGATGCAGACGATCGCCGATGATAGTTTGTGTGTGTGTCTCAAGCGACTCGAAGCAGCCGAGCGTGCAGATATCTCACGTTCGACGAGTTCAAGAGTCGTGTTCCGCTTTCGGCCAGTACAATCCGGCGGCGGTTGGACGATGGTTCGATTCCGTCCGCACAGCCTGGCGGCAAGGATCACAAGCGGCTCATTCCGGAAAGTGCAGTGAATATGTCGTGTCAGATTAAGCCGGCAGAATCCTCCGAACTGGCAGATCTTGGTCAGGCTGTGAAAACAGTAGAGGTCATAGTCGGGTTCTGTAGGGCGAATGAAGATATCGTCTGGCTCGGGCAGGTCGTGGTTGCTTTAGCCTGTACTGGAATGCGAATCTCCGAGTTGGCGTCGCTTCGGTGGTCGGATGTGGATATTGACCGCAACGTCGTTCGTGTGGCGAATGATCCTGACAAGAAAAAGGGCAAGCGGCGCCGGACTAAGAATCGGCGGGACCGATCATTTTCTATCCATTCTGACTTTCTGGCAGTGTTGAATGCCTTGGACCGACACGAAGACGGCCGCGTCTTCCATGGCCCACTCGGCGGGTTGTTGAAACCTGACACCGTCCGGATCAGCTTTAAGGATAAGGTTCTCCCGCATGTCGTGAAGTCGCTTCGATCTCGCAAGATCGAGACGCAGGCGGATTCCGGGCGGTTGCATTCGTTCCGACATTATTTCTGTTCGGAGTGCGCCAATGGCAATGTGCCGATGCAGATGGTGATGGATTGGCTCGGGCATCAGGATAGCCGAATGGTGAGGTATTATTATCACCAGGCCGACCAGCGCGCGCAGGATGAGATGAAGCGGCTGACGTTTGTGAATACGCACCCAGTTACAACTGGTGCGTGAAAGTACAGAGATAATGATTGCGGCTTGCAGTCCGACAAAGTAGTCGGGCCAAGATCGCAAGTAATTGAGAAGTCGCCCGGCAGTTCGGGGCGATTGATGCAGAGCAAGGGCTTTTTGACGATGCTAAGCAAAGCAAGTGACAACGCAAACCATACGGTGATACGACTGGATTCCGGTCGTTTGGCCGTCGGCGAGCACCGCCTGATTGACGCAGTATTGACACAGTCGAGTGCGTCAATGAAAACGTGCTCCGTAAGATCCTGCTTAAACAGGCCTTACGGAGCACGGTCTTCGTGGTACGGAGAGGGCGGGATTCGAACCCGCGGTACACCTTGTAGGCGTACGTCGGTTTAGCAAACCGGTGCATTCAGCCACTCTGCCACCTCTCCGGTGGTGCATACCGGCCGGTTTTTTAACGACATCGTCACAGGCAAACCGCCAGTAGGTGTACCTTTATATCTGACAACGACAGCGCTGTCAAGGCAGGCATGCAAGTAGTCGCAAAAATGATTTGATTTGTAGATGACGCCCCAGCCAACCCAATGCAGAATAATACGACATTACAACTGTAAATCCGCCAATCAGAGCCATTCTCACCCCTTTGAGACCCATATATACGCATTCGAACCAAATGCGGGAAGTACGATCCATAATATTTTGGCTGGGAACACCGCATGGCCGTAAGACACTTTATACCAGAGTATTAGGCGGTGTGTGTCCAGGCTGTTATTTTTGCACTTGACTTATAATGTTGGCCAAGGGTATACTTGTTTGTCTTGCCGAACATCCTGCGGTAGCACTGATGTTTCGGAGGTCGCATGTGTGAAGTAGCAGTTGCTTGATGCGTTGGTTGATGCGTTGGTTGGTGCATTGGTTGAAGCGTTGGTTGACGCATTGGTTGACGCATTGGTTGAAGCGTTGGTTGAAGCGTTGGTTGAAGCGTTGGTTGATGCGTTGGTTGAAGCGTTGGTTGAAGCGTTGGTTGAAGCGTTGGTTGAAGTGTTGGTTGACGCGTTGGTTGACGCGTTGGTTGAAGCGTTGGTTGAAGCGTTGGTTGATGCGTTGGTTGACGCGTTGGTTGAAGCGTTGGTTGAAGTGTTGGTTGATGCGTTGGTTGAAGTGTTGGTTGACGCGTTGGTTGAAGCGTTGGTTGATGCGTTGGTTGAAGTGTTGGTTGATGCTTCGTCGCTACGCCTGGTGTGGCTTGATAGTGTTTTGGCATGATTTACATGCTGGGTTTTGAACGGGTGTGTTTTGGGTGTCAGGTTTCTATTGGTGCGGTTGTGCGGTTGATTTTCGATCATTGTGCTTTTTACGCATGGTTTTGATTGGGTGGTTTGTGCGGTTTGATTGTTTTGTATTCCTGCTTCAGCCAGGCTGCTGGTTGAGGAATGTGGGCGGATACGGTGGATATTTAGATGGCAAGAGGATCCGATAAGCTTAGTCCGTCTCTGGAAGATTATCTGGAGGCTGTTTTGATTCTGGTGCGACACGGAAGCGTGGCTCGCGTGCGGGATATTTCTGCGCATCTGGGTGTTGGTAAGTCGTCTGTTACTGGTGCGCTTAAGACCCTGGCCAAACGCGGACTGGTTAACTATAAGCCTTATCAATTTATCACGCTTACTGAGCACGGTCGAGAGCTGGCTGAGGAAGTGGCTGCTCGTCATGTGCTGCTGCGTGAATTTCTCAGCGGAGTTCTCGGTCTTGACGAAGAGGCCGCCGAGGCCAACGCCTGTCGTATGGAACACGCGGTCGACGGTGAACTCCTGGAGCAGTTGGGTAAGTTTTCCGTGTTCGTTCGCAACTGTCCGCGGGCCGGTGAAAACTGGATTCGATCGTTTGTAGAGCGATGCGGGTCAGGCGACGTGGATGGAAAAGTTTGCACCAGTTGCGTTTCGGAGATCAATGCGTCATGCGGTAAAGTTTCTGAGAAGACCGACGATTCCGACGCCGCCGAGCCCGACGCCGGCGCAGCGGGCGAACCGGCGATGCCGCTTACCATGGCGTCGGTTGGGCAGGAGGTTTGCTTGTCGGCTGTCACTGGGTCGCGAGAGCTTCAGCATCGTCTGGCGGAGATGGGCCTGACGCCAGGAGCGAAATTTACGGTTGTTAACAAAGGTAATCCCGGTCCGTTCATTGTGGCGGTCAAGGGTTCGAAGCTGATGCTGGGTCGAGGCACGGTGCATCGGGTAATGATCAAAGCCGGTTCCTAGGCGTTTGATGAAGGATATGAAGCGACGATGTCAAGATTGAACATAGCATTGGCGGGCAATCCCAACTCGGGCAAGACCACGATTTTCAATTCGCTGACCGGTGAGCGTCAGCACGTGGGCAACTACCCTGGTGTCACCGTCGAGAAAAAAGAGGGCGTAGCGATCTACGACGGCAAGGAGATCGACATAGTCGACCTGCCCGGGACCTACAGCCTTACGGCTTACACGATTGAAGAGATCGTTACTCGCAATTTTATAATGGAGTCTGCGCCGGACGTTGTGGTCGACATTGTCGACTGCTCGAATCTGGAGCGGAATCTTTACCTTGCCACTCAGTTGCTGGAGTGCGGCGTACCGCTTGTTCTTGCGTTTAATAAGAGCGATCTGGCGGAGGCTCGCGGTTTCCATATCGATTGTGAACGCCTTTCGGATTTGCTTGGCGTTCCGATTATCGAGACCATTGGTCTGACAGGCGGCGGGCTGGATAAGTTGCTGGACAAGGCGTTGGAGGTCGCAGCTGACGGCGCGTCGGCAGTGGCGAAGCAGCGTCTGCCCGACTACGGCATGGAGCTTGAACCGCACGTGGTTCAAACTGCTTCGGCGATCGCCCGGCGTTGCGGTCTGGAGAGTCATAGTCGCTGGTTTGCACTGAAACTTCTCGAAGGCGACTCAGAGACGCTGAAGCGAATTTTAACGCTGGCTGACGAGGCCCATCACGATCAGGTTAACGATATTGTCGCCGAATCGGCCCGTTTGCGAACGCATATCGAAAAGGTGTGCGGTGACTCACCGGAGATCGTTTTCGCCGATCGTCGCTACGGGTTCATCTCGGGCGCCTGCACCGAAGCCGTCGAGCAAACGGTCGAGGCCAGGCACGATCTTTCCGATCGAATTGACGAGGTGATGACGAACCCGATTATGGGCCTTCCCATATTCATCGCGATGATGTACGTGGTGTTTCAACTTACGTTCACTCTGGGTCAGTGGCCTATGGAGTGGATCGAGAGCGGGTTTGAATTTCTCTCCGGGCAGTTGTCGATGCTCTGGCCTAAGGGGTCAGAGAGCCTGCTCAAGAGCCTCATCATAGACGGGATTATCGGTGGTGTGGGCGGGGTGATTGTGTTCCTTCCGAATATTCTGCTGCTGTTCACCGGGATTGCGATACTCGAAGATTCCGGTTACATGGCGCGGGCGGCGTTTGTGATGGACCGTTGGATGCACAAGATTGGCCTGCACGGTAAGAGTTTCATTCCGATGTTGATCGGTTTCGGATGCAACGTGCCTGCGATAATGGCCACTCGCACCCTTGAAACGCGTCGCGACAGAATGACAACAATGCTCGTGATACCGCTGATGAGTTGCGGCGCCAGACTGCCGATTTATGCGTTGATTATCCCGGCGTTTTTCCCGTCGGCATGGCATGGGCCGATGTTGTGGACGATGTACCTGATTGGGATTGTTCTGGCGATTGGTTTGGCTAGACTGCTCCGATCGACGCTGTTCAAGGGCGAGTCGGCTGCGTTTGTTATGGATCTTCCGCCTTACCGCATGCCGACTGTCAGAGGACTTGCTGTCCACATGTGGGGACGATCCTGGATCTACCTCCGCAAGGCCGGTACGGTTATTCTGGGCGTCTCGGTTATCATGTGGGCGTTGGCGGCGTTTCCGCGAATTTCGTCGAGCGAGTTGGAAGCGAAATACGCCGAGAAAACCCAAGCCGCTCAAACCGCATTCACCGCTTCGCTGGCCAGCGTGGCTGGGGATGATTCTCCTATTCGACAGGCGATTGAAGCGGAGATGACGCTGGCGAAGGTCGGCGAGAAATTCTTCCATCATCAGCAAGGATATATCGACGCCAGAGTGGTCAGGGATGCAAAGATAGCATCGCTTCTCGCCGGGCCCGGCGGGGCGGAATTGAAGCAGTTTATCGACGCGAGAGCGAAGATCGGCGCCTTGCGGGATGCGTTCTATAGAACGGTCGAGGATGAAGGCCTGCAAGAAGGATCCGGGCAGTATGCCGAGAAGGAATTGCTCCGTGAGATAAAACTCCAGAAATTGGCTGAGGAGTCGCCCCAGGCGACTGCTGCTGCTATGGCGTACCTTGACGATTGTGCAGGCCCACTAGCCGATGCTATGATCAAAATCGAGAACGCACAGCAGTTTGACCGGACGATTCACAGTGCACTGGGACGGATCGGGCAGGCTGTCGAACCGGTTGTCAAGCCGATGGGATTTGACTGGCGGATTGGTACTGCGTTGTTGGGATCGTTCGCAGCCAAGGAGATATTCGTCGCGCAGATGGGCATCGTTTATTCGGTTGGTGACGAGTCCGCAAATTCGGCGACGTTGCGAAAGAAACTGAGCGAGAATTACAGCCCGCTGGTCGGTTTTTGCATCATGCTTTACTGCCTGATCAGTGCGCCGTGCGTTGCGACGATAGCGGCGACATGGCAGGAGAGCGGGGCGATGCGGTGGGCGTTGGCCCAACTTGGCGGCCTGACGCTGCTTGCGTATGCGTTGACTACTGCGGTTTACCAGATTGGGAGTTTGTTCGGTTAGCGGCGTGCTATAATGGTGCGCCGGTTGGTCGATGGAGAGGTTTGTTATGTGGAATTACGTGGAATCTATAATTGTTTTGGTTGCGATAGGCGTCGCGGCGGCGTGGCTTGCCTGCCGGGCCAAAAAAACGCTCAGCGGTCAGGACGACTGCGCCTGCGGGAAGGATGTATGTTGTTCGGCCACCGCGCTGGACGCGTTGGATTCGCTGCCGGATGGTGACGAGGCGGGGGAGGATACCCCTGCGCCCGCCGACGATAATTGAACGGGGTTACTGCTACTGCAAATCTTTTCGGATATCGCCCAGGGCGGGGAACTCTTCGCGCCAGCGATGCACTGCTTTGATGTCTAACGGTGCGCTTATTACGCATTGGTCGGTTTTGGCTTCGGCCAGCGTGTTTCCCTGTTGGTCGATTATAATGCTGCGTCCGGCGTATCTGTGGTTTGGGTCGCGGCCGCATCGGTTGACGCCCACCACACACGCTTGGTTCTCGATGGCTCGGGCTCGCAACAGGTGCGTCCAGTGGTCGGAGCGTTTTTCCGGCCAGTTTGCTATTACTGCGATCAGATTTGCGCCGGCGGCCGTTGCGCTGCGGAATAGTTCGGGGAAGCGCAGATCGTAGCATATCGCCGGCGCCATTTGGAAGTTTCCCACCGGCGCGACAACGGCCTTGTCACCGGGTGCGTAGTGGTCTCCTTCGCCTGCCGGTGAGAATGGGTGGGTTTTCCAGTATCGTGCTGTCGGCGATCCGTCTGGATTGAACAACACCGCTTCGTTGCGGAATGTTTCACCGTATCGTGACGCCAGCCCGGCCAGCAGGTACACGCCGAACTGTCTTGCCGTTTCGGACAGGAATATCGACGTCGGTCCATCTGGCGGTTCGGCGCAGGTGTCGGGGTCCATCGTGAAACCGGATGAAAACATTTCCGGAAGGATCGCGAAATCGCCCGGTCTGGCGTTGCTGTTTTCGAGCATGTCGGCGATGGTGCGGCAGTTGGACTGCGGATCGTTCCACGCGATGTCAAGTTGGATGCAAAGTGCGTTCATTAGTTCATGATGATCGGCGCGAGGTCGTATTGCAAGGTTTTGTCGCTACTGGTTATGTGTCAGCGATTATTTTGCTTTTGTGTTTTTTAGAACTTACGTTTCCATAGCAGGGTACGGGTAGAGGTAATACCTAAGGAGAGC
>JABGPF010000251.1 GCA_018645065.1 Phycisphaerales bacterium
CGTTGCCGTTACAAAATCTTCGCCGTTGCCGTTCTCTGTGTCCTCTGTGGCAAAAGCCGTTGCCGTTGCCGTTGCTGTTGCCGTTAACATCTTCTTCGCCGTTGTCGTTCTCTGTGCTCTCTGTGGCAAAAAGCCGTTGCCGTTTGGTGTTAGAATGCGTTTGCCCTGAGATTGAAGCTACCGGATGCTTCGAGTGGTTACACCGATGGCCCTAGCGGTTTTGTTTCGTCGATGCTGAGTTGCCTTTGATATCGCCAAAAGCAGGATGCACACAACGAGCATCAGCGCAGGGTCCATCATCCAATTGTCGGTTATGATGTTCGCCTGGGTGATACGCCCTTGTGGTCCCCCTCCTGCCGATGAAGCCAGACCTCCGAGTGGCATGCAGATTAAGCACACCGCGAATAACATTGCTGTTTTGCGTAGCATAAAAACGCCTCACTATAGCTTTCCCCGCCGCAGTCCTGACACACCTCGTTGTCACCCGACTGCGACTGCCCGGACAGGCTCCTGGCCTGATAGCTCCGCATAAAAAGTATAAGATATGGTTCAAAACCGGCCAGCGGATTGTACAAAAAAATGATCGGTTAATTTTGATCTGAAGTGTTGGTGGGCAACTGTTTGAGTTTGCGGGCTTTGGGCAGGAACGGAAGCAATCTTACGCCCAATTGTAATGTCATCAGGATTGTTTTTCGCGTGAGTATGATCCCGTAGATCGCGATGGCGATTATCAGAACCGCCGTGACCAGGCCCAGAAGTTCAGAGACCAGGATGTCCGAGAAATCCATTCCGTCTTCCAGATTTCCGAACAGTCCCAACGCACCAGACAGCAGGACCACCACAACGCTCAATACTGTCGCGATCGCCCAGGCCACAACGAAAACTCTGTTTTCATCGAGTGTGGGAACCGTTTTGCTGGTTGGCGTGTTGAGGGTCCATTGATCGGCGTGGTTCGGATCGTGGTTGTATTGTGAGCGATCGGAGTGCCACTTGGTGTTCATTCTCGCGAAGTCGGCCGGTGAGTAGGGTTTGTTTTGCTCGGGTTGGAATTTCGGAATGTGAGCTCGCAGGGCGGCTTTGTAGGCTTTGGCGAGTATTCTGAAATCTTTTTCGACTTTTGCGGGGTCTGCGTGGTGATTGTCCGGATGGTATTTCAAAGCGCCTGCGTGATACGCGCGCCGGATATCCTCCAGGCTCGCTTCGGGTGGGATCCCGAGTATCTCGTGCGGTGTTTTGGCGCCTTGGGTCATGCTGCTATCCTCTGCAATGGGTAGCTCTCTATTGTAGCGCAGAACCCCAATTCCAACAACCCGGAAAATTGGAAAAAGGCGGTGAGTTATAACTCTCGGTCAGGTCGGATATTGTCGATTCGGGCCAGCAGGTCGCCGCACAATTGCTCGATATTTTTCGAGAATTTCAGCTCGGCTCCGCGTCCTACGGAGTTGCGGCGTATTGACGGTATGATATGCTTTCCCGGGAAGGGGAAGTCGATGAAGGCGTAGATGTTCTCCGCCGTTTGGAGGGCGTTTTCCACGAGCTTTTCGTATCGTTGGATCATTACTCGGTTATGGGTGTCCAGTCCAAGCTGGAATATCCAACTGTTACGCACGAACCAGAACAAGGCGGCCGCGTCGTGGGGGGGCATGTCAGGTGAGAAGTTCCGGGCGACGGTTTCGCGCATCTCGCCGCTGAGGTCTTCGGCCCGCCAGTCGCCGTCGCGGTTATCCATTATGCACTGCAGATCGTAGATTCCCGCATCGGGCCCGAACATATTGATGTTCGACGCCGCCGCATCGCGGAAGTCTCTGTACATCCAGAGTATTTTGGCGTTTTCGAATGCGTCGAGCAGCTTGGTTGCGTTTTGCGATTCGACTATCGGTTTGAGGACTATCAGTCCGGCCCGGTTGGCTTGGAGCGTTTGGCGCACCGAGTCCATGGGGTTAAGGCGTATGTTGAACTCGGTGTCCTGGTCAGATAGTTCGCTGAACTCACCGTAGACTTTGGTGCTCCCGTCGTGATCGAAAATGTCCTGCATTAGCGTGGTTCCGCTGCGTTGGCAGCCCATGATCATCAGGATGCGTTTTTCGGACCATTCGGTGGGTGGAAGGAATCGGTGTGAGAATTGCTTGAGGGCGCAGAACATTCTCCCGACGATCTTCTGGCTGAACGGTTTGGTTGATGTCAGTTTTTTACCCATGTTCACCGGGCGTCCTTTGGGGATTATTGCTATCGGCGTTCATTATAGACTACGCGGCGTATGGGGCAAGGCGGCGGATGTTTTCTCGCGAGGTGAAAAATATCCTGACACCTGTAACCTAAGTGGTTGGGTGTGCGTATGACCAGTGACGCGTGTTGCGGCGAAATTGTGCATTTTGGGCATTGAACCGTTGGACGTGGATGGATACTATATTTTCAGCTTTGGTCGATATTAATAACTAAATGATACGGCAACTCGCCCGATTGATCGGATATTCTTGAAAGGACAAATCAAATGAAGCAGCTAACAACAGCAATCGTGATCGTACTTGTCGCAGGCAGCATCGCTTTGGGGCAGGCCAAGGACGCCAAGAAACCGGAAGCCAAACCCATACCCGATCTGTGCAAGGGCGTTATTGATCCATACGACGTCAGCGGTGAGAAGGCCCTGTTCTACGCCTCAGCCGGTGTGGACAACGAACTCACTTCCGCTGAATTCGCTGCGGCAAAGGGTAAGGACAAAACGTTCGCACGCAAGTTTGATTCCTGGAGAACGCTCATCACGTTCGATAAGGGTGACAAGAACGGTACTGTCGACTGGACCGAGGCCAGTGAATATCGCCAGTCGACGCGTCGGAAAGTTATGGGCTCGTTCGATAAGAACAAAGACGGAAAGCTCACCGGTGAAGAACGCACCGCCGCCAACAAAGCGTTGGCCTCGGGAAGACTGTCGCTGAGCTCGCGCCAAGCCGCACGAGACGCCCGCACGGCCAAGTGG
Source organism: Phycisphaerales bacterium (assembly GCA_018645065.1). Taxonomy (GTDB): domain Bacteria; phylum Planctomycetota; class Phycisphaerae; order SM23-33; family SM23-33; genus BS750m-G57. The sequence continues at coordinate 2,975 of JABGPF010000251.1, forward strand.
CGTGCCGATATGCTCGCAAAGTACGATACCGATAAAGACGGTTCGCTGAGCGATACCGAAAAAGCCGCCGCCCGCAAGGCCTACGAACAACAGGCCAAAGAACGCATGGAAAAATGGCGTAAGGAACGGGAACTGCGCGAACACGATACAGATAAGGACGGAAAGCTTAATGAAACTGAAGCTGCCGCGGCGGCCAAGCAACGCGCCGAATCCGACAAACGCCGCGCTGAATATGAAAAACGTCGCGCTGAGTTCATTAAGAAGTATGACACCAACGGCGACGGAAGAATTAATGGTGACGAATGGAAGACCGCCCGTCCGGCGATGATGGAGGCGATGCAGAAACGCGTAACCGCACAGTACGATACGAACAAAGACGGCGAACTGGACGACGACGAAAAAGCCGCAATGGCGAAGGCCCACGAAAAACGCCGCGAAGAATATCGCAAGCGTTACGAAGTCCGCCGATTTGACAAGGATAAAGACGGTTCGCTGAACGCCGAAGAAGGCGCCGCACGCGATAAGTGGCGTAAAGACTATGAAGCCGAGCGCGCCAAACGTCACGCTGCATATATCAAGCAGTACGACAAGAACGGTGACGGTGAAGTAGACGACAAGGAACGCCCCTCTCGCAGCCGCGGACGTCGCGGACGTGGCGGTGGTGATCGCGGTGGGCGTGACGGCGGCAGGTAATAACGCTCCAGTCGGCAAGACGCATACATGAAAGGGTAGTAAAATGAGTTACAGGAATATCGGTGCGCGTTCGCTGACGCTGTTGGCGGTGGTTGTGTCCCTGGCGTTGGGCGGTTCGGTTTCGGCGGCGACCAAGAGGGCGAAAAAAACGCCGAAAGTGGCCAAGCCGGTTCCGAAGCTTTGTCTCGGCGCGATCGATCCTTACGATCAGGCGATCCAGAAAGCAGGTTTCTTCACCATCGCCGGTAAAGATGGTGAGCTTACCAGCGAAGAGTTTCGCTCTGCATTTGAGAAGGAAATGTCAACCAAGACGTTCCTCCGCTCGTTCGACAACTTTCGTGCCATGCAGGCGTTTGACAAGGATAAAAACTCGACTATCGACTGGGTGGAAGCTTCGGCCTATCGGGCTGATCTTCGCAAGAGAGTTCTCGCCGAGTTCGACGCGAATAAGGATTCACGCCTTAAGGGGCCGGAACGCGAGGGGGCGAATCGCGCCCTGGCGGCAGGGAAATTCTCCAAGCTTCGCGGAATGGCTGGTCGACAAGCAGAGTTTATGAAGAAGTACGATAAGGATGGCGACGGGAAACTCTCCGACGAAGAACGCAACGCCATGCGCGAAGAGTTCCGCAAGCGCGCTCGCGAGCGGTACGATAAGAACAAAGACGGGAAGCTAAGCGACGAAGAGCGCAAGGCGATGCGCAGAGGGCAGGGCGGGGCTTGGCGTGAGGCCACTGAGCGGTGGCGCCTGCAGCACTTTGATCTCGACGCCGACGGGGTGCTCAGTGAAGCTGAAGAGGCTGAACAGAGAGAATTCCAAGGCCAGTTCGCAGCGATGGGCAAGAAGATGGACGTGAAATTCAATGACCTCAACGGTGACGGAGAGGTCAGCAGGGAAGAACGTCAATCAATCGGGCGTGAGTGGGCCAAATCCGCGATTCCGATGATGGCGCTGGCGGCTACATATATGGATACCGACGGTGACGGGACAGTTTCGCCGGCCGAACGAGACGGGTTCGGTAAGAAAGTGCAAACCGGAATGATAAAGTGGATGGAGGACTTTGGTAACGAGTTCGACTCCGATAAAAACGGTCGCCTCGACAAGAAAGAGCGAACCGCATTTGTAGCCGGAATAGAAAAGAACTTCACCGACCGCGTAGGTCGCTTCGACGCCGATAAGGACGGACGCCTCAGCCCGCCCGAGACGATCGAAATGATAAAGGGTTTCGCCAAGGAAATTGATATCACACCGTCCGAGGCCAAGATCAAGGCGCTCAAGGACAGTGATCCCAGAAAACCCGACAAAAAAACCGGCCGGAAGCGGTAGTAGAACCGATGCGGGATGACATAAGTTTTCCCAATGCTTGCTTTGAGGGGCTGGGCATGGGAAACTACCGTCTATGAATGGCGACCAGCGTCCTGTTTGCGTGTTTGATTCCGGGTTGGGGGGGCTTACCGTTGTGCGCGAACTTATGGGCGCAATGCCCAGCGAGAATATCGTTTATCTCGGTGATTCGGCGCGCGTGCCTTACGGAACCAAATCGCTGGAGACCGTTCGTCGGTTCGCACTCGAGGACGCATCGTTCCTTGTGAGGCACAATCCCAAACTTCTGGTCGTCGCGTGCAATACCGCATCCGCCGCCGCGATCGACATCCTGCGGGACAATCTCGACACGCCCGTGGTCGACGTGATCCGACCCGGCGCCAAGGCTGCGGTCGACTTCACAGACGGACCGGTCGGCGTGATAGCAACCGAAGCGACTATCGCTTCGGGCGCTTACGTTCAAGCTATCGCCCAATACGCTCCAGAGCGGGAGGTTTGCACCGCGTCATGCCCGCTGCTGGTTCCGATAGTCGAAGAAGGGCGGAGCGACGACGACCCGATCGTGCTTCACGTTCTGGGCGATTATCTCGGGGAACTGCAACGATTCCGCCCAGCGGCGCTGATACTCGGATGCACGCACTATCCGCTGCTGGCTGGGGCGATCTCAAAATTAATGGGCCCGGAAACCGAGTTGATATCGTCGGCAAAAGCCGCCGCCGATCAGGCCAGAGCAATGCTCGCAGACCTGCCCGTCCAGGCCGACGGAGCCGCCGGAACGCTGAAATGCTTCACCACGGGCAATCCGCAACGATTCGCCCAACTGGGGCAACGGTTCCTGGGCGGTAAGATAGATAATGTAGCGTTCGTCGGGACAGACGAACTGGAGATACGCTGATCCTGCGCGTCATGGACGACGCGATATTGATATAACCATTGGCGATCGAGGCCGAATGTTTATGAGAATGTTTGTAAAAACGAGTTTGCTGAGCGTGATGATCCTGTGTGCGTGCGGTTGTGACGGAAAACTCGAAGATGCTGGTATAAAGACGAAGAAATTTGTCAGTTCGTTCTCGGACCCGCACCCCAGAGAACTGACGCAACATGCGTTTGACGATACCGTTGATCCGGACCTGCGGCGCCAGGCGGTGATCTCGTTGTCGAGCAACGACTGGGGACTCACCGAAACGTACCTCGACGGATACGATGTGATCCTGCGAGCCGAGATGCGCAAGTCTGAAGAGCGACGAGACACCGCACTAATGTCCGCTACGATTGGAGCCTTGAATAAGGGGGGGGATCCGAAATATATCCCGGTCCTCGTACTGGCGCTGAGGCTTTCCAAGTCACCGCAGGTGCGTTGGGATGCTGTGATCGCTTTGGACAACGTTGTCGGCGACAAGGCGATAGAGCAGCTTTGCAAAAGCTCAGATATGAGCGTGGAAAAATCGACCGATGTGCGAGCGGCCTGTTGCACGGCATTGAGGCATTACGTGCGACAGGACGTGATCGATACGCTTGTGCGATGCCTGGCTCCCGAAGAGGAGTTTGGCGTGCGATACGCAGCCCACAAAACGCTGGTGAAACTCTGCGGCCGAGATTTCGGCACGGAATACACCGACTGGGCGGGAACAAAACTCGACAAGCTGCCCGCGCTCGAAGTGAAGAAAGAAACGAAAAGCAAGTCCATGTGGAATCCGCTAAACTGGTTCGGGTAAGATATCGTGACTGACGACACCAACACACGCCCGAGGCATCCGGTAGTCGCTCGGTTCTGCAACAACGCTCGCGGTTTTTGGGCAGCGCATCGATGGCTGCTGATAGTGTTTGTAATCTCGCTGCTCTGCGACGCAGCCAGTACGATCTATTTCATGCTCCAACTCGGACCCGGTCCGGAAATTCACCCGGTGATCAGAGTAGCAGCCACCATTGCAGGCCCGGTCCTCGGACCGCTGCTCGGGGCTTTCGCTAAAACAATCGCCGGCGTGATGGTCTCAATTTACTGTCGACGCTTCGCTGTTTATATACTCGTTCTGACGGCGATAATTTCCTTCTGGGCGGCATGGTACAATGTTTGGGGCGTAGAAATGTACCGTCCGATATTCATGAAATATTTGCCCTGATCCCGGAGCCGCGATGAAAGCAATCGTATTCGACAAGACTAACGGACCGCACCTGGACGAGAATTATCCGGACCCCTCGCCGCGCGACGGTCAGGTGCTGGTGGCGGTTGAAACCATAGGCGTATGCAAAACTGATCTGGAGATATTGAAGGGGTACATGGGGTTCGAAGGCGTTATCGGACACGAGTTCGTCGGGACCGTTATCCAGGGACCAGATGAATGGATGTCAAAACGAATCGTAGCCGAGATTAACTGCAATTGCGGCGAATGCGAGATGTGTCGCGCTGGGCGCGGTAACCACTGCCCGGAGCGATCTGTGCTGGGAATAGCGGGCGCTGACGGCGTGATGGCCCAGCGAGCGGTCGTGCCGATCGCGAACCTCCACCTGCTGCCCGACACACTGACTAACGATCAGGCGGTGTTCACCGAACCATTGGCCGCTGCGATGCGGATCGGGCAACAAGTAGACCTGCGCGGCGCCAGCGTAGTGGTGCTCGGCGACGGGCGTTTGGGGCAACTGGCTGCACGCGCTATAAAACCGGTTGCCGCCAGCGTGCAACTGGTCGGGAAACACGCCGCCAAGCTGCAGCTTGCCGCCCAGGCCGGCCTGGAGACCATCGAACTGGACAAGTTCGCGCCGGGGCGATCTGCTGATGTGGTTGTTGATGCGACCGGAAGCCCGGCGGGCTTTGAACTTGCTATCCGCACCGTCAGGCCGCTGGGAACCGTAGTCCTGAAAAGCACCTTCGCCACAGACGCCGGAATTAACATGGCGCCGATC
>JABGPF010000252.1 GCA_018645065.1 Phycisphaerales bacterium
AGATCGAACCGGCCAGTAAACGCTGACCGGCCGGCGGGCGAGTTTCCTTACGCATCCCTTCGCTTTGGACGGCGAATAAATCCAGCGCCCGACTCCACCGCCCCACACCAATCTTGCGGTACTCGACACTAACACGTGCGTTGCGGTTATCGTCGCCGCTGATCAACCACCTGAAACCCAGGCATTTAATGGTTGGGGCCTCTTGAGTTAGCGTCCCGGCAGTCGATGCGTCACCGCCCCACGCCGCCCCGCTCGACGCGACGACCACCAATATTACCGATACAATTCGCATACCCATTTCAATACTCCTTGCCCGCCCCGCACATAGTAGAACATCGCGACAAGGCGGACACAAAGCCTTTTCTCTCCCAAAACGATTCACAAGCCCGACAACTTCCAACTCGACGCGAACAGAGGAAAAACTAAACGCCCGAATAGTTCGAGGTTCGAGCCCCCCTGGCAACACATGGCCATGCTCCGTTGTATCATGCAAAATATACAGAATTTGCAAAAAAATATCCCATTCACAATAATCTGAATTCACCAATCGGGTATTTGTCATCCCCCTTTCCACCAGTCGATATGTCAGGGAATATTATTTGTTTAATGAAAAGAGCTTACCACTCAAACCCGGCCTTATAGCATTATTTACCACCGGTTAACTGCGAGCCCCATTTTGTAGGGTAACAACCCTACTCCTTTTGCCAACAAGACTTTATGAATCGCTAAAACCCAAACCACCTGGCCAATTAGTCCTTGACACATACGGATATGCACATACAATACTAATTGTCGATTGATTTGTCTGGTCTGTCGAGCTTGGACCGGTGAAGAGCAAGCCGTTGGTTGATCGAGATACCAGGGTTTGTCGTTTGAGGTTCTCGTTTAACGAGCCATCGCCTCCGCACCAACAGACTCATCAATCATGAGGAGAGAATAGCCTCACCTGCTCGGCCGCACCGGACGGTTTTGTTAATCCGTCCGGAAGGATCTGACCTTCCGGGGTCGGACTCGCTCTGGCGGTCATGGTCTGAACGTGTCTTTGCGCGGGACGGTCTGCGCAAATTACAAGAGAGCATTATGCACCAAACGGAGTAGGATTGGCCTTACTTAAACGTCACCGCAAAAAGGTGCAAATAGTTTGATTTGTTTCGGCGTTGCATCAACAACAGGTGTCATGATCGAATACTTCGGCGGAGATAAAAGCCCGCAGCCTCGCACAAGCAAGGCAAGAGCAAGAATCCGATCAGGCCGCCCGAAAATGTGACGAAATACCGCAAGCGGAGGTAACAGCCCGTGAGGCGGCCTGAGCTAAAATCGGAGCAGCATGAAAATTTGACCTTTCACGGAAGAAGCAAAAAAAATGTGAATATTGTCTGTCAATGTGGTGTTTATAGCACGTGTTTCCCCAATAAACATTACCGCAAACAATATCTTCTTTACAACACACGAGTTAGCACCCATACCGTGATCTGACCCAAAAGACAGGGTACAGACCGCACGTAAGGTGTTCACCTTAATTATAGCAGAAACACGATGTTACATAACAATCACAATGGCCTCATATTGGGATTCTTGCTTGACATACAGCGATATGCATGTATAATCCCTAAATGGATCAGGATGCTAAACGGGTTAGCATCCGATTTGACGCAATGGCGGATCAGGGTGTTGTTGATGAGTTACCGACAGGGACCGTGTGAACTTATTTTAATAACATGATCCAGAGTAAACGGAGTACCGAAGCCTCTGCGAATAAGAGATGCCTGTTGTTGGTGTCGCTGTGCGAAGAAGGAAACAAGAAATTTAGTAAATGATTTAACGTGCCGCCTCGGATAGGGAACCAGAGGCGTGTCGCGTGTTGTATGACGATGGTCAATAGGGCCCGAAGGGCGGGCCGGAACCGTGGAGCCTGTGCATGAGCATGCACGCAGAAGACGAGAAGGGACGTAGTATTATGAAGAATTGGAAAGTAATTTGTCTGATGGGAATGTTGGCGATGATGACGGCGCCTGGAGCGCTGCAAGCCTCGATTGTCACACTGGATATGACGGTTGACGGTGGTACCTCGCCGGTAACCATAAACATTGGCGAAACTGTCCTCGTCGAAATCTACGCCACCGTTACCGACAATAACTACAACGGTACGGACCTTGGCCTGGCCGGTTACGCTGCAGACATCCTGACAAGCGGTGGATTTCTCGACCCGGTCGAAGGATGGGACGGCTTGGGCGGAGTATGGGACACCCAGTGGGATGTCCAGTGGGGAATTTCGGATATGAGCATCCGAGCCCGCGGTAATGCCGATAATGGCGGACACGATGACGATGTAATGGGGCACGGTGCGGCGATAAGCCTGATCGACCCTAATAATGATGAAATTGCTGTGACCAGAACGCTGCTTGCCTCCGGACTGTTCGAGGGTGTCAGCGAGGGAACAACGATGGTTTCACTGAGCGGTGCGAGTGCAAACGCGGTTTGGTACAACGCGGGAACCGGTCATTTTGCTCTGTCGGCCGGTACGCTCGACGCCATTGGCGGCGCTGAAGTAACGGTGGTCCCCGAACCGGCGACTTTGTCGCTGCTGGCGATTGGGGCTGTAGGGCTTATCCGTCGTCGTCGAGTTGGGACTAAATAGACGTAAAAAATGTGACTTTTTCGATCCCGCGGTATGCGTCCTGGAGGGCGTTGATAGAGGATACGATATGAAGGGTTTACGAAATATTGCGTGTGCGATGATGCTGATCGCGGTGCTGTGCGGAAGTGCTGCCGGCGACTGGTACGTCCCGATGGGCGATCAGGAAATCGACGGGTTCGATTATATCCAGATTTCAGTCGCCACGCCTTATGTGCTGGCCGACGTGTCCATGCCGCTGTTCTTCGGGCTGGACGCGGACTATAACCAGATTCCCGCCGGTGAGGACTGGGAGCAAACTTTCCAGAACGATAAGGGCGATTTCGCCTCGGCGGCAGGTCCGAATCTGGGTGACAACCTCCTTGCTTTCGATGTCTGGTTCAGCGGTGACCGCCAATCCGGTGATCGCCCCTCATTCCACTACCAGACCTATAAAGATGGATATCTGGTGGGCAACTGGGACGTCAAGTGCATTGGCCCGGGTCTGTACGACTGGGTTGTGGACCCCGGTACGTGGGACGCCGATTCTGCGTTTCCACCCTGGTTACCCGGTGACGCTGACTTCGATACCGACGTGGACATTCACGACATATTGATCTGGCAGCTTAACTACACCGGGCCCGGCGCGACGGGCAAGGAGTGGGGTGACGGTGATTGGGATACTGACGGTATTGGCGATGGCGACGTGGATATCCATGACGCTTTGCTGTGGCAGTTGAACTACACGGGCCCACATGCTCCCGAGCCAGGCACAATTGCCTTGTTGAGCGTCGGGATGCTGGGACTGTTGCGACGACGCAGAGGAGAGAGATAACATGAGTGGCACACGCCGGTTACAACCGATACTAGTCCGCCGCCTCGTTCCTGTAGTGCTAATAGCGGCGTTTCTGTGCGGTATGACCCAGTCGATCCAGGCGCGTCCGATAATTCAACCTTATGTCAGCGTGTCGCTTTCCGACGACAAGCTGGATTTGGGGACAGTGTCAAGACCTGGCGTCTACGATTCGTCAGCAACAATAACAATACACGTTGCAGCCAATATCGCTCACGGGGGCGTAATAGTATCAATGGCGGCGCCTCTGGATGGGCCTGGAAATGCAACGATACCGCTGAACCGTATATCGGTGAAGCGTTTGAACGGAAGCTTCACCCCCCTAACCGCACCAGTTTCAGTTACCGGACCGATGAACCCGGGTATCGCCGATGTGCCTATAAACTTGCGTGTTGAAACGGATTACGGCAATCCGCCGGGAACGTATCTGGGAACGATCGTGGTGACATGCGGGGTGGCGCCATGAGAACACACGGACCCCGAAAGGATTTCATGAGACTTGCGACCTTATTGCTGGCGGTGACAATGATGGCGGTCGTACCGGAAGCAAACGCCGCCACCGCGACAAACACCGCTACGGTTGACGTTTCGATAACGGTCATGCCTTACGCCGAAATCCAAATGGACGACGCGACGCTTAACGTTACAATCGCCGCGGACTCAACAACATACGGTCCGATTTACCTCAGCGGAACGGTTAAATGCAACCACGCTGTAACACTGTTGGCGTCAATTGAACCGCCCGCCGGCGCACCGGAAGGGTCTTGGTCGGCCAATATGGCCAGCGGAGTCGCCGCCGTAGTCAGTGAACCTGGGGTACACGCAATCAACAATCTGGTGGAGGTGGAAATCATCCTCACCAATGCACCCGGGGCCGATTACAGCGACACCCTGAATATTCTAACCGGCGGTTTGGGCGAATCCGTAACTCCCCAAGCCGGGCAGGTGGTGGTAACCGTAGTCTCGGCGCCGTAACGCCGAATAGTGAATGATTGAGAACTGATCGCGAGAAGGGCTCGCGGCGATAGATAAATAAAAAGTTGCTCCAGAAATGGCGCAACGGCCTCAGCCGAACCTGAAAGACAAGAAAGGAGGCAATGGGACAAGGGAATAGTTCGGCAAACAACTGGGAAGAATCGGGCCGATTTTCCCGGGTAATATACAAACCAGGCCCCCGTGCGAACTAAAAAGCGGGCAGCTCGCACGGGCCGTACAACATGGAGTCGCTCGCTAAATAGCACCAGCAGGTGGACGCCTGCTGGAACCAGCGGATGGACCCGGCGAACTGCCTATACATAAGTATCGGCTTGGCCAGGCCGTCTGGAAACAGTAAAAGGAAAATATCATGAAGAAATTTATTGGACTTACATTAGTTGTGGCAATGGTTAGCGTTGTTGGGTTGCCCCTTTTCGCCGAGAATGGTAGCCCGTGGGACACTACGGTGCCCGTTTCGGTCGGGATTGCGGAAATGACCGAGCTGTGGATGGACAATAATGCGGTCGCGTTATCAATCACTGATGCCGCCGGTGTGAATGACGACAGCCGTGCTGTGCGGTCGGTGACTTATCTGTCTAACTGCCCTATTGATGTGTCGGTACAGATCGCTGGCGATATCATTGACGGCACCTATTTCTACATAGTGATCAATCCCGACGTTCCGGCGGAATGGGACTATGAGGGCGGCGCCAATCAGGTTGCAGAGAAGCATATTGTCTTCTTGCGAGAAGGCGGAGCATACAGCGGGAATGCCCCCGGTGATAGCATCCCTGCCTTCAGCCGTGGTGTAACAGCTCCTGCGGCTACAGTGCCTGTCGTTTATGGTGCGCAGATTAGTCCGGACGGAGTGGTTCCGGCAGCTGGAACCGAGTCCGATTTCACTGTGGTTTGGACCATCGCCCCAGGTAGTGTATAAAGGTCAGATAGTTTCATAGGATGATTATTGTTAGGGAGGGGCGATTTGATTTGCGTCCCTCCCTAACTTATCTTGATGAAATCATCTTGAAAGGTCGATAAGGGACAAGGTCTGGTAGCCTGTCTTTTTTTAGATTTATGTTCAGCTTAGGGCAGGGCGTGAAAAATCGGGAAGCTTGCCTGCAAGGATAAGAAATGAAAAATTGGAACAATACTTTACGAATGAGCTGTTTTTGCGTGGTGTCGTTGAGCGTAGTTGTGGCTCTTTTTCCCGGTACGGTGCGGGGGCAGGGTTTCATGGTCAAGCCGATGAAGATGGAGTATGCCCCACGCGCTGGTACTAAGGTCAAGAAGGTTCTTGAGCTTCGTAATACCCTCGAAAACGTGACTAGGTCATTGGATCTTAGACTAGTGGAATTGTCGCAGGGCACTAAAGGTGCCTGGCGGATAATCGAGCCAGGCTCCGGCGTTGATACGTCTAAACTTCCCTCGTGCCTGAAGTGGATTAAGCTTTCGGCCAATAAGGTGGACGTCAAACCACTAGCAATGGAATCGGTGACCGTTGAGGTTAATATTCCCGCCAGCGCGCGCGGATACTATATGGCGGGTATCATCGCACAGACCCGTCCGAAGGCTAATGCCAAGGGTATTAACGTTGTTGTGCGATTTCTGATCCCCGTTCTTGTGGACATCCAGGGACGGCCTGTTCGCCAAAAAATCGAACTTAGCGATATCGGAATGGTCTACAAGGAGGCGACCGCAAAGGCGGTCCCGACTACGCTGGTGAACTTGGGTATAAGCAATAAAGGGCGGACATATTCCCGTATACAGGGTCAAGTAAAGCTGGAGTATCTTTCTAAGGAACGCTGGCGTCCGGTTTCACGAGCTGAATATAAAAAGATGGGGATTATGCCTGGTGTAGTGCTCTCGCTGGATAGTGATATCAAAAAGAGGCTTCCGTCGGGCAAATACCGTCTCTCGGCGTTTTTATACGTTGATGGGCGACGGATCAAGCCTTTGAACAAGGAAGTGGAATTCAAGGGTGATCCGAAAGTCACCAGCCTGGCTACTGATACAGCGTTGGTCCTGGAGCCAACACAAGTGGACTTGAAGTGTGTTCCCGGTTCAACTCGTACGACTGTTATTAAGGTGGAAAACGCTTCAGAAGACACCGTTACAATTCAGGCTGGTGCGGCTCTCCCGCCATCGCTTGCGGGGGTTGCTCTCGGTAAACTTAAGGGTGTTGAATTGTCTTGCGCACCATGGTTAAGGGTTTCACCGGCGAAGTTTACGCTACGTGGTGGAAGGAAGCAGAACGTTCGCCTGATTGTTCGAATGCCTAAGGATAAAGCGAGTTATTCGAACTACTATGGCTTGTTGGGACTTAAGGCATCATACCCGGACGGGCAAAGCGCCGGGACGACCACTTCACTGGTGACGGTTACTAATTCCAAAGTTGAGGCGAAACCGGCAGCACGGATCGATAATATTACCCTAGCTGGTGGAGAGGGCTCTGCTTATATCATTCAGATCAGGGGTGCTAATCTAGGAAGCGTCCACTTTCTGCCCAAGTGTCGAGTGGCGTTGCTTGATGTTAGGGGCCAAGCGGTCACGCAATCCATTCTCAACGGAGAGCCCGGAATTATGTTGCCATTGGCGACGAGGAGCTTCTCAAGCGAAATGGATTTTAAGGATGTTAAAGTTGGTGTGTACCAATTACAGGCATCTTTGGATTTTGCATCTGGAGAGGCTGCAACACATAGGATCAGGGTTCGTGTAGCTGTCGAAGATGGGAAAAAGACAGTTACAGTTGTTACGCCCGAGAAGAAGCAGGCGAGTAAATGAAGTCTGGAGCGTTAGTGGAAATAATGCGAACCTTTCTCCGCTGTCTCTCGACGACAGCAGCTGTTGGGGCGATTGTTCTGGGTGTCGGTAATCTCGTTGCACAAGAACAGTCCCCCACAACGCGTCCCGCAGCGAAGCCTGAGATTGCCGCAACACCTCCTGCCTTGACGGTGCCTAAAACTGCTGTGACGCCCCCCGCAGCGACTCCCGAGATCAAGACTGTCAGTAACGTCTTCGTCGATACGGACCTGCGGGAAGCCCTTTCGGACATTGCCTCCCAATTGGAGGTCGTCGTAGTCCCTGACAGTAGCGTCAGCGGTGTGGTCACTTGCGAGTTGAAAGACGCATTGATCGACCAGGCACTGGAGATAGTCTTGGCCGGAACGGGCTATGTGGTAAAGAAGATGCCCAGTTATTATCTGGTCTGTTCCGCCGATCCGGACGGACCGGCTTTTTCGTTAGTCAGTAAAACAGTCGTGGTCAAACCGAACTATGTTAAGGCGCCTGAGGCTTTGAAGCTGCTTTCCGAAGGTTTTCAGAAATCCGTAAAGGCCGATACGGAAAGCAATACGCTCTGCATCACCGCCGTGCCGGATGTGCTGGATCGAATACTGGCCGATTTGAAGCTCATTGATCGCCCGACTC
>JABGPF010000253.1 GCA_018645065.1 Phycisphaerales bacterium
CGTAAGCCGTAAGCCGTTGCCGTTAACATCTTCTTCGCCGTTGCCGTTCTCTGTGCCCTCTGTGGCAAAAAGCCGTTGCCGTTGCCGTTACAAAATCTTCGCCGTTGCCGTTCTCTGTGATCTCTGTGGCAAGGCCGTTTGCCGTTGCCGTTTGGTGTTAGAATGCGTTTGCCCTGTAGCGGGGAAACGCCGAATTCGTCAAGGAGATCGTGATCTTGTTTCGCCAGACCTCTTACCGAAGAACCGAAGAACCCTAAAGTCGAAATAATTTAGCATTGTGTTCCTTCCTTCAAGAACGTTGAATAGACGGCTCTGATGTGATTGAAAGGAATATCTGATGATAACGAGACGTCAGTTTTTATCGCGTGCCGGGGCGGGTGTTGCTGGTGCTTCGCTCCTGGCGTCGTGCGGGCGGTTTAATAGTGTCCAGGCGGGGAGTAAAAAACGAGCGAACATCATTATCATCTACGTTGACGACCTGGCGTTGGGGGATGTCGGGGCGTTTGGGTGTCCCGATCCGTCCACCGAGCAGATCGACTCCCTGGCTCGCGACGGCGTGAAGCTCAGCACCGCGTACACCATTAACGCGCCCTGCAGCCCAAGCCGGACCGGACTCATGATGGGCATGTACACCCAGCGGTTCGGCAAGTACGGCCTGTCGCGCGGCGTACCGATCCCAAACGATAAGCCCACCCTCGCCGAAACGCTTCGCGACGCGGGTTATGTCACCGGTATCGTCGGGCTGGAGAAATGGGATATCGGCAGATGGGACCAGGGCTGTCTCGATCGCGGATTCATGGAAGCCGGCATGCATCCACCACGAATCGAAGGTAAGGAAGGCTTCGGCGGAGGATCGTCGTACACCTGCGTCGACGGGTCATACCTTACCGAGACCGAAGGGGGATATGTAGTTGACTTCATCGGGCGCCACGGCGGAGGAGACAAACCATTCTTCATGTATTTTGTGCCGCTGGCGGTTCATCTTCCAAACACCGAAGTGCCCGTTAAATATCTCCAGCGTCTCTACCCCGATCACAGCGGGAAGTATTCAAGCCGGCAGTATCTTCGCGCGACATTGCTGTCGTTGGACGACCAGATAGGATTGATACGCAAAAAATTGGACGAAATGGGTATCGCCGACAACACCCTGATAATGTTCAGCAGCGATAACGGCGGCGATCCGGACGCCGGGCATCGACCACTGCCCTACCGCGGCGGTAAGAAAGGAAAGAACCGGTTCAATCTGCAATGGGAGGGCAATTTCAGGATGCCCACGATCCTGACCTTCCCCGGCGTGCTGCCGGCTGGCGAGGAATACAAGGCGATGGCCAGCACCATGGATTTCTATGCGACTGCGGCGGCGGTGGCGAAAACGAAGCTCCCGGACCATTGCGAAGGCAGGAATCTGCTGCCGCTGCTGCGTGGCGAAAAGACGCCTGATCCCGACGATGCGTTGTTCTGGCATACGTATACGTCGCGGGCGGCCCGTTGGAAACAGTGGCGGATAGTTAAGTTCGGCCAGGAGACCGACTGGCGCCTTTACGACATAGAAAAGGACCCCGGAGAAACGACGGACATTGCGTCGAAACACCCGGACATCGTGAAGGAAATGGACAAACGATTCTACAACTGGCGAAACCAGATGCCCGAACCGGCCCGCCCGGAAATGCCGCCGAGTGAGCTACTCAAGCATACAGCCAGAGGAAGGCACGCACGCAGGCCGTTCGGACTTGGCTGGATGACCGTTGAGAAATGGGATAAAATCAAAGACGATCCTACCCAGTGGAGCGAGCATCACGCCCGGAAGAAGATTCTGGAAGCGATGAAGCGTAAGTAAACAATTTGCGATGCGGCGCCAGGTCGCCCCACGCCAAATTACGCGAAAGATATAGCTGCATGAAACGTGCGATAACAATTACGAGCATACTGCTGATGGCGTCAGCCTTGGCGTGTCAAAAATCCGAAACCGTCGGCGAGGTCCAGGCCAGGGAAAAACGCGTGAGGGCCCAAGCGCTCGAGGAGTGTAAAGTGCTGCTGCTCGCGGCTCGGAAGGCTGACCCTCGCAATAGCGATGCGGTGTTGGCTGCCTGGGACAAGGCGGCTGAGGCGCTTGAGAAATCCAGGAAACTCATCGCGCCGGGGCTGCATGCTGAAATGGCCCGCGAGGTGCAGATTGTTCGCGAACGCATCAGGACGTCAATTGTCGTCCAGACGCTGCTGAATGACATCAAGAAGGCCCGAACAAGCGGCGGACCGGCTGATTTATTGGCGGTGCTGAAAAAAATGACGGCCAATCCCGGCGGGCAGGCGATACCGCCCGAAATCACCAGGCAATGGGCCGAGGAGATCAAGACGATCGAAATGGAGATGCAGTTCGCCGAGATCACCAAACTCCTGATCGATGACAAAAAACAGGCCGCCAGCTACGCACTGGACCCGTTTATCGAAAAATATCCCGACCACAAAAAGGCCCGGATCCTTCTCGACGGATTAAAAAAACAGTTATCCAAAGACCAGATACGTAAACAAGCCTCAACCCTGTTCAAAGCGAAAAACTGGCCAGACGCCCTACCGCTGCTCAAAAAAATTAACGCCATTGACCGCAGCGACAGGGAAGTCAAAGAAATGATCCGCCAGTGCGAATACGAGATCGAGCTGATCGAATTCCACCAGGCATTCAAGGGCGCCGACCACCTGAGGACCATGACCTCCGCTGACAAGCTCCGCCGCATCTGGCGTGAACGATACGAACGCCAAGTGCTGCCCGGCCTGATTAGCCCGCCGACCAGGCAAAAACTGTTCGCCGCCGCACTGGAAGCGTCCAAAAACCGGCGGTATCGAGAAGTGCGAACGCTGCTCAAGCCCTTGGCGAGCGACAATCCCGAAGCGGCGGCCATGATCCGCCAGGCCCGATACCGCGAGTACCTCATCAAGGGCAATGCTGCACGACAGGAAGGCGACCAAACAACCGCCCGGGCACTCTACAAGATTGCAAAAAACTACGCCAAAACGCCCGCAGAACTAAAAGAGATCAACACCCTGATCACCGCGACCGAAGCAAAGTAACTCATCATTCATGTCCACAGACGCCTGGAGCCTACCGGTCGACTGTCCGTTTTTCATTGGGCAGGTCACTCCGTAACCCATGTTCACAGGCCCAAGGTGTGAAGCTCCGCACCACTCGCCATCCCAATCCTCCGATATGCGCCCAATACGCACATCCGAGACCAAACACCAGCACCTAACCACCGCCCAAACAACCACTTACACCCACACAAATCCTTGCACCACCCATAGCCTGGATAAGTCGTACCACTTATATAAGTAGAGGTCCACAGCCCGAAAACTGTGAACCTATTGTGAACATCGCCTGGTTTGGTTCTAACCGCTCGGCGGTAGTTACATGTCTCTTCCGATCGCCTGGGCGATGCGTTTCAGGGAGCCTGTCAGGCCAGCCAGGGCGTCGGGGGTGAGGCATTGGGCGCCGTCGGACAGGGCGTGCTCCGGGTCGGCGTGACATTCGATTATCAGGGCGTCGGCGCCGGCGGCGATTGCGGCCCGGCACATCGCCGGCACGAGGTGAGCGTGTCCGGTTCCGTGTGATGGGTCGACCACTACGGGCAAGTGGCTTCGCTCGTTCAGTTCGGGCACCGAGGCCAGGGGCAAGGTGTTGCGGACGTACTTCTCGTAGGTGCGGATGCCCCGCTCGCATAGGATCACGTCTGGGTTTCCGGCGTTGATAATGTACTCGGCGGCCAGCAGGAACTCGTCAAGCTGGGCCGAGAGTCCGCGTTTCAGCAGGATCGGCTTGCCCGCCTTGCCGACGGCCTCCAGCAGCGGGTAGTGCTGCATGTTCCGGGCGCCTATTTGCAGCACGTCAGCGTGGGCGGCGACTACATCTACGGTCTCGACACTCACCACTTCGGTGACTATCGCCAGACCGGTGTTGCGTCCGGCTTCTGCGAGGATTTCCAGCCCCTCTTCCTGCAAGCCCTGGAAGCTATAGGGCGAGGTTCTGGGCTTGTACGCCCCACCGCGGATGCCAATGGCTCCGGTGGCTTTGACTGCATCGGCGACGCGCAGGAACTGTTCGCGGTTCTCGACCGAGCACGGGCCTGCGATCAGGCCGACCGAATTACCGCCAATGGGGAACTTGTCCGGACCGACCTCAATGGCGGTTCGAGTCTGCTTAACCTCCGTCGAGGCCATCTTATACGGGGCGAGAATCGGGACGATCCGCTCCACCATCGGAGCCGTTTCGATCGCGCCCTTATCAACGGCTCGCTTATCGCCAATACACGCAATTACCGTGCGGTCGGTTCCGTAAATCGGATGATCCTTCAGGCCGAAATCGCGAACCAAATCTATCACATGCTGCACCTGATCGTCGCTGGCGCCGGGTTTCATTACTACTATCATTTTTCACACCTCAGTGTTTTTTAACTGTTTAAAATTGCCTACTTCTAATTTCGGCAAAAAGGGATGACGCCTGCACAAACTCCGCGCAGAACGGAAAGTCGAATCGATATTTTGACCTGACGAGCGCCTTTACTTAGGCGCCTCGATCTTCGCCAGGCCGCCCATATACTGCCTCAACGCCGCAGGAATATTGATCGAACCGTCAGCGTTCTGGTTCAGTTCCAGCAGCGGAATCATAATTCGCGGTGATGCGATTACGGTGTTGTTGAGGGTGTGGCAGAACTGAACCTTTCCGTCCTCGTCGCGATAACGGATGTTCAGACGCCGTGCCTGGAACTCGTAAAATCGGCTCGCCGAATGTGTCTCGCCGTAGCTGTCGCGGCTTGGCATCCAGGTCTCGATATCGAACTTCTGGACCTGTCCCTGGCCCAGGTCGCCGGTGCATACGTTCACCACGCGGTACGGTAATTCCAGGGCCTTTAGAACGTCTTCGGAGTTGGCGAGAATTTCCTGGTGATAGGCGATCGACTGGTCCTGATCGTTCGGGGCGATTACAACCTGCTCGACCTTGTCGAACGTGTGGATGCGGTACAGCCCGCGCGTGTCCTTGCCCGCTGCCCCGGCTTCACGACGGAAGCAGGTGCTAACGGCGATGTACTTCTTCGGCAGGTCTGACGCTTCGAGAATCTCACCGCTGTGATACGCGGTAAGCGGCACCTCGGACGTTCCGACCAGGCTCTTGTTGTCACGCTCAGCCAGATACGCCTGGTCGCGTCCCAGCGGGAAATAGCCCGTCCCGTACATAACGTCCTCGTTCACCAGAACCGGGACCGTCATGAGTTGGTATCCCTTGGCGATCATCTGATCCATCGCCAATCGCAGCACGGCCTGGTGCAGCATGGCGCCGGCGCCTTTGAGGATAAAGTTGCGACTCCCAGCCAGCTTCACGCCGCGGGGAATATCGATTATGTCCAACGCCTCACCAAGCTCCACGTGGTCTTTCAGCTCGAAATCAAACGACGGGATCTCGCCCACCGTGCGGAGTTCTAAGTTCTCGGTGTCGTCCTTGCCCAGGGGCACTTCTTCAGCCGCCGGTTGGGCGACCAGCAGCATCAAATCGTCGAACTTGGGGGTCAGTTGCTCGGCTTGGGCTTCAAGTTCGGCGATCGTCGTCTTCAGCGACTTGACGGACATTATCGCGTCGACCTTATCCTGGCCGGTCAGTTCGGCGATCTGCTTGCCAGCGTTGTTCTGGGCGGTCCGGGCGTCCTGGAGTTTCTGGTTGATATCCATCAGGGCGCTATCGGCTTCGAGAAGCGCAGCTATATCGGCCGACATGTTTTTGTCAGCGGCCGCTTTGGTGTATTTGTCCGGGTCGGAACGAATAAGTTTTATGTCTATCATGGGATTTTCCGGTAGCTGAAACAGAATCGAATGCGTAGTCCAACCCTAAAGGGTACAAAAACCTCCGAAAGTTACAATCACCAATTTCTGATTTACCGCATCGCGATCAATGTTTTATCGCTGATTTCTTAACGGTAAACGTGTGAATCAGCTCGTCATCTATCGAGAATATCTTGTACGTGACAGTCGGATCAGCAGCTTTAGTATCGAATGTCAACTGCCCGTAGGAGTTCTTCTTATTGTAGCTGAACAACGATCCGGGCTGGTTACCGTGCACGTGCATATTCGTCAACCGCGAGCTCTCAAACTCGTACAACGGGTACCCATCAGGCCGCTTAAGCTTCCATGCGTCCGACCGATGACGATCGGCCGACAACAACAACACGCCGTCAACCTTGTTGGCCGCCAAAAATGAGAATATCTCGTCGCGTTCTTCACGGAAACCGTTCCAGGTGTCGCCGCTGGGCCCCTTGGCGTGGAACGTCCAGGGCACCGGAGAGCAGATCACCTTGAACGTGCCTTTTGCGGCTTTGAGTTTCGCCAAAAGCCACTTCTTCTGCGCCGCCCCAAGCATGCTCGACTTGACGCCCTGCTTGGGCTTGTTGCGGTAATATCGCCCGTCGAGCATGATGAAGTCAACGTCGGCGATCTGGAAATCAAACCAGCAACCGGGCTGCTTCGCCCCCCCGCCATAGTACGGGTTCGCCCAGTTCTCAGTGAACAGTTTCCAGACCGGGCGCTTCCATTGCGGAGTGTCAATCTCCGGGCCGGGTATGCAGTCGTTCGTACCGAAATCATGATCGTCATAAATCGCATACACCGGCGTGCGAGCAGTCAGCGTGCGAAATTCAGGGCGCGACTGGCGACGGTAATAACAGTATCGCTGAGTCTGGTGAACGGTCGGCATGTCGACGTAAACATTGTCGCCAAGCAGCAGCATCGCCTGCGGTTTTCGCTTGCCGATCGTGTTCCACATGTGCTCGTTCCAGGGCGTGTAACCCGCCCCGCCGCCGAACGCTATCGTAAACACAGCTCCCTTATTAGCGGCCGGATATGTGCGGAACGTCATATTCTCAAGAGGCGATGTGGGCTTCCCGTCAACGCTGAGCGTGTAGACGTATTCGGTGTCGGCCTGCAGCCCGCCAATCTCGATCACTGCGGTGTAATCGTCGCCCTTGCAAGTCTTCACCGGTTGGGACTTCACCCATTTGGTCGGACTCTTGGCCTGGATATCAGCACCGCTGGCCGCTGCGGCCTGAACAACCGATTCATCCGCCGTGCGCACCCAGATGCGAACTGAGCTATCTGTCATCGTCCCCAGCATCGGGCCCTGGAGAACCGGCGATTTGCTCGCCTTGCGCGCCACTGCATATTTTTTGAACGCCTCGGAATCCGTAAGCGGCGCCAGCAGGTCTCGCGGTCCGACAATGAACCGTTCAAACGGAACACCGACCGCCAATGCAGCCAGCATCGCCTGGTGCGCCTTGTCGATTTGTTTGAGGTTCGCATACGCCATCGCCAGCAGGTATTGGTGCTCAGTATCTTTGGGGTTTTTCGCCAGGAATGCCTCGCATCGGGCAACAGCCTCTTTCGCTTTACCGTTTGCGATCAGCGTAACGACTTCCCGCGTGGGCTTTTTGTACTGCACCATCCGTTTCCGCTTGGTTTTCGGCGCCTTTTTCCCGCCCGTTCCAGCGGCCTGCACCCCAAGCGTAACCACTGCGGCGATCAGCATTATAAGTATCGTTATTTTGGCATTATTTTTATTCATTGCCTTCAGATTCTCCATATTATGACATAGCACCGCCTCATAGTGACGCAGATTGAAATCAAAGTCAACCCGCCGCCCCCACATCATCGAAAACATTCCCGCCAGCCCCTTGACAACCCGTCCGCACAAGTCTATATTATTGACCCCTGTGAGACCAACCCTCTCACAAACGGGCCGTTAGCTCAGTTGGCTAGAGCGCCTGCTCGACACGCAGGAGGTCACTGGTTCAAGTCCAGTACGGCTCA
>JABGPF010000254.1 GCA_018645065.1 Phycisphaerales bacterium
CTCTCTGTGGCAAGGCCGTTTGCCGTTAATAATGGTGAGAATGCGTTTGCCCTGTGGAAAACCACCGTCGTGTTGATTCCGATCAAGGGAATCGATAAACTCCCCATCAAGGATTATACGCTGCGACGCCCTCGGGAGATGATTATGACGCCACGCTTAGTTTCAGTCTGCTGGTTATTCGCTGCTGCATTCACCCTGACTGGTTGCAGTCGGGAATCCGATGACCAGAGACAAACCGCCGGACCGCCCTCTCCGCCAATCGTCGCGGCCGCACGCTCGCAAATCGGCAAGACAGTCCACTATGACGGGTCCTACGTTCGCCTGGAGTACCCCATGGGAGATGTGCCCATAAGCAGAGGCGTCTGCACTGACGTCGTGGTCCGAGCCCTGCGAGACGCCCTGGGAATGGACCTGCAGCAACTAATGCACGAAGACATGAAAACCGCCTTCTCCGCCTACCCGACAAAATGGGGATTAAGGGCGCCCGACCCCAATATCGATCATCGCCGGGTCCCCAATCTCAGATGCTATTTCGAGCGAAAAGGCTACTCAGTTGGCGTGACTCGGAACAAGCACGACTACCTGCCAGGCGATCTGGTCACGTGCAAAATATCCAAACTGACTCACATCATGATCGTAAGTGATCGCAAGACATCCAGCGGAACGCCCCTGGTGATTCACAACGGTGGGAGCGGAACTCGCGAAAACAACAATCTGTTCGATTACCACCTGACAGGACACTATCGAATCACCGGTCCGGCATCGGCGCCCTGACCGGACAACGACTAGTCATGTCTATTTATTGTGGCGAGATGCTTTTCAGGAGTTCTCTGGCCTGTGTCGCCGTTTTGGTTTTGGGATACTTGGTGAGGATCTCAAGAATGATCTCTCTTGCCCGCTGATCCTTGTCATTGCTGATGTAGAGTTTGGCCATTTTGTATCTCTTGGCGGCTTTGGCTTCATCGTCGGTTGTCATGATCGTCGGGGCCGGTTTCGTCGTCGGGTTGCTTACCTTCGGGGCGCCGGGAGCCTCTTCGGTGAACACCCCGTCAACCGACGGAGGGTCCCATCGCAGCACCTTGAGAATAGCGGGTTTGAGCTTCTTCAGTGCTATATTGCATTCAGAAACTTCTTTGCGGAGCATCTTGCCCTTCGCTTCGGCCAGTCGCACCTTCGGTCCGAGAGGAGTGGCTTCTTTTTTGAGTTCATCCTGCTTCTTCTTGGCAGCGTCGCGTTCCTTCTCCAACCGCGAATTTTCGGCGAGGATGGCGCGTGTGTCGTAAACCTGACGCCCGTGTTCGTCTCGCAGGTTCAGGTTGTTTCGGTTCTGACGGATATCTTTTTCGATCTTCTTGAGTCTCGCGCTAAGCTGGTGGAACTGGGATCCAAGGCGTTTGAGAGTCGCCCGCATTGTTAATTCGGAGGTGCGAACCTTGTTGTATTCCTTTTGAGCGTTGAGCAGGCGGGTCTCCACGCCCGAACGGTCCTGCTTGCATGTCGCGTACATGGTGCTGACACGTTTATAGGCGTCGGTGTAGGCCTTGCTCTTCTTGAATTTGGGCGCAAGCCTAGCCATTATACGCTTCTCACGATCACCGACCTTAGGCGGAAATTTCGCGTTATCAAACCATGCAGCCATCTGACCGGCGTTGTTCATAATCGATTCGTCATCGGAATTGAACTCCAACGCCCGCGCGGTGGCGATTATTGATTCGCGATAATTACCTGATCGCCCCGTCGTGTAACCAATCATCGCCCAGGCCAAACCAGCGTCGACGTCCTGGGTCGAAAGTATCTTCGCCGACACATACGCAGCCTGGGGCCTGCCCAACTGAAGCATGCGTCGCATGTAAGCACTGTTTAACTGCATGTTCATCCGGTCAAGACTGCTGGCCCTGGTGTAAGCACGCAAGACAACACTGGGGTCCTTGGAAGTTTTAATTACCTGGATATACGCAGCAAGTTTCTTGACCGCCGCAGCGTCAGCAGCCGCCTTGGCTTGGGCTTTGCTCAGAGTTGGCGCCGGAGCGGTTGCAGGCGCGGCGGCGGTAACAACGCCAACGACCCCGAAAATAACGGCCAGGCAACTGGCGACAATGTGTACTGAGCGGCTCATATCTATCTCCCAGGCATCAGGCTGGCTGGAGTTCATGCAAATCAACCTCGAAACAGCTTCTAAACATTATAACGCATAAAAAGCATAAAGGTTACCGCTTTTCTTGACCGTCGGGCAATCCAAAGCTCGAATTGCGGTATGAAAAAGCTGGGATTGCAGCATAAAAAAAGCTAGGATGTCGGCATGATACTTGTACTCGATAATTACGACAGCTTCACTTACAATCTGGTCCAACGCATCGGCGAACTGGACAGTGGTTGGGAATTGCAGGTTGTACGCAACGACGTTATGACCGCCGAACAGGCCGCAGAGGACTACAAACCCACGCACCTGATCGTCTCGCCCGGACCATGCACGCCCGACCAAGCCGGTGAGTCAATGAACTTTATCCGACACTTCCACGGGCGAATTCCGATACTCGGAGTCTGCCTCGGCCACCAGAGCATAGGGCAGGTGTTCGGCGCCGAAGTAATACGCGCCGACAGGCTAATGCACGGTAAGACCAGCGAAATTACGCACGACGGACAAGGCGTATACGCCGGACTACCCGACCCGTTCACCGCCACAAGATATCACAGCCTGATAGTCGACCCGACAAACCTCGACGAGGATTTCATCGAAACCGCCTGGAGCACCGATCAGCGCGAACTTATGGGGATTCGCTCGAAAACCCATCCGACTCACGGCGTGCAGTTTCACCCGGAAAGCTTCCTGACGGAAATCGGACACACGCTGCTCGAAAACTTCCTGAAAATGTAGAACGACCAACAACCCGCAAACGCGCGACAAGAATTTGAAATTTAAATTTAAATTTAAAAAGCCCGGGAACCTTTTCACAGGCGTCCCGGGCTTTTAAATTATTCAGGGTGAATCGGAGCTTTAGGCTACCGATCCGTCGAACATTTCCTGTGCTACGTCGGCGATGTTTTTCGGTGACAGCGACGCCATTTCCAGGGTTTCCGCTGGGGTCTTGGCGCTCTTGGGCATATCGTTTACGTGCATCGTGCGGACCGTAACGCCCAGGTCGCTGGTGGCTGCGGCTGCACAGATTTCGTCGCCGATACCGCCTGCGAAGTTGTCTTCGACTACGAGGATCTGACCGCGGCAATCGTCGCCAATTCTCAGAATTTCGTCGGTGTCCAGCGGAATCGAATACGCGTCGATCAGCGTGGCGCTGAGTCCGGCGGTTTCTTCGAGCAGTTCCGCCGCCTGCTTGGCGACGTGGACCATGTATCCGCTGGCGACGATTGCGATGTCCTCACCATCGATCAGATGCTTGAACCCGCCTTCGGTGAACTCTTCATCGAAATCGTATATAAACGGGACGTCCGGTCGATGGGTTCGCATGTAGCACATTCCGTCGACATTTGCCATCAGTTCGGTAAGCCTAAAGGCGCTGACCGCGTCGCTGGGCAGCATTACCCGTACGGTCGGAGCCCCGTCGGTGCGGCGGCGCGAGTGGGCCAGGCTGCGGAAGAACGCCACATCGGCAAGTGCCATCTGGCTCGGACCGTCAGCCGCCAGTGAAATACCCGCGTGGGAACCGCACATTTTAAGGTTGGCGTGGGAAATGGCCGCCATTTCGATCTGGTCGTACCCGCGCGAAAGGAACTTGGCGAACGTCGAGATGAACGGTACGCGTCCCGCGGCGGCAAGTCCGGCGCCAACTGAGACCATGTTCTGCTCGGCGATGCGTGCTTCGAAGTAGCGGTCCACGTATTTCTTGGCGAACATTTCGCTAAACGTGGAGTTTTGCACGTCTGCGTCGATGCCAACAACTTGCGAGTTGGCGCCAATCGCCATCAACGCCGCGCCATATGCCCGGCGTGTTGAGAGTTTCTTATCGGCCAGCGGGCCATCCCAACCAACCGCCTTCATCGCATCTTCGAACGAACCTGCTGAGATCGGTTCGGCCGCCGGTGCTGCGATCAGCTTGGCTGCGGGAATGTCAGCCGCTCCTGCGTCCGAACCGTCTGTCACGCCGAGCTCGGCGGCTTTGGCGTCGAGATCGGCCATCGCCTGGGCCAGACCGTCTGCGGTGAGAACTTTACCGTGATAGCTGCGGTCCTGCAGTTCGGTTACGCCCCAACCCTTAACGGTGTTGGCGACAATCGCGATGGGCTTGTCGGTCGCTTCTGCGGTCAGAGCGCCGATTATCTGCTCCCAATCGTGCCCGTCGATAACCTTGACGTCGAAACCAAATGCTTCGAGTTTCGCCTGCAGCGTCGCGGCGGTTTGCTGGGGTGAAACGTAGTCGCTCTGGCCTTGCCCGTTGCAGTTGAATATCGTGCAGACATTAGTGAGTTTGTGATCGGCGATGTAATCCAAGGCTTCCCATATCTGGCCTTCGCGGCTTTCTCCGTCACCGCAGATGCAGAACATCTTGGCGTCCGAACCGGCGACGCGAGCTCCGCACGCCAGACCGGCGGCTACCGAAAGTCCCTGCCCGAGCGAACCGGTGGCTGCATCGAAGAATGGGAAACCAACTGCCGGATTCGGATGCCCGTCAAGCACACTATCGCCTTCGCGAAGTGTCAGTGCGTCGTCAAAGCGCAACTCCGAAGGTTGGTTTTCAGTACCGACCACCCCGCCAAGCTCGCAGTATGCGGAGTAAATTACCGGAACGGCGTGTCCCCCGGACAACACGAGCCGATCAGCGCCCTTGTTCCAGGGATTCTTCGGGTCGTATCGCATTACGCGGTACATAAGCGCCGTTGTTATATGCAGCAGCGACATAGCCGTAGAAGGATGCCCGCTACCGGCTTCGGTGCACATTTTCGCAACCTGCCTAGCCAGCTTAATCGCTTTGCTATCCAATGCCTTATAGTCTGCCATATCGTTCTCCAATATCCGTATGAGCCCTTGGCGGACTCTCAGTTAATGCTCTTACCACATGCAAAAGGAGGAAACGGTAACGCACCGCTCCCTACCTCAAGAACCCAACAAAGTATCCAAATTGCGCTCTCAAGGCAAGACAAAAGGCCTTTGGTTTCGATTAATAACGGTAAGACCTGAGACGCCGATCCATCAAAAACGCTCCATTAGCAAGAAAAAACACCTGCGAAGTGAGCAGCACCTATACTGCATTTTCCCCAAAAAAAAGAGCGCAAAACAAACCCCCACCATAACGCCGTCCAGATCATAACTCAGATCGGACACAAGCGACTTGGCGGGGGATGAAAATTACAGTTTCGGTAAAACCATCATTGCGACCATCCCGACTACCGAGACAACAACCAGCATATCTGTCAGCGTAAAACCTTTGGTGGATTTGTTCATCGTTCTATCCTTTCTGGTGCAATTTGTTTCGACAACCCTATATCGCTTACGATTCTGCTTGCTTCGGATTGTCGTAGTTGCTGTTTTCATAACGCCTATCATTTGCATATTGCGTGCCAAAAGTGTTTTTCCATACCTAAAGCAACTCTAATGAAGGAGTTACAAAATAAAAACCCAATACCCACCATGCAACGAGATCGCGTCTATATACGATATCACATCGCTATCGCAACGATATTGCGTAGAATTGTACTACCAGGCTCAGTCGCCTTCTGAGTACGTGTTACCGACAGGCGCGACACCCTGAAAGTGCACAAACCCAGCCGGAGTGTCGTCAGCAGCTTCCTTGTTAACCAAAATCGTCGCGTTACCGGACATGACCAGGTCTTTGGATGAAAGCCCTATAATCGTACCTGAAACATCGCCTGATATACTCGAATTGCCCAGGAACGAAAACTGATCAGCAGCGATCGTCCCATTGATGCTATTGACCTGTCCGCGGAACTGAACGCCAAAACCCGGCGCCAAAATTGCGGTTCCCCGCAAAGTCTTAACATCTGCAAACTCTTCAGTGTCAGGCAGTGCGTCAACGCCGGGGACGGTGACTTGGCTTTTGAAGTCCAGCGTGCTGGCGCCAGTCACTCCATTACCGTCTTCGGTTACAACGATCGCGTTAAGGATCACCTTGGATTTAAACGTAACTTCATTGGGAGCCTCAATGTACAGCAATCCATTTATTACGGTGTCCTGTTTGAATTCCGGATTCGTGCCGGCTGCTATACGAACATTATTGAATACCAGATCCTTCCCATCGACATCCGTGCTCGCATCAATAACCGTTGCTGTCTCAGCCAGAGCTTCAAAAGGCGCCAAATTCAATTCCGGAAAACTGGGCTCGTCCTCAAGCCAATGCACGTTGTTATCCCGTATCACATTTATGTCAGACTCGCCGCCAACGCTCAACCCGCCGCCAGTGAGATCCAACGAGCCGTCATCTTCAGCAGTCAGGTACAGATCACCGCCGATAGTGGCGCTCCCGCCAATCGAGATCGCAATTGCGTTCTGGTTCACCGACAGGACGCTGGCTTCGTCTGGCATATTCATACCGTTAATTTCCGCATTTCCGCTGACGTATATTCCACCCTTCGACGCAATGGCGTAGTCGAAAGCGCCAGCCGCACGCCCTGTCATCTGCATGTCGAGACTCACCGTCCGCGACGCCAATCCGCTAACGCCAAGCGAACTTACTCGGCATTGCGGAGTACCGTTGACATCCGGGGCGAGAATAGTCACCGTGCAGGTAAAACTCGAGTCGCCGACGATAATTTTCGGTATGGTGATAGTGGTTCCGTCGCAGGTCACCACACCTCCACAGAGATTGGATGTCTCGTTGAGAACCTCGCCGATAGCAGCGGCTAGATTTGTCGCAAATGTTGCCTCATTTGTGCCTTCGGGCATTCTGATCTTGTCAAAATTCATCGAGACAAACTGCAACCCGCTCTCCGCCGATAACTGCGCAGCAAGCGAATCCTTCATGTGCTGCCCGCGACTGAGGTTCAAATTGGTCGACGCCATCAGGGCCACAGCCATCGTGGTCATCAGCGCAAGCATCGCCAGGGAAAAGAGATACGCAACACCACGCCTGGATCGCAAAGGTCTTCTCTCAGACCAGCAGTTCTTGTTGTCTATTCTGGTGCGTGTGTACATTTTATGCTTCCTCACGGATTTATAAGATCCAAAGGAAACATACAATATAAAGTACGCATAGCACCGGAATTATTTGTTTTTCGCCTACCAAAGTCCCCAGGGCTCGCGGGCTTCGCGATCGAGCCATCGGTTGGCTTCGTCGTCTCCGATGATTACTTCCTTCACCGGGTCCCACTTCAGGGGTCGTTTCAACCAGTATGCGATATTGCCCAGATGGCAGTGAGTGGCTGTTCGGTGTGCAATTTCGATGTCGCGGAATGGTTTTTCGCGAGTTCGAACGCAATGCAGGAAGTCGCCGAATATCCCACCGCTGCCTTTATAGTTGGGAATATGAATGTTCGGCGGGGTCTCTTTGCGTCCTTTATCACGCGAGGGTATCTCGCCTTCGGAACCTTTGAAGCATAACTGCCCCCACCCGCCGTTATGGTAGATTTTCACGCCGCCGGCGTATTTGTAGGTCAACAGTTTCACATCTTTCCCATCAGGAGGAATGATCTCCTGCGGGCCTGTCTTGTGCAGCCCAAGACAGAACAACGCGCCTCCGAACGTGTGGCAGCCCCAGTCGGTCATACCACCACCGGAATAATCGCGGTACGGACGGAATCCGCCCTTGATCAGTTGCGGATGGAACGGACGCTTCGGAGCCGGTCCGAGCCACATATCCCAATCGACGTCATCGGGCGTTTTCTCAGGCTTCAGATGGCATGGCCCCGACGG
>JABGPF010000255.1 GCA_018645065.1 Phycisphaerales bacterium
CACCCAGCGAAAATAACTTCGCGTGAATCGTGCGATATAACTTTCAATCGTCGGCGCCGCTCCAGCCGCACCGGCACATCGCCCATCGATAGCGTGGAAATATTTATTCGGATGGCATCTCATGCAATGCCCCTGCTCACCGGGACGAAGGAAATGCTTCGTCGGGCAGGCCATGCGGTAATCGTGCATCTGCATCACGATCCCGATCCCGCGGCGTGAGAGAACAGGCAAGATTGACGGGGTTAGATGGTGGTACAAACTATGGATGTGTGCGACATCGATTTTGCGACGCAACAGGAACTTTGATAGCGTCGAAGCGGCTTGGGTGTTGTGGATCATTCGCGGTAAATTCAGCGGGTTGCGAGCGGCCGAAAAGTCAAAAAAACGCGGCATTTCCGGGGCGTTATCGTCGCGTGCGGTCCCGAACTCCGTCACGTTGTGTCCGGCGGTTCGTTGCGCGTCGGCCATAGCGTTTATGCAGCTTTCGACGCCGCCGCCATAGCCCCATCCCGGCAGGAATTTATCAATATGCAGTATCCTCACGCCGCATCCTCCGAAGCGTCTGACGAGAGGTCCGGCAGGTGGAACATACGCAGGTGCGCCAGCAGTTTTTTCCAGATTATCCAGGCGCACACGCTGAACCACTTCGCGCGATATGTAGGTCGAGCGGTGCATATCATCCAGCATCGCTCGGGGCAGCGGTGGACGAACTCGACGGCTTTTATCGCTCGCGGACCGGTCCATATCTCGGGGAATTCTTCGTCGACAATGTTGCCCATCTCCTGCCCGCGGACCGAGCAACTATATACTGCCCCGTCAGCCTGGAGGAAGAACATATCTCGCCCGGCTCGGCAGCGAATCTCCCAAGGCCGCCCCGCCAAATAACGATACGTGCCCCACGTAAAATGAGCCCGCAACCAGTTCTTCGCCCGCCACGACCTCAACCGCGGAGCAATCACCTTTTCAAACGCCCCGCCAAGCCACGCCGGAACACGATCAACAGCAACATCATCGGAACCAATGCCCAAATGCGTTCCGGCGCCATGTGCGGCGACGACCCCAAGCTCCAGCCCCAAACGCTCAGCCAATTGCGCCACATCGGTTAGCTGATCGAGATTCTCATTACTCAGCGTCATGCTCAATCGCAGCCCGCGATATCCATCAGCCGTCAAGCGTTCGATCAGCCCTTTTGCTCGCTCGAACACGCCGGGCACGCCTCTTATGCGATCATGTGCAGCGCCCAATCCATCCAAACTTATCGCCAAATGAAGCCCCGGATCAATCTCCAGCAACCTTGGCATCTGTTCTGCGATCCGATCGGGCAGGAACGCGTTGGTTGATATCGTGATGATCGCCTGGGGGCATTGCTCGTGGGCGGCGCGAACGAAATCGGCAAGATCATCGCGAAGGAACGGTTCACCGCCGGAAAGGTTGATCGTTCGCAAACCGGAAGGGAGTTTGCGCATGTGTTCGGGCATCAGGCGATCGGGCGTATCGCCTTTCCATATATTGCACATTACACATCGCGCGTTACAGCGATGAGTAACCGCCACCACCGCGTCATGCGGAGGTTTTGATCTCGTTTTCATAGACGTCACGTTGATATATCGGCTAGATCGCCCCCTATGCGTGACTTACGATGCAGATAAGCGGACCAATCGCGACGAATAAATGATTTGATAATGCATGCCTGGAATGAGATAATTGATCGGTTCTATAAAACATGCCGGGGGGACAAACCAGGAGTTGGACATGCCTCACAAGATAGCAACGACTGTTCTGTTTTCCGTATTAATAGTTGCGTTTGCAACCCTTATCGTCGCACCCGCCCAGGCCGCACCGCCCAAAATGACTGTCACCGCATCTTCGGTGCATCCGGGGAATTATCCAGCGAGATACGCCTTCGACGGGAATCCGAAAACGCGATGGGCGTCGAAAACGCCTATGAGTCGCACGGGCGAGTGGCTTCAGATTGATCTGGGCAAATCTCACCCGATAAACGACATCACGATCCGCTGGGAGACCGCCCACGCGGTGCAGTACAAGATCCTCACCTCCCAAGACGGTAAAACATTCAAGGTGATCCACACGCAAACGGCCGGCAAAGGCGGCGTCGAGAAAATCAAAGACCTCAATAGCAAAGGACGATTCCTTCGCCTGTTGGCTACAAAAGCAAGTTCGCACAATCTCGCATCAATCTGGGAATTCAGCATCGCCGGGGTGAAAATCACAAAAACGACCACGCCAGCGCCAAAGCCCGCTCCACCGGTCGACACATCGGCCCTGACTAAACTCGGCGTGAAAGAAATCGTATTCGCTGCACGAGAATCCGGGGTAGACGGACACTGGTACGCAAACTTTGGGTACTACTCCTACGATTCCAAACGCAAACTCTATCGCAAAGAAGGACGACTCTGCAAACTCGACCTCAAAACGGGCAAAGTCAAGCTGCTGATCGACGATCCGGACGGATCGGTTCGCGACCCGGCGGTGCATTACGATGGAAAAACAATCATTTTCTCGTGGCGAAAGAGCGGAACAACCTCGTTCAATCTCTACCAGATAAACTCAGACGGCAGCGGGCTCAAGCAGATCACCAAGACCCAATACGACGACATCGAGCCCACATTTCTGCCCGATGACAAGATTATGTTTGTCTCAAGCCGTGTCAAACGATGGGTGCAATGCTGGCTGACACCGGTAGCCGTGCTGCACTACTGCGACGCAGACGGTAAGAACATCCGCCAGATATCGGCGAACGTAGAGCACGACAACACCCCCTGGCCGCTTCCAGACGGACGAATCCTCTACATGCGATGGGAATACGTCGATCGCTCTCAGGTCGACTACCATCACCTCTGGACGACTAACCCCGACGGGACCGGGCAGATGGTCTACTTCGGAAACATGAACCCCAGCGGGCTGTTCATTGACGCAAAGCCCATACCCGGAACCAGCGATGTGATCCTGATCAACTCGCCCGGCCACGGCGGCAGGGAGCATGAAGGACACGTGGCGATTGTGACCGACAAAAACGGACCGGACGATAGAGGTTCAATGCGGAACGTAACCAGGAAACGCGGGTATCGAGACCCGTATGCGATATCGGAAGACACGTTTATCGCCGCATACCGCCGCAACCTCGTAATGCTCACCCCGCAAGGGCGAGAAGCCAACATTTACACCCTCGGCAGCGAGTTCGGCGGGCGATGCGAACTGCACGAACCTCGCCCGCTAATCGTGCGAAAACGCGAACGGTTGCGTCCCAACACGGTACGCCCCTCAATGGCTACCGGACAACTCATGCTCATGGACGTATACAACGGGCGCAACATGAAGGGCGTCAAGAAAGGCGATATCAAAAAGCTGCTGATCGTCGAATCGCTGCCCAAACCTGTGAACTTCACCGGCGGAATGGACCCGATGAGCTACGGCGGAACCTTCACGCTGGAACGCGTGCTCGGTACGGTGCCCGTCGAGGAAGACGGTTCGGCGAACTTTATTTTACCGGCCAAGCGTCCGTTCTTCTTCGTGGCGCTCGACGCGAATAACAATTCGGTCAAACGAATGCACAGTTTCGTAAGCGTGATGCCCGGCGAGATGACAAGTTGCATCGGATGTCACGAAGAACGTAAGACGATTGTATCCAACCGCCCCACCGGCGGTCGGCCCCAGGCTATGAAACGCGCCCCCAGCACGATAACGCCAAACAAGGGCGTGCCCGACATTTTCGACTTCCCGCGCGACATCCAGCCGATACTCGACAAGCACTGCATTAAGTGTCACAACTCGCAAAAGCAAAGCGGCGGTATGATGCTGACAGGCGGACGCGGGCCAATGTTCTCGACGAGCTACTTCACGCTGACCTGGAAGAAGCAGTTCACCGACGGACGCAACATAGCGGTGGGAAATCGCGCCCCGCGGACCGTCGGTTCGGGGTCGAGTGCGATCATGAAGAAGACCAACGGAGAGCACAACAAGGTCAAGCTTTCCCAGCAGGAGCAGGACACCATCCGCTACTGGATCGAAGCCGGGGCGCCCTACCCGGGCACATATGCGGCGTTGGGGTGCGGTTCAATCGCAGGATACCAACAGAACCGCCAGGTCAACACCGATCGCGGATGGCCCGAAGTGAAACCCTACCAGGCGGCGCTGCAAAAACGCTGCGGGGCTTGCCACAGCAAGAAGACCAGAAACGCACTTCCCACCAGTATCAGCGATGAACTGGGGATATCGTTCTGGCGATTCGATGGGAACGACAAACGCCTGAAATACAGCCGTCACCGCATGTTCGACTTCACCAACCCGGAGAAATCACTACTGCTGACCGCACCACTGGCCAGCGAAGCGGGCGGTTTAGAATTGTCGAAGAAAACCAAAACCGCCAAACACTGCGAAAAAGTGTTCAAAGACACCAACGACCCGGACTACAAAGCGTTGCTCGGATTAATCACCGCGGGCAAAAAGAACCTCGACACGATCAAGAGATTCGACATGCCCGGCTTCAAGCCGCGCCCCGGCTACATTCGCGAGATGAAACGATACGGAGCCCTACCCAACACCTACGATAGCGAGAAAGATTCGATAAACATCTACGAAGTCGACAAGAAATACTTCGAATCGCTCTGGTACTATCCGACCGGAACAAAGGCGCCAAAAATGCACAACGACGTCAAAGGCGGATCGAACTAGCCGATAGCACGCAAGAGACGGTCGAAGCGTTGGGCCATGATTGACAGATCGTACTGTTTGAGGCGTTGATGTGCGTTGGCGGTGAGTTTGGCTGACAGGACCTCGTCGTCCAGAAGCGTGCCAATCGCCTCAGCCAATGCGGCAGGATCGCCCGGCGCCGCACGCAAACCTTCTACGCCGTCGGTCAGCATCTCGTCGAACGCAGGGATGTCGGAAACCACAACGGGCGTGCCGGAGGCGAACGCTTCCAGCGTTGCGATACTGGACACTTCCCCTGTCGTCGAGAGGACGAACAGATCGGCTCGGGCCAGCAGACCGGGAATATCATCGCTGTGTCCGATGGGAATAATCACCCCGGCGAGATCGGCGGCGTTAATTTGAGCTATCAGTTCAGGCGATTCGGTCCCCCGCCCCGCCAGCACGATGCGAAAATCTTCGCGTTTCTGTTTCAGCAATTTCGCAGCCGCTATGAGTGTCGCGAAATCCTTATCGGGCATCACGTTGGCGACTTGAACGATCGTCTTCATACCGGGAGCAATATCCGCGGGAGTTGCGCCAGCGAAATTCGCCGGTGCGATCCCATTGCGAATCAGCGGTGCATGACGCCGAGGCAGCCCGCGATCGACAAGCATTTTACGCTGACGGTGAGTAATACAGACCACCGCGCTGAGCAGCCCCAGCCTGCGGTAACGCCTCAGCCGAGGCGCAAAATTGCCCGATTGCCCTTCAGGTCGCGAGTGACACCAGCATATTCGCGGTATGCATCGACACGCCAGAAGCGGCGCAAGAGTTGAATAAAACAGAGCGTCTCGCGGTGCAGTTACGCATATAACGGCTTCGATCTTGTGGCGCCTGATGATTCTCGCCAGACGCCAAAGGCCCAGCGGGTCGCGTTTGAAGTGCGTTAGTCCGTCATAAACCACCGCGCCGGTTTGACCCAGCGGGCCTGCGAGTTCGCCGCCGCCTTTAACCGCGGCGGCGACGAACTCATAGCCGTTCCCATGCAGGGATCCGATCAGGCGCATCGCCGTTGTCTCAGCGCCACCGGCGACGAATTTTGACATAACGACAAGTACGCGCAAGTCAGGCTCCCGCTGTTGGGTAAATCTCTGGTTACGCAGCGTTTATATCTGCGAGCATTTAAGCGGCTTGAGGAAGTAGTTGTAAATCTTTGAGACCGTGCCTTTGTACAGGGGCATCTTCTTCATCCGATTCCAATCCGGATGGGCCATGAACGCCTTCCAATGCTTCTTGTGCTCATCCATGTTCGGAGCCGAAAGCATATACGTGAGGTTCGGTACATTACCGCCGATGAGCGTTTCACCGAAGAATACCGGAGCCAACTTCACATCACGCATAGTCTGGGTCTCACCGTTATTGAACATGTGGACCTTACGTCGTGCGGCGTCTTCGTTGTGGCTTTCGTAGACGCGGACTTCAAAAATACGGTCTTTACCGGCTTTGGTTTCGGCGGGCATTTCAATGACCGGGATACCGGCGAACGCCTTCATCAACCAGCTCTCAACGCGAGTGTACATGGGATCTTTCTTCGATCCGACCAGGAAATCTTTCGCGGCGGCTTGATAAGCCTTGTCGGCGGCGAGTTTCTCGTTCAGCACAACCCTGGCGTCAAGTGTCTTGAAGGGGATAAGCACCCACAGCGTCAGATCCTTGCCTTCGAGCGTTTCGAACACACCGACGCGGTCGATGCCCAGCTTGTTCAGTGCGGGAACAAGGGCCTTGGCGAAGTAGTCCTTGATAATCGTCTGCTTCTCGGCGCTCGGGACGCGATAGGCGCGGAGTTCGTAGAATTCCTGATGGGCATGTTTGTGATCGTGGCCGGCGTGATCGTGCTTAGCGTCCGCGGCGCATTTTCCGCAAGCAGCCGAAGCCGTAGAACCGGTCATTGCAACCGTAGCGGCCGCAACCGCCGAGCCTGCCAGGAAACTTCTTCTATCAATATTCTTCATTATTCAACCTTTCTAAAAAACTGTTATGGTTTGTATCTTATGTTGGTTAACGGTCAATCGGCGGATTTATTTGAATCGTTTTTCTTATCTTCGGGCGGTTTGGCCAGTGTGTATATCACAACATCGGCTCGTTGTTTGTCTGCGGGACGAATATCCCTGGCGTAAGCGTTTTGCAGACTGATGGTAAGTATTTTCAAATCCGGTTTGCGATCGAGCAGATACTGGACCGTCCCGCCGTCAAAATCGGTATGGAACTGCCCGACTATATGGATCACCGGTCTGAGCCCGCTATCGAGCCCCTGTGCGATAGAACCAGCCATTGTCGCGTCCCATACGAGTTGGGCGCGGAAGAACTCGCGAGGGTCTATCTTGCGGCGCGGCATGGGGCGACGGGCCGGTTGAGTAGTTGCCCGCTGGGTGGTCGCCTTGGTTTTGCGCGGTTTGGCGGGCGCCGAATGGTGCGTCATTATTCCCATGAATCTATCGGCGTACGAACCGCCCAGAATTCGCTCGGGGATAAAGTAGTTCTTCCGCTCGGCCGGCGGGTGGGCCCACAACACGCCATACCCCTCTACGCGTGCCTCTTTTACGTATTTACGCGGAGAATTTGCCGCTATCAACGGAACCTTCGCATCTCGGGCGGCATCGACAATCGGGTGATACCAATCGCCCCACTTACCCTTACCGCCCCAATTAGCAGAACCGGTCCGGGTGACAAATTCCTTCTGTGATATCGCAGCGGAGAGATATTCGTCAACCACGCCCTGCTCGTTGCGTTCGAGCATCTCCATCGAAACGCCCGGTTTGTCAGCCAGTGCGATTGTCTCACGAACCAGTTCCAGTTCGATCCGGTGGGCCGCAGCGTCGTCATGCTGCTCACCAACGAGAATCACATCGGCCCAGACCATCGCATCACGTAGATCGGTCCATGCGAGCCTTTTGCCCGTGTCGCCGGCGAACATCGCCATCTCTCGCGGAACCGACAGCGACTGCTCGGCTGGAATGGCGCCCAATACACCCCTATCGTTTTCGATGAAAAATCGCTCCCTGCCGCAACCGCTCGCAACGAGAAGAATCGCAACGCTAACGACCGCAAACATGATACTTTGCATGAGATTTTTCATACCGCCAACAATAATCCAAT
>JABGPF010000256.1 GCA_018645065.1 Phycisphaerales bacterium
CGTCATGGCGATCCAGGACGACGAGCCTACATATCCGTACGCCATGCCCGGACGCACGCATCCGACGCCTACCGCGGCGCAGCTTCCGTCGCCCCCGCCGATGGCCACCGGCGTGCCTTCCAGCAGTCCCGTTGCTGCTGAGGCTTCAGCCGTGATTGGGCCGAGAATGTCTGTCGATGGGCGAGCGTCGGGGAAAAGTGCTCGGTTAACGCCTGCGGCTTTGATGATTGGCTCGGACCATTTGAAACTGTTCAGATCGAACGCGTTTGTGCCTGATGCATCTGAGTAATCGGTCGCGATTTGCCCGGTGAGTTTGAAGTTGATGTAGTCTTTCGCGTTGAGCATGTGTGCTGTTGCTGCATAAATTTCAGGCTCGTTCGCCTTCAGCCACATCAACTTCTCGATCGAATACGACGGACTGATTCGATGCCCGACAATCTTGTAGAACCTCTCGGCCCCGATTTCGGCGGTAAGGTGATCTGCCTCCGCCATTGCCCGCTGGTCGCAGTAGATCATTGAAGGGCGTAGTGGGGCTCCGTTGGAGTCTAGCGGCAGGCAACCCATCATTTGTCCGCTGAGAGCTATCGCAGCGATGTCGCCAGGGTTGATTTCGCTTAGCAGTGCTCGCGATGATTTGCAGACAGCATCCCACCAGTGGGCGGGGTTTTGCTCCGCCCAGTTGTTGTTGAAATAATTGGTCTCGTATGTGCTGGTTTGTGAGGCGATCAGGCGTCCGTTTGTGTCGAAGAGTGTCGCTTTGTTTCCAGATGTTCCGATGTCGTGGGCCAGCAGATATTTGGGCATCAGTTGCTCCTTAATTTTGCGATACCCTTATTGTCGCCAAGGCGGAGTATTTCGCAACAGTTCTCATCGGGCGATGTGTATAAAAGACAACCCCCGGAACGCTTTTCGAGGGCTTTTCGGGGGTTGTTTTGCGTCTGTATTGATTCGGCGGTTTGTTATTCTTCTGCGTCGGGTCGTTTGCGTTCTCTGCGTTTTCCGCCTTCGCGATCGGGTCGTTTGCGTTTGCCTTTATCGCCTTCAGCGCGTTTGGGGCGGTCTCCGTCTTTTTGACCTTCGCGTTTCGGGGGGCGCATTTCTTCTTTGCTGATCTTCTTGTCACCGTTCTTGTCGAGGGCTTTCAGGATAGATGCGCCGGCGTTTTTAATCTCTTCTGTGGACAGTTCACCGTCATGGTTGGTGTCTATGGCTCGCATGAGTATCATTCCGCCCGGTCCGGGACGCTGTCCGCGAGGGCGATCGCCTTCTCCACGCTTACGCTCTGCGCCTTCTCCGCGTTTGTGTTCGCGTTCTGCGCCTTCACCGCGTTTGCGTTCGCCTTGGCCTCTGCCTTTGCGGGCTCGGGGTTGGTCGCGATCTTCGCCGTCGGCGGCGGTTACAACGTGCACGTACAGTGAAACTGCAAACAATGCCGCCAGAACTATTGACCATTTTTTCATTTTTTAAATCTCCTGTAATTACCGACCTGTTTTTGGGCCGATTTGCCCGAGTGTGGTGTTGGTATTTGGTTTTGCCGATGCAAGTCCAGGCGTTTTACTGGCCTGCACGCAATAGATGAATTTGTTTGATCGCAGGAACAGTTGCCCATTGCTTACTGCCGGTGACGCGTTGAAATCGCTGGTGTCCGACTTGAACTGGTTGACGGTGATCTGGCGGAATTTCGGTTCTGCTGCGATGATAACCGTTCCGTGTTTTCGCGTGACGGCGTAGAATTTGCCCGCTATTTCCACGATTGACGCGTAGACGGAGCGACTTGGTATTGAGCTGCCGTCTGCGCGGGAGAGTTTCTCGCGGTAGATCCGCTTGCCCGTTTTTGTGCTCAGACAGAACATCTGCCCCGATTCGTTCACCCAGTACAGGTGCCCGCCCCGCACGATTGGCGAGGGCACGTACGAACTGTCGGGCGAGGCCCATTTTTTGCGGCTTGTAGTTACGTTTCCCTTCCCGCCAGCCTGGATTGCGACTGTGCCTTTTACTCGATACCCACCGGTTGCGTAGACTACCGATCCGTCATACACGACGCTGGGCGAGATGTTCCCGTTGGGTTTCATTTCGGCGTACCATCGCAGTTTGCCCGTGTCGGGGTTCATGCCCCAAAGTTCCTCGGGCACCGCGATTACCAGGTCCTTGCGTGTCGGGCTGACGGTAACCACCAGCGGCGTGTTGTACGTCAGGTCGAGACTGTCCGCCGGGGCGTTCCACTTTTCCTTACCGGTGGCTTTGTCCAGTGCGACGATCTTTCTGCCCTCGTCTGATGCGTTTACTATCACCGTATCCTTGTAAAGGATCGGGCTGGACGCCGCGCCCCATCTCTTGCTGCCGGACATCGTGCCCATCGATTTCTTCCACAACTGCTTGCCGTCGAAATCAAATGCGATCACGCCTGTCTTACCGAAAAATACGAACACGCTTTTTCCGTCGGTGACGGGTGTTTGGCTGGCGTATCCGTGTTCGCAGATGAACCCGCGGTATGAGTCTTCGGGCACTGCGGCGACGATTTTGTTCCAGAGCACCTTCCCGCTGGCCCGATCAAGGCAGATTAGATGGCGTTTGAGATTTTTCATTTCGCCCGGGCTGCGTTTTTCGATTCCGTATCCGGAATAGCAGGTGACGAACACTTTATCGCCCCAGACAACCGGGCTTGACGAGCCGGGTCCCGGAAGGGCGGTCTTCCACTTGAGATTCTCCGAATCGCTCCATTTTGTAGGCGGGTTCTTCTCGGCGCTGACGCCCGAACATTTAGGTCCGCGGAACCCGGGCCAGTTTTCGGCGTCGGCTGGGACGGAGAAGGCTGCAACTAACAGCAACAAAGCGCATGCGGCGGTGGTGGTTTTCAACTGCAATTGAAAGGTCCTTTCTGATTGAGTTACCTGTCTTCGTAAGTTCAGTGCATGTCGCGCGGGCTTGGTAACGGTATAAATTCAGTTACTTTTTTGCGATGCAGTAGAGCTTGGCGTCTACTCGGATAAACAGTGCGCCTTGTGCGGCTACTATTGTTGATTTGCTGTCTTTCCCGCCCATGTTGGTGCGGTGAAGGACTTTGAATTCATCGCCGACTTCGAGCACAACTACCTCGCCGCCCAGTGAGATGCAGTAGATTTTTCCGTCGGCTATTGTGGGCGAGGCCTGGAACACCTTTTTTGTGTCTATCGAGCCGCGCCAGATGTTCCTGCCGGTTACTGCGTCTTTGCAGACGAACTTTTTCTTTCGCCCGTCGAGTATGTAAAATCGCCCGTTATGGACCGCGGGCGTGCAGACGTCGGGTGAGTCTTTTTTGTCGAGCCAGGCGTTATCGGCTTTGGTGAGCTTGCCCTTCTTGCCTGACTTGATCCCGAACATAGGTCCGCCCTTGGGCGCGCCGGTGAATATCACGCCTTTGCATGCGACGGCAGAGGGCACAATGCGATACCACTTGTTGTCCTTGTAGTTGTAGTTCATTGACCGCCAGGTCTCTTTGCCCGTTTCCGGATCGTGCGCCGTTGTGCGGTCCCCGCCGACGATGATAATCCGCAGACCGTCAGGCCCTTCGAAAGGGTAGGGGGTGGTGTAGGCCTGTTTCGATTCGGCTTTGGCTTCGGTGTAGCGGAAGTGCTTCCAGATGTCCTTTCCGGTTTTCGCGTCGATGCAGAGGATGTAGCACTTGGCGTCGGTCTTCTTCTTGAACTCACCGTGCAGGACTGCGAGG
Organism: Phycisphaerales bacterium; assembly: GCA_018645065.1. Lineage (GTDB taxonomy): Bacteria > Planctomycetota > Phycisphaerae > SM23-33 > SM23-33 > BS750m-G57. The sequence goes on from JABGPF010000256.1 coordinate 3,707, forward strand.
TAGAGGCGCCCCTTGTAGAGCATCGGGCTGGCGCCGTATTTCCAGAGTATCTCGAACTTGCCGTGATCGTCGGTGATGCTGCGCTTCCATAGCTCCTTACCGTCCATGTCGTAGGATACCAACTCGCCCGTTCCCGCGAAGAACCAGACGCTCTTCCCGTCGGTGATAGGTGAACCCGATGCCGCTGAGTTGCCCTGACGATTGCTGTAGGACCCGCCGATGTGATGCCTCCACAGCTCGGTTCCGTCTTTGCGATTCAGGCAGACAGCGTAGGTCTTCTCGGCTTTGGTGTCCTGGGCGGTGATGAAGATTTTGTCCTCCCAGACAATCGGTGACGATCCGCCGATACCAGGCAAGTTGACCTTCCAGACCACGTTCTCGGTTGTCGACCATTTGGTCGGCAGGTTCGTTTCGCTAGTCGCACCGTTCAGTGTCGGTCCGCGCCATTGGGGCCAGTTCTCAGCCGACAGCGGCGCCGACACGAGTAACAAGATAGATACGCAGTATGCTACATGACGCTTATTCATGGAGTTGTGTCCTTAAATTATCTATAACGATTTTATACGCCAAGCCGCATTTTACACGGCGGGCGCCATTTTTAGCAACGATTCGTCTCGCAATGTATGTGCGGCCGGAGGGTTGCAGGGTTACAATGAATCGCAGAATCCGGATCAGGAGACGAATATGAGCAAGCATTGGACAGGCGATGATGTGCTGGAAATGGCGAGGGCGTTTCAGATACCGTGCGTCTTAAACGCAGCCGCTGAGTTGGACGTGTTCGGCGCCTTATTCGCGGTGAACATGCTGGTCCACACGCCCGTCGGCGACACGTTCACATTGGAAGAACTAACCGAAGATCTGCAATCCGCCGGATTCACAAACATAAAACTCCTGCACCCCGATCCACAAATGAACGCAGTAGTCCAAGCTCGAAAACAGGGCTGACCCTGATCCTGCCCCCGATTCCGTCCGGCCCATCGGACCGGTTGGGTTTGATTGTTGCAAGGGGTTGTCTACTTGCGTTTGCGGCGCAGCAGCGCCAGCCCGCCGCAGGCGATCAAGGCCATGCTTGACGGTTCAGGGGTGACGGTGAGGTAGTCGAACTGTGCAGCCCCGCCACCGCCATTTGATTTCAGGAACAGCCCAACACGGGAATTGGCGAAACTCGATGCATAGTTTGTCGCAACACCACCGAGCTGAGACCATGAGTCACCGGAATTCACTTTGTAGAAGAAGTTGTATGTGTCGGTAGCGCCGCCTTCGGTTATTTCAACACGCAGGAAGGTGCCAGTAGCGTTTCCCAAGTGGGCCCCACCGACATTAGGGCTGTTATCGCCAAGCCCCTGCAGCCTTACATGCCATCCATTCCAGTCGTCCAGCCCAAAGCCGAAATCGGGCCTCGCATTATCCGGTCCACCGTAAAAGGTGAGTCCGGCGACTTCACTGTGGTTTCCTCCTTCGATCATACTAAGGTAAGTTTCGACCGACCAGACCGCGCCATTGGCCATAGTAGGCGCTGCGACCCATGCAATCGGAGCATTGCTGCGGGCGCCCCACATATCGGCGTTGGTTGTCACAAAGTCAAGCGTATCGTTGACAGTATTCAGACTGAAATCCTGGGTGGGCGCTCCCGGAGCGTCCTTATTCAGCCCGGTGATGTCGCCAAGCGTAGACTCCGTGAAATCAGTATGGAACACGCTCGCCTGTGCCGTAAAGGCTGTAACCAGCATGAAACAGATGGATATGGACAAAGTTTTCATAGCACCAACTCCTTGGAACTCATAAAATGCGTTATTCTGCGTATTTGATCCAACCTATTATACTAGCTCGAATTGTAACCGCATATCCTCAAAATGTCAAGAAGCAATTGAGGCGAATAATCGGTGTTAACACTCAAAAAAAAGGTTCAAGTCGGATTAGTGGGGGACGGGTATGTACGGTGAATATCCAACCGAACAATCCCGAAGTACATCGGGATCCAATGTTCAAGTTAACGACAACGACAACGACAACGACAACGTCAAAAGCGAACGGCGCGACACCGCAAGCGGTTCTGATTCGCTACTGTGCGCCAGACGCGCACTAAAACCGCTTGCGGTTTAGTGAACCTTCGGTTTAGTGAACCTTCGGTTTAGTGAACCTTCGGTTTAGTGAACCTTCGGTTTCGCGCTGTTCGCTTTTGACGTTGACGTTGTCGTTGTCGTTAACTTGAACATTGGAAATTTCTTGCTGGATATTGGATATTCGCCGTCGCCTCTAATTTGCATTCGTTGGCGAATCCCGCGGTCTGATATTCCAGCGCCTGCATACATTTGACCTTTTGACCTTGTCAAGCACCCGCCTATTGTCGATAATTCTGATGTGGTCTAGGCGCCTGTTGGAAACAACAGGGCGATTCGCTAGCGGTTTGACGTACTATTCAGGAGAGCGTGATATGGCAGATTCAACTGCGAACAGCAATACTGAAGGCGGGGTTGTCGGCAGGCGTCGGTTTTTGAAGAGTCTTGCCGCTGCTGGCGGCGTTCTTGCCGTTCCGTCAATTATTCCCGCTTCGGCACTGGGGCGCGACGGTGCAGTGGCGCCGAGCGAGCGGGTCCAGATGGCTTCGATAGGAATTGGCGGGAGGGGAAACCACGATCTGAACTGGATGCTGGGCGAGAAGGATGCGCAGTTCGTCGCGGTGTGCGACGTGCGGAAAACCCGCCGCGAACACGCCCAAGCCGTAATCAACGATAAGTACAAGACAAAGAGTTGCACCGCCTACAGGGATATCCACAAGCTCCTGGCCAGGCCCGATATCGACGGCGTGGTGATCGCCACCGGCGACCGTTGGCACGCACTGGCGTCTATAATGGCGATGCGGGCGGGAAAAGACGTTTACTGTGAGAAACCGTCGTGTTTCACGCTGGCTGAAGGGCAACAGGTAGTTGACACCGCACGCAGATACTCACGCGTTTATCAAACCGGGACCCAACGCCTCAGTGAGGCCAATCATGTGTATGCGATCGAGATGGCCCGCACCGGTCGGCTCGGAAAGATTCATACTGTTTACGCCGATATCCGATATCGTGGAGGCTCGCGGTACGATTGGCTGCCGGCCCAGCCGACACCCCCGAAGGATGAGGTGGACTGGGACGCCTGGCTCGGGCCATGCCCGTGGCGCCCCTACAACTCGAAATACGTGAATCACGGTTGGTACGATTTCTACGATTTCGCCACGGATGTCGCCATGTGGGGCGCACACACTATCGCCCAGGCGCTGGCTGGGCTTGATATGTCGAACGTCAAGCATATGGAAATGCTCTACGGATCGCCCGGGAACACGATTGTCACTCGACTTTCAAACGGTATTAAGCTGGTGCTGTTCCGCGAAAACGGCGCCAATTGCTGGAAACCGTGCAAGTACTGGCATGGTTCGTGCGGTGAACGCTACGACGGAACCGACGGTTGGGCTGCGGCCGCCGACGGGTATTCAAAACCTGATGTCTCCTCGCCCGAAATGCTGACCGACTTCAAGCGAGTGCTCGGTGAGTACACCGCCCGGACCCAGCGTCCGATGAGTCACGTGCGCGATTTCCTGAACTGCGTAAAGTCACGTAGAGAGACGGTCGCGGGTCCTGAAATAATGCGAGATTCAATGAGCATTTCCCTCGCCGCCGACACGTGCAGCCACTTGAAACGCAACCTGAAGTTCGACCTCCTCAAACGCGAGTTTATAGACGACGCAGAAGCCAATCGTTTCAGGTCCCGCGCAATGCGCACGCCATGGAGCATATGACGGCGACCACGGGTCAGCCCAAAAGCCGGAAAACCTGCGAGTGGTGTGTTGTGCCCCCAATGGTCCGTAGTTAACGCCGTTTTGCCATTTAACGACAGTGGGGGACCTGCCTGCCGGCAGGCAGGTTACATGGATTTTCGGGATTAAGGGATTAGAGACTCTAATAGTGTAAAGCTCGACCATTTCAGGCTTGTCGTTACCAAAATCCTGCTGTTAATCCATGTAATCC
>JABGPF010000257.1 GCA_018645065.1 Phycisphaerales bacterium
CGGGCCGGGCAGTTTTCGCGAGCGATAGAAATGCGGATATTTCTCGCCCAGGTCAATATGGACGAACCATGGCGGTTTCCAGTGGATCTGGTCGGCGTATTTATCCGGCCAGAGTGTCCGGGCGATTTCCAGCAGGCAGAGATCGGCCTCGAACGAACTGCCGCTTAGTTTCCACGAAACGCTGGTGGTGATCTTCCGCAGATCAGCCGTTTTTTTGAGTTGATCGTCCTGCGGTTCATCGAGGCGAGTTTTCACTCGCTGGCGGATGTTCGCCGCGGTGATTAGTTGGATAGGTTTATCGCCTGCGGCCAGCAGGACTACCCCCCGCTTCCCGGGTATATTGGCCAGTTGCTCGTCGTCAAGCGTCCCGACAACTTCCAACCGCCGGTCGAACATGAAGTCCCAATTGCTCATGTACGGTTCAATATCCAATATTCAGCAAGAAATTTCCAAACTTCAAGTAACGGCGACGACGAACGGCGTCGCGACTTTGTCGCGATGAAGGCCGATCCCGATGTACTTCGGGATCGGCCGCTAAACAGGATTAACGACGAACGGCGGCGAGATGCGGGCCGTTGGTTGTTGCCGTTGGTCGTTCGCCAGTTGCCAGTTCCCAGTTCCCAGTTGCCACGCAGTTCTAAACCCACATGCCCGTGATTTTTCCTTCGAATACCATTCGCCCATCGACGAATCCCTGGACGAGTCCCACGCTGCGTCTTGATCTGTGTTCAAGCAGTTTGCCCAGGAACACTAGTCGATCGCCCGGCACGACTGCGCCGCGGAACTTAACGTCGCTGACTCCGCCGAAACCGAGGAAGCCTTTGTCCGGCTCCATTTTCATTACGAAGTAGCTTACCAGTTGGGCGGCCGACTCGATCATAAGCACACCGGGGAAGAGCGGGCGTCCGGGAATGTGTCCCTTTACCCAGAATTCATCTTCGCGCGTTTCGCGGAATCCGACGATCTCGCCGGCTTCGGTGTCGTGATGGATCACACCGTCCAGCAGCATGAATTCGTAACGGTGCGGATTAACTTCGTATATCTCCTCGCGAGTAGCGATAATCTTGTTCATATCGATCTCGGAGGTGTCAAAGAGCTTCTTGGCGGGCATGGTAAATTTCCTGGTCTCGGGATTAGCTATAGTTATTGTGAGTCGAAAACTTATTCGAACATTACTTTTTTCAGCACGTCGGGCAGCTCGGTGACGCACATTTCCTGCGGCGCGGGCAGTTGGAAAGTGGCGCCCAGGAAGCATGCTGTTTCGGGCGAACCGTCGACTAATCCTCTGCTGGCGCGGACGGATGTTTCATCGGCCTGGTCGCTGATCAGTTCGCACGGATCGTAGCCCAGCGGGGATTGTGCGGCTTGGGGGGTTAGTTTTTCGTCGGCCGAGCACCATCGGGGCGCCATCCAGGCGCCTGGTTTTGCGATGATAATTCGTTCACCGGCGCGATCGTGTCCGAGTCCGGGTGCGAATACTTCGCTTCTTGGCAGGACACTTTCGACACCCTCCAGCGGCGCCAGGACGGCGGCGGCTTTGTCGGCCAGCTCTTCGTCGCAATACAGATGCGCCACCTGATGATCGACCAGGGCGACAGCGTCACTGGCCTCGATGTCAACTTCCAGCCCGTCGTCTGTTTCCTTAACGCAGAGCATACCCGCCTCGCGGAGTGCGATGTTCGGGCATACCGCCTGGTTAACGTCTGTGTATCCACCGTCGCTTACGACTATCACTTGCCCACCCTGGGCACAAACTGCGTCAGACAGTGCATTTGCCCATTTATCGACATCGGCGAGCGCTTCGACTGCGGTCGCGTTGTCTGCAACCCCGCCTCGGATAAGTTCATAATTAACGCCCGGAAGGTTCACCCACATCAGATCGGGCTGATCGTCCCGCCATATATTACCGGCCGATTCGGCGATCCATTGCGAGGCTTTCCACGATGCTGTCGGGCCTGAAACATTTGCGCAGTCGAACTGCCCGCACGTTTCGGTCAGTCGATCGTAAAGCCCAACCGGTTGGTTGGAAACCTTTCCGCAATGGCACGCATACGATGCGGCGCCCAGTACAATGTCGCCACCGCCTGCAAGAGGGTTCGACCAGAACACCAATGCAACTTTCGGTTTTTCGGGCAGATGTCGCGAGTGCCAGAATCGTTTCTTCGTCAGCAGCGTGTTTGAACGTTCTGCGATGCTCAGGTTCCTGCTCTGTCGCCTGAATACTCCACCGGCCACTACTCCATGCTCACCGGGCAATCGGCCGGTTGTCATCGAGGCCTGCACGCTGGCGGGCACCGAAGGCATGGTGGGCGTCATGGCTCCGTCGGCGGCGGGAGTAAGCGAACCAAACCACAAGTCGCCCTGGCGGGAAAGGAGGTCTGGCGAGAGTCCGGCAACATTAATTATGCATATTCGTTTCATACTAAGTCCGGGCGGTTTGTCTTTGCACCGGTCCTCTTGGTGGTTATCATACTTAACGGCGTGGCAATTGGCAATTGGCAACTGGCAACTGGCGACGGCAACGGCACTACGGCAACGACGACGGCAACGGCCAACTGCCACTTATACATTATGCGTAAATTTACTACATATATTTTAACGGTTCCAGCGGTAATTGTTATCGTTGCGTTGGTAACTGTAAAGCTTTCGCCGGGCTCAGCCCGCGCCGAAACCGAACCGGCGCCGAAAAAAAAGAAACCCGCCAGCAACCTGGACTTCTGGTTGAACCAGGCGACAACCGCGCCGGCGAGCCAGCCTGCCGACACCGCGACTAAACCCGCGTCCAACCCGTTTTCCAATAAGAATCGCCCCTTCAGGCCAGACGCCGTGCCCGGTGTTATCGAAATGTCCAACGGCAAGCAGTTGCCCGGATGGCTTTACACTACCCGCGATAAGCCATGGGTGGTATTCGATCCGGTGCTGGAGCGCTGGCGTCGGATCCCGTTCATTACAGTCCTGAGCATCACCGCGGTGGTGACCGAAGAGAAATACGAACTGCAGTGGCGATGGAAAGCGATGGGCGAACCGGAAAAAGTTTTCACCGGTAAAAAATTCCCCTACCGAAGATTCCTCTGGGAGTTCCGCCTGATCGACGGCAGCATCGTAAAAGGCGCCGTCAAGGGGCAGCCTATCTGGGTGCGATGGAACGAAAAAACGGCCGGACCGCTGGTCTTGCACGAACGGAACAAAGGCAAGATCGACACGAAACTCGAAGACATCTATTACGTAAAAAAAATTGTAGTCTCGACCAAAATGCGGGATGCTGTATTGGCCGACCGTAAAAAACAACCCGCAACGCAACCCGCAAAATGAAAGATATCCAGTGAACCAGATCGCAAACGACACACCCGGTAACGCTTCAAAAATATCAAAATGCCTGCAATGGTGGCCTGTGCTTCTGGCGCCGCTGTCGCTGGTTGTGCTGATATTCATCGCTCAGCGAGTTGACACCACCTACGCCAAAGTCCATTCCGAAAGCGTAAGCCCGACGATCCTGGGAATAGCGACCGCCATATTCGCACTGAGAGCCTGGCGGACACGTAACCCGCTTTACATGGTGTTAACAGGTCTAGCCTTCGCCTTCACCTGCCGCGAAATCCACTTCGTGGGAACAACGCGCGGGGTAAGAGTTGCGCTGGTTATACTTGTTATCTGGTGCATACACTGGCGTAAACGACTACGCCAGGCGACCAGAAACGTGTCCCACGTTCGATGGGTGGCCGCCGCCGCTGCGATGTACGCAATGAGCGTGATAGTAGCCAAACGCGTATTCAGCGAAAAGCATCTCGGGATGATTCCAAACGAAGACGCCCTGCACATACCGCTGGAAGAAGGCCTGGAACTACTGGCGCACCTGCTGTTATTGCTGACGTCGATAATGGGAAGTTGGAAACTGTTCAAACTCGACAACCAACCTGAAGAACAAACCAGCGACCCCAAACCGCAATAATTGCCCGAAATTCGGGATTTTAAAAAAGTTTCTGAAAGTTTTTTTTATTCCAGCCCATAACATACTGTATATACGGTATTAATAGGCTCATACTCAAACATATCTATGCAGAATCTCCTCACTGTACCCCCCATTAAACGCCGAAATAGTTTCCCGGACGCTTGACAAGGTGACACATCTTGCCAATGATGTCGCCAAAATGGAGCATATCGCCCCATATAATGATGCAAGTGCAAGACCCACAGGATTAACCTATGGCGAAAACCGGTAAAAAAGCAGCTAGCAGCACCAAACCACGCGCCAAGCGAGCTTCGGCTACGCCTAGCGGTAAGAATCTGGTGATCGTTGAATCACCCGCAAAAGCCAAAACCATAAACCGTTACCTTGGCGGCGATTACATCGTTAAAGCGTCTAACGGACACGTTCGTGATCTCCCTCCGAAAGAGATGGGCGTCGATATCGAACACAACTTCGAACCGACCTATCTGCCCCTGGCGACCCGTGGAAAACTGCTGAGCGAACTGAAAAAATACGCCAAAACCGCCCCGCTTGTCTTCCTGGCAACTGACCTTGACCGCGAGGGTGAGGCGATTGCATGGCACCTTGCCGAAGCCCTGAAGATACCCAAAGAGCGAATCCGGCGCGTGATTTTCAACGAAATTACCGCCACTGCAATACGCGATGCGTTTTCCCAGCCGTCTGAGCTCGATATTAACAGAGTAAACGCACAGCAGGCACGCCGAATCCTCGATAGAATAGTAGGTTACGAAGTTTCACCACTGTTGTGGAAGAAGATCGCTCGGGGCTTGTCAGCAGGTCGCGTGCAGACAGTTGCAGTGCGATTGATAGTGGAACGCGAACGCGAACGCGACGCCTTCATGCCGGACGAATACTGGCGAATCGGCGGGGTGTTCACGAACAATCTCGACGCTGCGGGCGATGTCGCATCACGATGGTCGGCGCTGCTTGCCCAGCGCGACGCAAAAGGAAAGCCCCCCACCAAAGACATCCAGCAGACTTTCCTGTCGGACAACAGTTCGTTCCGCGCGGAACTTGCCCGCTGGAAGGGCGAAAAATTCCGCCCGACCGATTCGGAAGTTTCACTGGAAGTAGTCAAAGCGTTGAATCTAGCCGTCGATGAAGTTAAACGCACCGAAGACCCCGACGCCAAGGGCCCAGCCCAAAATCGCGTCAAGATCGTGGCACGCATTGACGGGTCGCAACCCCCATTCAAAGTAAGCGATACCAAGCAGCGCCAGCGAAAGTCCCGCCCCTCGGCGCCTTTCACCACCGTTACGATGCAGCAGGCCGCGTCGGTTCGCCTGCACTACGGCGCCTCGCGAACCATGCGAATTGCCCAACGGCTTTATGAAGGCCTTGAAGTGCCCGGTGAAGGCAGCGTCGGCCTGATAACCTACATGCGTACCGACAGCACGCACCTGTCCAAGGACGCGCTGGACCATGTTCGCGGATTCATCGGCGAACAATTCGGAGACGCTTACCTGCCCGAGAAACCGGCTGTTTACAGCTCGTCAAAACGCGCACAGGAAGCTCACGAAGCCATCCGTCCGACCGACGTTTCCCGCACGCCCGACAAACTTCGCGGCGTGCTCGAGCCCGACCAACTGAAACTCTACGAATTGATCTGGCGACGATTCGTCGCCTGCCAGATGAATCCTGCGAGATGGCAGGTCACCGAGGCGATCATAACTGCTGAAACACCAATCGGTAACGCCGATTTCAAAGCGATGGGACGAACCCTGGAGTTCGACGGTCATTTGAAGGTCGCCGGGCTGCCCAGAGGCGGTGATCAGATCCTTCCGGAACTATCGACAGGACGAGAAGTGGCGCCGCTGGACGTATCGCCCGAGCAGCACTTCACCCAACCGCCCCCCCGCTACACCGAAGCATCGCTGGTGAAAGCTCTGGAGGCTGAAGGCATAGGTCGACCGAGTACATACGCGGCGATTATCAAGACGATCCAGGATCGCGAATACGTACGCATTATGGAACGCGCGTTCCAGCCCACTCACCTGGGCACGGTGGTTACCGATCGACTGGTGAAACACCTTCCCCGCGTGTTCGATATCAGGTTCACCGCACAGCTCGAAGACCAACTCGACGACGTCGAAACTGGCGACGCCGAATGGGTGCAGATATTGAAGGACTTCTACGGACCGTTCCACGAGAACGTCGAGAAGGCCGGCGAGGAAATGGTCCACGTTCAGGCTGAGTCTGAGCCCAGCGAATACAAGTGCGAAAAGTGCGGTAAGCAGATGGCGTATCGGCTTAATAAGTCCGGGCGTTATCTATCGTGCATGGGTTATCCCGAGTGCAAGAGCACCATGCCCGTGGACGAAGATGGCGTGCCCGCACGCCCCGCTCTTACCGATATTGCGTGCCCGGCGTGCGAAAAACCGCTGCAAATGCGGAAAGGTCGCTTCGGTCCGTTCCTTAGCTGCTCGGACTACCCCGAGTGCAAGAGCATCGTTAATCTCGATCGCAAGGGAGGCGTGAAATTACCGTCGGCCCCGCCGCTTCTGATAGAAGACCTCAAGTGCGAAAAATGCGGTTCGGCGATGAACCTGCGAAGGTCGAAACGCGGACCGTGGCTTTCATGCTCGGGTTTCCCGAAATGCCGAGGACGCATGGGCTGGAAAACGCTCGATGACGACGTGAAAAAAGATCTCGAGACGCGGCTGATGAACCACGAGAAGGAACATCCCCAACCGGTGATCAAGACGGTCCACGCAACGCCCGTCGAAGCCGGATACACGCCCCAACCTTTCGACCCGCCCGCTGATTCCGAAAAATGAGCGATCTTGTCGAACAACTCGCCGGCAAGTTTATTGTGATAGACGGGCCGGACGGCGCGGGCAAGACCACCCAAGCCAAACTGCTGGGCGAATTCCTGAGCGAATCAGGCCTGGAAGTGGCGCACATACGAGATCCCGGCGGGACGGAGATCGGCGACGAGATCCGCACAATTCTCCTGGACCGCAGACACCACAAAATGAGCGTTCAGTGCGAACTGATGCTCTACATGGCCTCGCGGGCACAGTTGGCTTGCGAAGTTATCGCACCGGCCCTATCATCCGGAAAGTGCGTACTGGGCGACAGATACGTTTCATCGACGGTGGCGTACCAGGGCGCCGGGGGAGCGGATATCAAAGCGATAACCCAGGCGGCGCAAATCGCAGTTGGCGCCGCAATGCCCGACCTCACGGTAATACTCGACATCGAATCGCAGCTAGGCTTAACACGCGCCGCACGCGAAGGCCAAGCCGATCGCATAGAGTCAAAGCACATCGAATACCATCGCAAAGTACGCGAAATGTTCCTCGCACAAGCCGCGGACCAACCCGAACGATTCACGGTAATCCCAAGCTCCGGATCAATCGAAGAAATCCAACAACAACTCCGCCAAACACTAACCGCCTGGAAATGGGCGTAACGAATCTGCGTGGTTTAGAGTTCGACACAGAGACTCAGAGGTTCAGAGAACGGCGAACGGCAAACGGCTTTGCCACAGAGATCACAGAGAACGACAACGACAACGGCGGGAAAGATGTTTACGGCAACGGCCAACGACCAACGGCGAGAACACAGAGAACGGCGAACAGCAACGGCAACGGCATGGCAAGGGGCTTCCTACGGTTCAGCCTAAGCGCTAAATGATCGAAGCTAACGGTAATTTACAGAAAACATGTTGCACTACTACTTGTTGCACTACTTTGCACTACTCA
>JABGPF010000258.1 GCA_018645065.1 Phycisphaerales bacterium
GATATGGTCTCGCTTATCGATCTTCCCCCAACGGTTCTGACAGCAGGCCGCGCCAAGCTGCCCGATTATATCCAGGGCCGCCCGCTGCAAACGCTGGCTGACGGATCGGCGAAGAACTGGCCTGAGGAAGTGTTCGTCCAGATCAGCGAATCGCATATCGGAAGGACGATCCGAACGAAGCGATGGAAATATTCTGTTCGCGCCACGGGCCGCCGCAACGCCTCGGGCGGCAGCGATGCGTACGTGGAGGATTTCCTCTACGATCTCCAGGCCGACCCGCACGAACGCAATAACCTGATCGCCGACCCCAAACACGCGGCCACGCGAGAAAAACTCGCCGCAACCCTGAAACGCCGCATCACCGCCGCGGGTGAAAAAACGCCCGCCATCAAAGCGAAATAACAGGAAAACGGTACCGAACCCAAACACAAAACGATAAAGTGGCGCCCCCTGTTTCCCATTGAAGATGGCCTGGCCTCTGTCCCGAATTGATAGAAGAGAATTGAAATGAAATATGTATCGCTGATGGTTTGTCGGATTAATATATTGCTTACATTTGGGGTGATGTTTCTGTTAACACCATTCGCCACCGCCAAGGATGCCGCCGCCCCAGGCCGGTTCGAACTCATCTTCCCCGAGAATAACGCTACTGTCTATGCCTCGGTCTATGGCGACACGCCGTTTCTGGCTTGGCGTGAGAGTGCTGGGGGCAGTTCCGGGATCGCACATTACGAGATATGGCTCGACGGGACGAACGTTGATAAAATTCCCGCCGACGTCCACGGTGATTTGCCCGGTGAGAGCTACGGTAATTATAAACCCTTCAGACCATTTGGTCCCCTGGCCTCCGAAAAAGTTTATTATTACACGCCCTTGGTTTCAAAGGTCTCCGCCGGAGATCACCGATGGCACGTGGTGGCCGTCGATAAAGACGGTGGTAAGCGACGGTCCAATAGTATATTCAAATTCAAGGCTGAGGCTTTTGGCGCCGCCAAGGTTTTCGTTAATCATCTGGGGTGTCTTTCCGGTGAGAACAGCAGGGTTGTCGTTGACGGCGGTGTTGGAGCGTCTCGGTTTGAGGTGCTTGATCTGGGCGGTAAGGTTGTTTTTACGGGCGATTTGAAAAGTGGCGGCGATGCTTTTGGGAATTATCTGGCTGGGAATTTCACCGGGCCAAAAAACTCAGGAACATATCGGATCAAGGCTGGGGCGGAATATTCCAAATGGTTTCCGGTCGGGCTTGAGGCGCGAGTCAACTATGAGGTGTTTCTGCGGAAATACCGCAATGCATACCGCAGGAAAAGATGCGGTGATACAACGGTAAACTGGGGCCAGAAAGCCTGCCACCTCGAGGACGCCCGGATGGATGGCGGCAAGCGTCATGGGATCGTCGGCGGGTGGCACGCCAGCAGCGATGTCAGGAAGATAATGCGCATCCTCCAGCCGGGGCTTGAAGGCCTGGTCGATATGAAGAGGATTCTCAATCCTGCGTGGGATGGCGATGCGTACAGCATTCTTGACGAGATCAAATGGGGAAACAAATACATCCACAAGATGCAGCTCCCAAGCGGAGCCCTCGTGCAGCATTACTACCTCTGGTGCGGAGCAAAAGATTGGAGCGAGAGCATAAATCGCTACACGAATAACAAACTCGGAGATTCCGACGACCGTGTCCTGCCCGCCGATACGTTAGCAATCGACATGGTATCTCAAAGCCGATTCATCAAGAATCAAACCGCGATCTACCGCCTGTATAAAGATACCGATCCGAAGTATGCCGCCAAGTGCCTCCAAGCCGCCATCAAGTGCTACAACTACTTCCGGAAAACCTGGCCGACTGTAACCGACTACGAGACCAAATTCTGCGCCAGGCCCTACATGGAAACGGTAACGGACCTCATGCCCCTGGCCTATGGCGTCAGAGCGAATTTGCACATGTATTTGGCGACGGACAAACCTGAATATAAAACCCGGGCGGTCGCTCTGGCCGATGAGTTCATGACGTTGCAGGAGACGAAATATCTCGCCGACCAGAAGCAGGTGAAAGGATATTTTTATCGGGACGCGAAGAAGGACAAAATCTTCAGTAGCCTGATGTCGCATGGCGGGATGGACGGAGCCGAGGGCGGAGTTGCGGTTTTAGCTGATCTGTGCGACGCCCTGCCCAAGCACCCGAAACGTCCTGAATGGAAGGAAAGCCTCAGGTCATACCTGGAGGATTACCTTCTTGTTCTGTCTAAGAAAAACGCTTTCGGTATTGTGCCCGCTTACCTGTCCCGAACGAATCTCGCCGGCGGACAGACAGGCGCCAAAATGCAGAGAAATGTCGGCGGGTTGTACTACCAATATTTGTGCGACAACCGTGGTGCGAACAAGGTCCTGGCGCGGAAAGCGATCTTGCTGGCCCGAGGCGCCAGGATACTTTCAAATCCCAAACTGCGAGATGCGGCGTGGCGGCAGGTTGGTTGGATATTGGGCAACAACCCCCTGAATACCAGCACGGTGTTTGGCGTCGGTCAGGGGCAACCGAAACTGTACAAACAACAACTCGCTCCCCGCAGCGACGGCATGGTGGTCCAGGGCATCGGCGGTGGCGGGAAAGACAAGCCTTACATGCGGCAAGGTCACTGGCGTTGGTGTGAAATGGAACTGTGCCACACCGCCTGGTTCGCCCAGGCGATCTTCGAACTGCTAGCCGCCCCGGAACCGAAGGCGGACCTCGAAACCGGTTTCGCGAACCCGCCCGCCGAAGCCAAGCCCTATGTGTGGTGGCTTTGGATGAATGGTAATGTGACGCGTAAAGGCATCACCGCGGACCTGGAGGCGATGGCCGAATCCAGCATCGGCGGCGCGTGGATATTTAACATCGGCAGCTCCCACGGATGCGGCACGCCGGCCGGGCCAGTCGATTACATGAGCGACGAGTGGCTTGATTTGGTCAAGTTTTCCGTCAGTGAAGCAAAGCGTCTGGGGCTTCAGCTCGGTGTCGAAAACTGTGCAGGTTGGTCTACGATGGGAGGCCCGTGGATCAAGCCTGAGCATGCGTCGCAGAAACTGGTCTCCACCGTTATCAAGATAGACGGTGGAAAACGCATCGTCACAAAATTCCCTCAACCCGAGACGAACCTAAAACACTACCGCGACATCGCGATATTTGCCTACCCGACGATCAAGAATGAGAAGTTCCGCGTCCACCAATGGCAGCCCAAAGCCGTCCAACGCGGCGGCCGGCAAAAACGCCAACCCGACCTTCGACCCGCCCCCGCCGACGCTGTGATCGCACTCAAGGGAATTGTTAATCTCAGCAAACATTTGAAGACAGACGGCACGCTCACATGGGACGCGCCGAAGGGCGCCTGGACGATCCTGCGTCTCGGTCATACGCCCATCGGCACTCAGAACTTTCCGGCAGCGAAGTCCGGACGCGGACTCGAAGTAGACAAACTCAGGCGCGAGGGTGTCGACGCCCACTGGACGCATGGAATCAAACCCATACTCGACCGACTCGGGCCTATGGCGGGCAAAACATTCAATAACATTCTCATCGATAGTTACGAAGGCGGCCTGAATCACTGGACACCCCGCATGGCCCAGGAGTTCAAAAAACGCCGCGGATACGACCCCACGCCATACCTCCTGACCCTCACCGGCCGCCTTGTCGAAAACGCACCGACAACCGACCGATTCCTCTGGGACTTCCGCCGCACCGTCTCCGAACTGTTCACCGATAACTTCTACGGCCACGTCGCTGACCTGTGCCACAAGAACGGTTTGAAGTTCTCCACCGAGCCTTATGGTTCGGCCACCGAGGGCCTGGCGATCGCCGCCAAGGCCGATCTGCCCATGGGCGAGCTATGGGCCGATGGCGGATATGCACACACCCTGAAACTCGCGTCATCGATCGCTCACATCAACGGCCGAAATCTCGCCGGATCTGAGACCTTCACCGCCAAACCAAAAGACGGCAAATGGCAAAACTACCCCGGGAAGCTCAAGGCCCTGGGCGACCTTGCCCTGGCTGAGGGAATCAATCGAATAGTTCTGCTCTCCTTCGTTCATCAGCCGTTCAGCGATGACAAACTCCCCGGTATGACCTTCGGCCAGTGGGGAGCTCATATTGACCGCAACGTGACCTGGTTTAAACCGGGCAGGGCCTGGACACAATACCTCGCCCGCTCGCAGTACCTTTTGCAACAGGGTGAGTTTGCAGCCGATGTGCTTTGCTTTGCGGGCGAAGCGTCACCCAACGGCGGCGTAGCTGCCAAAGATATCAAATCGGCCGGTTATGATTACGATGCCTGCGGGACCGACATCTTCGCCAAGCTGAAAGTCGACAATGGAGACATCGTGCTTCCGTCGGGTAGGCGATACCGGTTGCTTGTCATGCCCAAGACGCCTTTCCAGGCGGTTCACATCGCAGCCAAGATTCGCGACCTCGTCGCAGCCGGCGGCGCTGTGCTGTCCGAAAAACCCAAACACAGCCCGACACTCACAGGCTTCCCCGCGTCGGAAAACCAAATGCTCGCGATCGCCGATAAAGTTTGGGGCGATTGCGACGGTAAAACGGTCAAATCAAATCGCTATGAAAAAGGGATTATCTTCTCGGGTATCTCCGCGGCGGAGGCTCTTACGCATCTCAAAGTAGCCCCAGCCGTGCAGCTACCCGAACCCCTGGCCTGGATACATCGGCGTACCGACGACACCGATATATTCTTCGTTTCCAACCAGTCCGGAAAACCCGTTCACACCATCGCGGGATTCCTCGCTGCCGGTAAGGAGCCCGAATTCTTCGATGCAGAGCAGGGCGCAATCCGCCCCGCGGCCGGGTGGACCGTCAAAGGTAAGCACGTTCGCCTTCCGCTGAATCTGGCGCCTGAGAAGTCAGTCTTTATCGTCTTCCGCAATCCGGGCAAGCCCGCATTCGACCCGTATGTCCGGGCCGAAGGCCCCAAAAGCAACCATCTCTACTTTGAAAAGAGTAAAACAACTCGCTTGTGTGCATGGAACAACGGCACGCATATTCTGCACCGCGCATCGGGTAAAACCAGCAAGGTCGAGGTGACCGGTTTGCCCAAGCCTCTGAATCTCACCGGGCCATGGAACGTCCGCTTCCAGCCAAAACGAGGGGCGCCCGAAAAAGCACGCTTCGACAAGCTCATCTCCTGGGCTGAACACACCGATCCGGCGATTCGATATTTTTCGGGAACTGCAACCAGCACGATCCAATTCAATCCGCCAAAGGGATTCCTGAAAACAAACCAGCAAGTCTGGCTGGACCTTGGTGATCTCGCAGTGATCGCCGAAGTACGACTTAACAATAAAAAACTCGGTACGCTCTGGCACAAACCTTTCAAAATCGAAGTCAGCAAGGCATTGCGCCCCGGTTCAAACACACTTGAAGTTGACGTCACGAACCTCTGGATTAACAGGTTGATCGGTGACGAACAGCACCCCAGCGACTGTCAGTACAATGAAATAGACATGGACTGGTACACCGATAGATCTTTGGTTGCCTGGCCCGACTGGCTGACCCGCGGCAAACCACGCCCCGTACCGGCACGTGTTACTTTCACAACCTGGAAGCATTGGAAAGCAGACGACAAATTACAGCCGTCCGGCCTCATCGGCCCGGTAACTTTACGAGCAGCGAAACTCATTGTAGTCAGCAAGGATTAACCGATCACTTCACAGACGGAATGTTGCCCATGCCGATCGGTTTTCTGTTTTTCGGTGCGCTCCTGCCGCCCTCTTTGGCCATCTGGTCGAGTCGCGGGGTTTTGTATGCGGCTTTGGGGTTATAGCACGACAGGTCGCCATAGCCCAGATCGTCGGCGTATATGTTCACGATGTTCGGTAGATCGCCTGCGCCGCCGGACGCCTTGGCCCGCACAAACGAAGGGGGCGCCAGCGCCGCGGCGCCAACGCCCATCGCCTTGAGTAGATTGCGTCGCGTCATAATCGTACCGCTCATTGCGAGCTCCTTTGCTCACCGGGCCAGGTTAGGCGAGGTTACTTCTTGTCCATCTTCACGATCGCCTCGGCGAACGCCTTTCCGATAAGCGCCATGGTCTTGGCGCAGCCCAGGTAGTGGTATCCGCCGTTTGAGGCTCCGCTTTTCCACATTGCCTCGTCTTTGGGCGTCACCATTTTAGCGCTATATTTCTTGAGATACTCCCGCTGCTGGGCGGGTGTCATCTTACCATCCTCGTTGGGCTGGCCTTTGCTTTTCATTCGCAGGGCACGGCTCATAGCCTTGACCTTTCCACGCTTAGCTTCGATCTCGGCCAGGGGCTTGTCCCAATACAGTGCGGTCCGCACGGTGGTAACGTTGCCTTTGAACTCGGGCAGTTTTGCAGGAGCGGCCATCGCGGTGCGGAAATTCGCGTGCGTCGTCTTGTATCGCGGGCTGTAGTCATCACCGATCACACCGCCTACGCCCAGCACGCCGATAACGAACGGCATTTTGGGGGCGTCCAAATCTTTGCGAACGTCGCGAATGAAGTTCGCCATCCACTTACCGTACATCGCGTAACCAACACCGGGCTCCCCGCGATTGGGATACGTGCCGCTGTCGACCATATCATTCCAGCCCTGGAACCATGCGAAACCGGCGATTTCGTAGCCGGCCTTGGCGTCGTAGTCGGGAACCACTCGCTTGATATCGCTTAATACGTGCTTTACGTGTTTGATCATCAGGCGATAGTAATGCCCGGTTTTGGCGGTTTTGTCAGCCTGGGCTTGCTTGATGTCCTTCCCGCGAGCCTTGAGGGTCTCCAACTTTTTCTCGCTGAACTTGTAAGGCCCGGAACTTGGCGAGCGGAAGTCGGTATTCAGCGACTTGCCGCCCCAGGCAGTTTTGATAATCAGGATCGGTCCGTCGTAGGCCTTAGACATGGTGATCCCGAAGGTCAGCTCCGGTCCGATCTTACCGCCGTCTTCCTTGGGATTCTTTCGCGAACCGTAACCAGCAGTCAACTTACCGAACCCCTCACCGTCAGCGCCTTTCGCTCCGGTAAGATACGAGATCCACACCTTCTCGCAAACTCGCGGTTTACCGTCCGGGGCGCGCATTTCCTTGAGCATCGGCGCGGTGGCGGGGTCATCTCCGATATAGTCGAACGTCTCGACTTTCGCATGCCCTTCCATATTGGACTGACCGGCCAGGATGTAAATCTTCAGCGGTTTCCCAGCCGCGATCGCATTGCTGCAAAACGCCATGAGGATCGCCATAACAATTGTCATCATTCTGTTCATCTTTTCGGCCTTTCCATTCGGGTAGCGGATTTTATCGTTAATATACAGGCAGCAAACCTGACCAAATGATTGTACCGCCGAACCGCCCCAGATAAAACACCCATAAACTCACCATCTGATGTTGCGGCAGTGTAAAGCAATAAACAATTCGGCCCCCATTGAACAATCCTAGCCGCTTGCGGCTTGGCAGCGGTCGGGCTGGTCTATACTCATTCTCCGCGGTATACCGGGTTCCTTTCAAAAAACTGCAGCCCCGCTTTGAAACCGGCGTTGTACGCCACCCCGCTCGCGCCAAAATGCTCAGCCGGGTAGCTGTTCAACCCATCCTGCATCGACTCGAGAAAATCCAGGGCGAACTTCATTGCGTGAGCATGACCGACATCCTTAAACTCCTCGCCTTCCAGCATCTGTGAAAGCATATCCATCTTTCCCG
>JABGPF010000259.1 GCA_018645065.1 Phycisphaerales bacterium
TCTTCTGCTCGGCGTTCTTACCGCTCGAGGGCGGGCGGAAATCGTGGTTCAATGCTCTGTTACCCATCGACGACTCGATCAACAGAACAGGTTCCTCATGGTACTGGCCCATGACGTAACCAAAGGCGACTTCCGCGCCGATGTACCTGCCGTTGGACGTAGTTGACAGCGGGCCGCCGCTGCCGCCTTTGACCTTGGAGATACGCGTCTCCCAGTACGTCACATCGTTGCGGACGGTCCACTTGCCGTCCTTGTCGGCAAACCAGGGATACTTGCCCTCTCCAATGAGAGTGGTCAGATCGCCCTTGCCCTTGAGATCGATATGCTTGAGCCAGAACGCCGCCGAGCCGCCCTTCATGTATGTGATAGTGACGGGATATCGCTTTCCCTGTTCGAGTTGAACAAGGGTGATAACCGCATCCTTGCCGACTTCCTTGCGGTAGACTTCCTTGCCCGCCAGAGAAACTACGGCGTGAGTGCTATCTTCAAAACCGGCGTGAATCTCGTGTGTTCCGCTCATGGGAACATCGATAAATGCCTTCGCTACGATAGTGTGAGGCTTGTTGACCGATGGCAACTTAGCAGCCACCGTGCCCAGGGCGACGGTGGTCTCCTTTATCGGCTTCATGGCGATGTAATCGGTGCCCGCCTTGTAGGGGCCCGGATAGATGGCGACTTTGGCGCCCTTGGGCGCATCAGCGTCGGCGCTCTGATAGATTCCGTGCCTGAGCAGCGCCGAAGGCCCAACGGGCATGCGACCGACCTTGATGTTCGGATCGGCCGACAGGTAAATGCTCGGATAAACAGGCCGGGAGCCCTGGAGATAACCGAAACCGACCATGTTGGATTGCCCCGCCAGAATGTAGACCTTGACCTTACCGTCCGATGGCGCAGTCTTGTCAGGCCTCGGCAAGACCGCAGGCACGTCGGCGGCCATGCCCGGAGCGCAAACGAGCGTAACACAAAGCATCAGCATCCACGCCAATCCGTTCTCATTAACAGGGAATCTTTTTCTCATTTTTCTCATCTGACTCATTCTTCTATTCTCCGGTTCACTTTCCAATTCATGCTACTTAGACACAGCCTTGATCGCCCCGCCGACTTCCGACCAGTCGCCGATTTCCACCGCGGTGTTCTTGCCCTTGATGCCTTTCGGCTGCGTGATTTTGGGCGCCAACGCCTTGCCGGGAACCGTGTAGAAGAAGGGAATATCCACGCCATCCTGCCAGAGAGTAAACCGGGCCTTAAAGCTGTTGGCCAGCACGGACATCTCCGGGCCGAAGTTGGCTCCTTTATCGCCGGCTACCATCGACTCGCCCGTGAGGAACAGAACCCCACTGAGACTCGCCGGGGTGAAGCAGTGCATGTACACGTTGTATTCAAAGGTCGCCGTGGAATCACCAACTTCCGGTTTCGGCGAGGGAAGATGGCCCCACGAACTGCCGTCCGGTACCGCCTTGGTCTTCATCATCGCGGGGATATACTTACTCCAGTATGTCTGCCATTCGGCACTGTAACGTCGCACGTTGGCGAAGTAATAGGGGTTGTCGAAATACTGGCTGCCGACTGTCTTGTAGTCTGGCATCAGGGTCGGGGTATCCTTGAGGAAACTCGGGGCGATCCAGTTCTTGAGCGGTATGTCCTTCTTGGCCTTCAGGAAGATGATACCGATCGGACGTCCTGTTTTTGCGGAAATGCTATTACCGATTACCGCAGCCAGCCCTTCTGCATCTTTCCAGTAGGCCGCAAGGCGGTTGCCCCATTTACCGTTTGGTTGCTTGACTCTCGGAGTCCGCGAGGTGCAAATGCTGAAGCGGCTGGGATTGTCTCTACCGTCGCGGTTCGACTGGTTCTGGATCATTCGCACGATCTGGCCGGACGGCTTGACCGCCGGCGCCTTGAACTTACCCGCCGGCGCCACAACACACCAGACATCGCCGAACACAATACCGGGGATGACCCGCTTGTGCACTATCTCACCGTCGATGGTGAAATGCACCTTCAGCGTATGGGGCTTGGGGCCTGCCTTCATCGGCGGCAGGGTGACCTTCCATTCGGCCATCTCAGGCGTCACGTCGATGACCTTCTTGATATCGCCGAACTCAAAGTGCACCTTGCAGACGCCCTTTTCCGGTGTGCTCTGCCACTCGCCGTGCTGCCGGGTCGCTCCCCAGATGGTGACCGGCTTGCCGGCCTGGAACACTGCGTTGTCGCGGAACTGCACGCTCAGCAGCGGCATCTTGCGGTATTCGTAGATATTCCCGACGGTGGAAGGATCAATGACCTCACCGGCGACCTTCAGCTTTTCGTCCGGCCAGGTCTTGCTGGTGACCATTTTCTTGTCAAAATAGATGAACGGGGTCATCGGGAGCATCGCCTTGTTGTAAAGGTTGGGCTGGTAACCGATCTCACCGGTACCATAGGAAACGCCACAAGGCTTTTTAACGCCTGGCGACGTGACAATCACCTTGTCGCCGACGATCTTCATACTGGCCGGATGCCAGATGCGGTCCTCGCCCGCCAGGAAGAAGAGCTTCACCTTATCGTCACCGCCCGGGATGATTTTGGGGTTGGCGTACTCGGTCGAATCTTCCTTGCGGCCGAGAGCATTGTAAAAGGTGCTGGCAACAACCAAGCCGCCTTTGGCATGGTCGAACTCGATGATCAGCTTGTCGCCCTCGACCTTGTACGACTTGAACATCGGGCCATCAGCAACAATATCTTTTGACTTGCCGCCCGCCCTGAGCGTTGTCGAAGGGTACTGGTTCTTCAACGCGTGCAACGCCAATCGCTGGCCGGGAACAGCCTTGCATCGGTAGTGAATGGCGCCGCTGATATCGATCTGCGAGGCCATGCCGGTATTGGGAATGTCGCGAGCCAGCCAGGTGCCCAGACGCATCTCAGCGGTTCCATCAATGCTCGGTTTGTTGACCTCCTTGCCAACGTGCTTCATTGCGGCGCTGTAGAACTGGTGGAAGTAGACCGGGAGTTCCGGCATGTCCCAGACAATGCGCCAACCGCGGATCAGGCTGTGCAGGTTATTGTAGTAAGGCAGGCCCTCGCCCATATTCGCGTATCCCTGGTTCCAGATCGCCCCGCGGATGGCGTAGGGAACCACCGGGCTCATGCGACCATTGTACAGCCAGTTGGCGTCACGGTTGCTCTTCAGGTTTCCGGGAATTGGCGCGGTGATCTCTTTGGCCTCTTGGCCCTTCTTGATTGCCGCTTCGCTAGCGGCGATCTGGTCTTCCAGTGACTTGTAGAAGGCGCCCCAGGCTTTCTTGTGCTCTGGAGTTGTCGGATCGGTCTGCTGGCATTTCAGGTGAATCGCCTTGCTGTACGCATCTTCGGCGGTAGCGTAGCCTTCACGCGGAACCCAGGCCTGGATCGCGGTCTGGCTGAAGGAACAGTTCAGGATACCGATTGGTACGTTCAATTCCTTGTAGAGCTTGTGGGCGAAGGCAAAAGCAATAGCGCTGTAGTCACCGTAGGAACCATTTTTCCAGGCGCCGGCGGCCTTCTTGATCGGGTGCAGCTGGGAGGTCACCGAAGTAACCTGAAACTCCCGGATCGGAGCAACCTTGCCCTTGGTCTCGGCCGACAGTTCAGCCGCCAGCTTGGTGCACCTGCTCTTGGCCACCACCCACTGCATGTTCGACTGACCTGAGGCCATCCAAACTTCACCGACCAGGATATTCTTTAAGGTTTCGGTCTTACCGGCGCCGCATGAGATGACCATTTCTGCGGGTTTGAAGCTGGCTTTTAGCGGATCAAGCTCGAGCGTCCACTTACCGTCTTTACCTGCCGTTGCGGACTTCTTCTGACCGGCGAATTCAACCTGGATTTGCATGCCGGGCTTTGCCCAGCCCCACACAGGGACCTTCATCTCCCGCTGTAGGACAGCGTGATCGTGGAAAGGCGTTCCCATCTGGATCGCCAACTTGCGTGGTCCAGCCGCTGGCGCCTTACCGGCTGCGTAAACCGGCGCCACTGAAAGCAACACCATTAATGCCAACAAATACTTTACTACACTGAGTTGTTTCAAATTCTTCATTTTTTTAGTCTTTCTTAAATTAACCTTCTTACCGTTCAGTTCAAACGGTCCGGGCGCTGAATTGGCGATGTTTCTTTTCTCGCCGAAATAGTCTGTATCCCGTTTATACGGTATACCATCAGGCTTTTCAAATTTTGCGTTGAGTATCTTAATTCCGGGAGAGGGGCACAAGGAGGAATTAACGGCAAAGATATCCCCTGTTCACTCTGCGGGCATCCCTTCGACTACAAGGTTAAACTCAACAACCTGATCGCCATCGATAATCAACCTTTTGAGCCCCGGTTTGGCGCCAGGATAAATGCTCACCCATATCCGCAGACCGGCGGCGGACAGCGGGTTCCACGAATCACCGTGCATCTTGCCGCCTCGATAACCGCCGCACTGGTTGCAATACCCTCGATCGACATCACCATGGTATCAATGTATTGCTTGACGGCCGGATTCACTTTCACCAAGGCCTTAACATCCTTAATGAGCTCCGACATGGAAAGCAATTTGTCCTTGGCGCTAGAAGTTTCCGCCTTCCTGGCCGAACCCACCATCGTTGCCAAAGCATCAATGGCGGCGACCGCTTTGCGAACCATGCCCCTGTTCTTGTGGGATTTCTCGTATCGATCAACCCAATGTTTCGGGAGTTGGTCCATGCCCTTTGATAAGCCCAGGAGTATCTCGTGGGCATTGCGCAGATACTGCCCGGACCTTTCAACCCCTGTAGCGTTTTCAACCCAATCCGATGGGCGAATATTATCTCGTTCCGCACGCAACATATATTGCACCGACTCCAGTGAAGTGAACAAAGAGATAAGAATCAGCACCGCAATAGCACACCACCATGCAGGAACCAATAACACCGCTTTCACACGGGTCGATACGCCGGGCATTGTCCAGTCTCCGGTGACAATGAAATCAATCTTACTTTTTACCAGCAACAGTCAATTACACCTTTATGCCTTCCTACGGACCGAGAAATACCTTGGTTCGACGAACACCACGCGGCGCGAGATAGTCTGAGTTCGGTAAGTACTAAATTATTGTTTTGTGCTTCCTCCTGGCCGTTGCCAGAGCGACTAGACCTGATCCTAGCAGGAGGATTGTGGTGGGTTCTGGTAATTTGGGGGGTGGGTCCAGCGTGCCGCCGGACAGTGAAGATGCTCCCTGTGGAATAAACTCAACTTCAGTCAGGGTTGCTCCTGGTGTGATAACGGTAAATGTGGGGTCAGCGTAGGCGGCTGCACTGTAAAATGCGTCGGTGGACACAAGATTTATCGCTCGGACTTTTCGGGGCTCTCGCTGGTTTTGGGGGGCTTACCTGCGGCGAGCCATGTTCTGTCGACCTGGACTATCGATATCTTCTCGCAGTAGTCTTTTATCCCGTTTTCGAAGATGCAGAGTATCTTGCCCTCCTTCGTAATCGCCATGTCGGAATAGCCCGACAACTTCGCATTCAAAACGCGTGAGCAAGGCCAACTGGCCCCCTCATCCCGACTCATTCGCAGCGTGAGGTTCCGCCGGCTACTGATCTTAAAACCGCCCTTGCGATGCACCGCGGGGTTCAGGAACAGAATCTCCTTTGCGTTCAGACGGATGATGCTGCCCTGGCAGCCCGTGCTGGGCAGGTTCTTGTCCAACACGGGTTTGGACCATGTCATCCCGGCGTCGGTGCTTATCGACACTGCCCGATGCCCCAGACCGTAGAGACCCGGCGCACTGGTTCTCAAGTTCATCATCAGCGAACCGTCCGGCCGCTCCAGAACAGTGCACTCACCAGTGCGAATCTCCTCGACAAACGGAACCGCCCCGCCGACCAGCCACGTTTTACCGCCGTCGTCAGAGTAGATAATGAACGACCCGCTGGCCTTCTTGCCATCGATCACTCTGGCGCCGTAACAGGGAGCTATCAGGCGTCCCTTCCTGGTATGGATACCATGCACCGGCCCGGCGGCGATCGTCACAGGCGGGTCGCCTCGCTTCAGCAGGAATGACGCCGGATCGTACTCCTTCTTGCCCGGCACGCCGGATGTCGCGGCCAGTTTGGACCAGGTTTTACCGTCATCAACGCTCTTGGTGTAGAACAAACAGTCGCCGGTGCCCCGCGTGAAGAGCAAGTGAACTGTTTTACCGTCCCGCTCGACAATCGGGCACGGATTGCCCACACGGATCTTCGCGTTGCGGCCCTCTTCATGGATAAGCACTTGCGCCGACCAGGTCTTTCCGCCGTCGTCGCTGCGTTTCATGATTAGATCGACATCGCCGAAATCTCTGCGGCTGGTCTTGCGTCCCTCGCAGAACAGCAGCACCGTACCCCTGGCCGTAACCACCATTGTGGGGATACGATAAGTGTGATACCCGTCGGCGCCGCGAACGAACACATCCTTGCGAAAATCAACCCCGCCAGCGGCCGACACGCTCAACACAAGCAACAAACCAATTGTCGCCACAACGCCCCCGGATTTTTTCCGCATCAATTTCAACATACCCATACTCCCATTTGGTCCACCGGCGCCCACTGACGAATCGCCCAAATCCTGCGTCGTCATATTACCACATACCAGGGCGAATTCACATGCGAAGTGAAACGAAATTCTGGAGATATGCCCAACGTGTGCGAGGCAATTTGCTGGCGGAAATTGGCCGTGCACAGAGCAGGAGAAAGTCGAACAGGTGACAGGTGAAAAACAACGGTAAAACCTGAGTATCTAACTTGCTCACTAAGCTAACAGTTCTTCTGCGGTCTACTGCTCGCCTGATCACCTGTTCAAAAAACACCGCCAGCAACACCGCCGTTAATAGAAACGGGGCGACCTGATGAACAGATCGCCCCGTGATACGGTTTCAAAATTGTTATTCTTACGTCTTTTCGGCTATGCGCGAGTACGTCGGCGACGCAGCAGTCCCAGTCCGCCAAGTGCCAAAAGGCTCATCGTCGCAGGCTCGGGAACGGGCGTCACCGTAGCGTCAAGCGCAACGATTCCACCATTTACGGTGTCGGTCACAGCCGTACGGAACGATACCGTGTCGCCGATACTCAACGCCACATTGCTGCTGGAGATGGTGTCAGTACTTCCGCCGGGAGCTGCAACGCTGCCTGTGCCGATAGAACTGCCGTTGACCCACACGTCGATCGCAATCGTCGCATCGGTTTCATCGGCAGGTTTTGTCCACACGCCATGAATGTCGTACAAGCCGGCGATATCGACGGTCCACGTCGCAAACATTGGGTCTGTGACAAGGTAGGTATGACCGTTGACCACGCCGGAGTGACCAGGGCTGCTCCACTGGTGGTAGAACAGACCGGCGGTGGCCGTTACGGAGTCGCCCCAGTGACCGAATGTATTGCCGTTACCAATACCTGCGCCATGCATCTGGTTCGGCGGCCAGCCGCCGGGCCAAGTGAGGTGGGAGGCCGCAGGGCACCCACCGTTGCCCGCCGCGTTGCTGAAGAGATCCGGCGTGTCGACGCCGTTATCAGCACCATGCGACCAGCCGTTGCCGGGATTCGTTGTAGTGAAGTCCGTTGCGATGTTTGCCGCTTGGGCCGCCGTTCCAAACGCCAGTGCGAGAACCAATCCCGCAACGGCTACAATATTCATTTG
>JABGPF010000260.1 GCA_018645065.1 Phycisphaerales bacterium
CGACATGCCTATCATCTTTCCGATCCATCCACGGACCCGCAAGAACCTTGAAGCCTCTGTTCTGGGAGAGCGGGTTGCCGGTATGACTAACCTGCGTCTACTAGATCCGATCGGTTATCTGGATTTCCTCAAGCTTATGTCGTCGGCAAGGCTGGTGCTGACCGATTCAGGCGGTATCCAGGAAGAGACAACTATCCTGAAAGTACCGTGTATTACGTTGCGGGAGAACACAGAACGCCCGATTACCGTAGAAGTCGGATCCAACACGATTGTCGGAACAGATGTCGAAAAAATACTCACCGCATATCGTGCAACTATGTCCGACGACGCCGGGGCTTCGAAGATACCCGAGCTATGGGACGGCCACGCCGCCCAGCGAATCGTACAGATTCTTGAGGAGCAGGTGCGCTAGCCGCGAACGCTTCGGAGTTTGTGAAATTCCCCACTAAGGTGAATGCCAATCCCCTTTTGGGCCGATAGATTAACTGTGATGTCCTTAATGGACAACTTGCTATATTGATTGACCGGAATGTCGTTGAAGGTCGTTTCGGTTACGACGTTGGAATAAGATGGTCGTATAATCCCGTATAATAATGTCATTGAGTCAGGAGATACAGATGGTCGCCAAACTGCTAAAAAAAATTGAATCCCGCAAAGCCGTCATTGGCGTAGTTGGCCTTGGCTATGTTGGGCTTCCGCTGATTCGGGAGTTTTCCGCCGGTGGGGCGAAAGTCCTGGGCTTTGATGTTGATCCGGCCAAGGTTAAGTCGCTGCTGGCCGGTAAGAGCTATATTGACCATATTCCCAATAAGCATGTCAAGGAAATAGTCAAAACAGGGCGGTTTGACGCCACCACCGACTTCAAACGACTCAAACAGGCCGACTGCATCCTGATCTGCGTACCGACACCGCTGACGAAAATGCGAGAGCCTGACATGAGCTACGTGATCGCTACTGCCCGGTCGATAGTCAAAACTCTCCGCAAGGGGCAACTGGTGGTGCTTGAGTCCACGACCTATCCGGGCACAACCCGGGAAGTGATGCTGCCAATCCTTGAAGAGTCCGGACTAAAGGTGGGCAAGGACTTCTTCCTGGGCTTCTCGCCTGAACGCGAAGATCCCGGCCGCAAGGACTACAGCACGAAAACCATCCCCAAAGTCGTAGGCGGACACGATAAAGACTCCCTCAAAGCCGCAGTCGCCTGCTACGAAATCGCTATCGACACCGTCGTGCCCGTATCGAGCTGCGAAGCGGCCGAAGCATGCAAAATCCTCGAAAACACCTACCGTTGCGTTAATATCGCACTGGTGAACGAACTGAAAGTGCTCTTCGATCGAATGGGCATTGACGTTTGGGAAGTGATCAACGGCGCCGCGACCAAGCCGTTCGGGTTCACTCCGTTCTACCCCGGACCGGGGCTGGGCGGTCACTGCATTCCCATCGATCCGTTCTACCTCTCGTGGAAGGCCCGCCAGTATGGTCTGACTACGCGGTTCATCGAACTGGCCGGTGAGATCAACGTCTCCATGCCGGAATTTGTCGTCACCAAACTTATGGACTCACTGAACGATCATAAAAAATCGGTCAGGGGCTCCAAGGTGCTCGTACTCGGTTTGGCTTACAAGAAGGATATCGACGATGTGCGTGAAAGTCCGTCGCTGGAACTCATAGAGCTGCTGAAGGAAAAGGGCGCCAAGGTCGACTATAACGATCCGTTCTGCCCGCGCACCCACAAAATGCGAGAGTATAATCTGCAAATGAGCAGCAAGAAGCTTTCGCCCAAGATGCTTCAGAGTTATGATGCGGTGCTGATAAGCACCGACCATACACAGTACGATTATCAGTGCATCGTAGATAACGCCAAGATCGTGATCGACACTCGCAACGCTACAAAGAATGTAAAACGCGGGCGAAAGAAGATCGTCAAGGCCTAGATCGCACATCTAACTCACTAAGGAAAGTTAACTATATGTCCAAATATCTGGTAACAGGCGGAGCGGGATTCATCGGATGCAACCTTGCCCGCTACATCCTGGACAAAGGCCATGACGTGGTCGTACTCGATAACTTCGCCACCGGTAAGCGGGAAAATCTTACCGAGATCGCCGATAAAATCGAGCTTGTCGAAGGTGATATTCGCGATCGCGACGCTGTTGAACGTGCGATCGAAGGGTGCACGGCGATCTTCCACGAAGCGGCGCTGGGCTCTGTACCACGCAGCATGGAAGACCCCGTCACCAGCCACGACGTAAACGTTAACGGTACGGTCATGGTTCTTGAAACCGCACGCGCCGCGGGGATCAAGCGAGTTGTTTTCGCAGCCTCCTCCAGCGCATATGGCGAACGGGCCGAATCGCCCAAGCATGAAGCCATGGCGCCCATGCCAATCAGCCCGTACGCAGCCAACAAAGTAAGTTGCGAAGCGTATATGCAGGCTTACGCCAGCGGGTACGGTATGGAAACGGTATGCCTGCGGTACTTTAACGTCTTCGGTCCGCATCAGGACCCTGAAGGTGCATACGCCGCAGTTATTCCTGCGTTCGTAAGCCGCCTGCTTGCCGGTCAGTCGCCTGTAGTGTTCGGCGACGGAGAGCAATCACGCGATTTCTGCTACATCGAAAATGTCTGCAACGCCAACTGGCTTGCCGCGCACGCACCGGCGGAAACTTGCAGCGGTAAAGTAATGAATGTCGCCTGCAACGCAAAGACGAGCCTCAACCAGATTCTCGGTCAGCTTCAAGAGCTTCTCGGAAGCGATGTTAAAGCGATTTACGAGGATGAGCGTGCCGGTGATGTTAAGCATTCTCTGGCGGATGTGGCTTTAGCGAAAGAAGCCATTGGCTACGAGCCGGTGATCTTTTTTGAAGAAGGACTTCAAAAATCGATCGATTGGTATCGTGAAAACCTCGGTTAATACATCCGACCGCCCGCAGAAACGATCGTTTCTGCGGTGCCCTGTTTCAGTTGTTAAGTGGACCGCTAGCCTGATTGTCTTGGTTTGTCTGGTGCTGGTGTTTATCCCCGCCGGTGACTGGCTTGGTGAGTCTTTGATTGACGTTGACACGCTGACCAAGGCCGATTACGTCGTTGTCCTGGACGGGAATCGAGAACGGGGTGTTGAAGCCGCTAACCTGTATCGCGAGGGTTGGGCGCCAAAGGTGATAGTTAGTTCGACCAACCGCGGTGTGACTGGACTGGCTGACCTTGTCAAGGCTCACGGCGTACCGGTGGAAGATATCCTGCTTGACGGAGAGACCACTCGCACCACTACACATCCCGAGGCTGTTGCTCGATTGCCTGGGGTCGACATTGAGTCCGATCGGTTTATCATTCTGACGTCTCCGTATCACACGTCTCGATCTAGAGCGTGTTTCCAACATTACGGTTACAAAAACATATGTATGCAGAGCCCGGGATGGCGTCTTGGCGGACGATACAGAGACAGCAGCACAGGCTGGGGCCAGCGAACTGCGACGCTCTACGAAAAAATCTACGAAGTGATTGGGTGGGGCGTGTACCGCATTCGTGGATGGGTATAGAGACGCTACGCTTTGTTTGGCTTCAGTCGAACACCAGGCTTAGAATGACGACTTCCGCCTGATCTTCAGCTTCATGGCACCTTTGATCGGTTCATCTGCGACAAAAACCAGATAACCCGCGCCGCCAGCGCCTGAAAGTTTCCATCCCAGAGCCTGATCGCTGTGCTGATCAATGGCTTCCTGAATTTCCGGGGTCAGCATTGCAGGGAACATTCTGGTCTGAGCGTTGAACGAAGCGAGGTAGTGCCTGGCAAAAGCCCCAAGATCGCGTGTGAGAATGGCATCCCAGCAGCTATCGGCAGCCTGGGTTAGCAATCGCACGCCTTCTTCGTCTATTCTGGCCGTACCGAGCAGATCCAGCCCGGGCTTCCGAGGCCACAAGGTCACCATGTACAGGTGTTCCTCCAGCCAGGAAAGCACGCGTTCGTCATGGCAGGATTCGATTTGCGTCGGCCAGTATTTGCCTTCATAAAAATGCCTGTTGAGTCCCGGCATGCAGATTCCAATGGAGTCTTGTGCTCCAGAAATCTGCTCCTTGCCTGGTCCATTCTCACAATGAAATAGCATTTGGGCCAATTTTTCGGGGTGTCCGGACGGAAGCTGATGGGGCCAGAACTTGCGGGCCACATTACGCGTGGAAGTCGCCATTCCCGAACGTTCATTGTATTCAATGATTGGTTCAAGAGACATGGTGATTGCCCATCCGGCACCGTATTTGGAGACATAAGGCTGATCGATCCATGTTCCGGCCAGGTCCAGGCGATATGGCAACATACATGTGTTGGAATTTCGGATCGCGCTGGTGGATCTCGTAGGCAGGCCCGGTTCGGGTACGCGATTGAGGACTATGTAGTCTATGTCCAATTCGGCGCAGATCGCAATTTTTGCCTGACTGTTGCCATCTTCGTTGACGATGAAAATGTCCGGGCGAAAGTTCCGGATATCGGTCTCGAAATCTAGAAACCCAGAATCTGTGTTGATCCAGGCGTCCTTGACGTAGCGAATGGCCTTAACCATGAAAAGGCGTTCCTGTTCGCTGTTGACCGGTTCGCGCCCTTTGAGATCGCCGATAGTCGCGTCAGAACCGAGCCCCACATAGAGATCACCGTAGCTCGAAGCCTCCTTGAAGAAGGCGATATGGCCCGCATGCATGAGATCGTAACAACCGGAAACGAAGACTTTTTTTCTTACCATGTTTATGAACCAACATTGTTTGAGATAGATGCTCTCGACCTGCTCCGGCCTCACGTTAAGCTGAGATGCTCCAAGCAGAACCAAGTTCACAAATACCGTGGACATTGATAGCAATCCTACCCTGTTCTTGTGCCGAGTCAATGCCGTTTTTGGTTTTAGCCACCCATCATTTTGCTGGTAGACTTGTTTTTAAGGTGTTTTCCACTGGCTGACTCATGACGTCTGGCCGTATTGATATGGCATAGCTAAAAAAGAAACGTAGATGTGTTGTCCGACCACGCCTGCGGAAATCCGTTTCCGCAGACGCAATCGGCCATGTATTCAAGTTAGATCATAGTTGCGATGCGGCCCTGTAGACTTATCGACGCCGACTGCGCTGATATCGCCGTACATGAACATGCGTTCCCCGGGATGAGCGTCTGGAATGTTTCCGGACCGACTGTATGCCAGTGCGCCTCGTTGGATACGGATGCCGGCGAAAGACATCAAATATCTGAATGAGTCTCATTGCTTGAACTTCCTTTCTAGTAGAAGAAATAAAAGAGTCCGCCGAGGCACTGGCGGTCATCAACGCCGATCACGCCGGCATCGACCTGTCCTTGCGGACCACCCCGGCGGACCAGTTCTGATGACAAGACGCCGCGGGGACGTCACTCGAAGCGAAGCTGCATGCCGCCCTCGCTGGCCAGAAGCGAAACTACTTCGTTGAGTTGTTTGATGAGCTCAGCCCTGGTCGGCAGCAAATCTCGCTGCTGGGCGAACTCCAATGCAGCTTTCCGAAGTTGGCCTTCCAGCAGTCGTCGGTGGCCGTTGTTGAGGAGATTGTCGAGCTTTGGCAGGGCAGTGGCTTTCGACATTACGCCGACGCTGCCCGGGTCGATCGAGAAGTCGAGGATCTCCGGCCCGGGAATCTTCACGTAAGTGTGATCGCCGTCGCGCCGAATATCCTTGGCCCGAATTGTAGCCAGATCGACTCCGTAGTGAATCTTCACCGTAGCCCAGAGCACACCGCGCCACTGGCCGGCCCAGTTTGACTCCTGGTGCTCTACAACGATCTGCGTGGCCGTGCGGCGGGGGACTAGGAACGCCAGGGCCTGGATGCGTAGAATCGACAAGGTGCTCTTTTTCTCGATAACAGTTTCCATCGGCTTTGGCGCCAGAGAATCTGCGAGAAACCAAAAGGCTGCCCCGGCCAGGACAATCATCCAAAGTAAACCGTTGATCATTCGGACGCCTGGCAAGTCTTGAAACTTCATTGACACCTCCTTTCTCGGGTCAATGGTTGCCTCAGCAACCGACGAATCGGGCCAGCGCCACGATGATTGCTATCAAGAAGACAGAAGGCCAAAACGCTAACATAGGCACTCCTTTCGTTTCATAAGAGTTTTGGCGAATAGAATCGACTTACCGACCGCCGCAGACCGCGTCGAGCATGCCGTGCAACGCCTGAGTCCGGCGTGGCAATACATTGAGGCTTCGGCCCTTGATCGCCTCGGTTACGGCATTGAAGAGTCGCCAGGCGGTCCTGCCGCCTTCGGTGAATTCGGGATGGCTGGGGCGACGCCATTCTTCTACTACCGTCGGGATCGTCGTAGCTGGGATCACGCGGGACGTCAGTGCCCGGACGATCAGGTGGTGCGCCCGCATATCGGTCAGGCGCGTCGCCTTGTATCTTGCGATCCGTTGGTCCTGCAAGCCGCGGAGATCGCCGAGGCGACCAACGGCAAACTGCACCAAGCCGGGCAAATCTCGTTCGATAAACCTGGTGTGTCTCCGGGCGATCGCAATCTCGCCGGAGAACGATAAGTTGTCGCAAACGAACACGCCCGATCCCACGACCAGCGCCGCTGGGAAACTCTTATCGTGGCTGTTCCGCAGGCCCAGCACCAGACCGTAATCGCTGTGCTGCTGACCGTTGACGACTTGAAGCAGACCGAAGTAACGATGTTGGTCGGCCGACAAGGCGTGAGCCTGATTGACGACTTTGAGCCCGACTCCGGTAAGCGAATCTTCCACCTGCTCAAGTAGTCGGTGGTGGCTGATCGGGACCCAAGTCTTAGTTCTGGCCGGCGTGGCGCACTGGCTTATCTGCTGACGATCGACCTTCCGACCGCCGCAGCGAAGCATCAGATTAAGCATAGGATTAACTCCTTTCTTTTAGTTATGGCCGAATCGCCGGGTTATTAAGTGTTCGGTCCGGCGGACATTTCGCTGGCAAGGATGTTCAGGCAGATGTCAGGATCCACAGGCAGACTGCACAACCACTTGGTGAACTGGGCGATCGCCAGACCGGCTGCTATGTTGGCTGTGTAAATCGTGCTTTTAGCCGTGCAGGAGCCTTGGTAGGCTTCGCCCGCGCCGAATAGGGTCGTGGGGTAATGTTCCCGACCAATCGAGTCGACAACAGCAATCACGCGGGCGACCGAAGCACTCATCCGAGTGTCGACAAGGACCGAAACCCGGTCCTTGACGGCCTGCCAAATGAACTTGCGAGTATCGATAGAATCCACACAGCAAAATAGCACTTCACCTACTGACGCGGATCTCTGGAATCGCTCGCCTATCTGCTCGACGGCGACCTGGCTGTTGATCATCCGACACATCCGAGAAGTCGCGTTGACCTTCAGCATCTCCCGGTCATTCTCAAGATATCCCTGACAGCAGAGGTTTTCGATCTCAACACGGTCGAAGTCGATCAGCTGCAGCTTCGAGGTGCCCATCGCCGCCAATTGCAGCGCGACCTGTCGACCGATGGCGCCAACGCCGACTACGGTGACAGTCAGATTGGCCATGCGATCGGCAGGAATGATGTCGGCCTGGCGGGTGTAACGTTTTGCATTAATTTCGGGGGCGTTGGAATCATTGTTCATACTTCCACCTCCCGCTCCCACCATGCCCATGCGCCCTCGCCGC
>JABGPF010000261.1 GCA_018645065.1 Phycisphaerales bacterium
GAAAGCGGCCGATGAGGTGACTGTCAAACGTAAAGCCCTGGAGGAAGCTTTTACGCAGGCGATCTTCAACGTACGTTTCTGCATAGATCGCGGCCAGTTAGACCGGGCTACACACTACATTGCGAGTGCCAAGGCGATCTTCCCCAAGGCCCCTAGGCTTGCGGAAGTCGTCAATGAAATGGCTCTCAAGCGAAAAGCCATGGAGAATATTTTCACTGGTATGCTTTCACGAGCCAGCTCCTTTATGGACCGTGGTGAGTTGGGTCAGGCCGTACGTGAACTTGCCAAGGCCAAGGCGATCTTCCCCGGCGATCCGAGGCTTGCAGAAATGGCCGATAAAATGGCTCTCGCGCGAAAGGTAATGGAGAAGAGTTTTGCGGGTATGCTTTTACAAGCACGTTCCCTTATGGGGCGCGGCGAGTTGGGGCATGCCGCAAGTGAACTTGCCAAGGCCAAGGCGATCTTCCCCGGCGATCCGAGACTTGAGAAAGTCGCCAATGAAGTGGCTGAGGCGTACAACAACATGGGCAACGCCTGCTACAGTCGTGGGCAATATGCAGAGGCCATCGTTGCCTACAAAAAGGCTATTGCCATCAAGCCAGATTACGCTTATGCGTACTACGTCATGGGCAACGCCTACTGCTACCTTAAGCAAAATGTCGATGCAATTGCCGCCTACAAGAAGGCTATCGCCCTCAATCCACATTCCACGGTATACAACGCACTGGGCATCGCCTATGCCAACCTTGGGCAAAACGCAGAGGCCATCGCTGCCTACACGAAGGCCATTACCCTCAAGCCAAGTGCTGTGCGGTACTGCAATTTGGGCCTCGCCTACCAGGGCCTTAAGCGGTACACCGAGGCTATTGCCGCCTACAAGAAGGCTATCGCCCTGAAGCCCGATTATGCTAATGCGTACGCCTTTATGGGCGATGCCTACCGCTACCTTACGCAAAACACCGATGCCCTTGCCGCCTACAAGAAGGCTATCGCCCGCAAGCCAGATGCTGTGACGTATAACGCCATGGGCATCGCCTATGCCAACCTTGGGCAAAACGCAGAGGCCATCGCTGCCTACACGAAGGCCATTACCCTCAAGCCAAGTGCTGTGCGGTACTGCAATTTGGGCCTCGCCTACCAGGGCCTTAAGCGGTACACCGAGGCTATTGCCGCCTACAAGAAGGCTATCGCCCTGAAGCCCGATTATGCTGATGCGCACCACTACATGGGGCTTGCCTACTACTACCTTAAGCGGCATACCTATGCCCTCGCCGCCTACAAGAAGGCCGCCGCCCTCAAGCCAGATGCTGTGACGTACTACAATATGGGCCTGGTCTACGAGGCGATCAAGAAATCCGCGTTTGCCATCCCTGCTTATAAGAAGGCCATTGCCCTTCAGCCGAATTACACTGGAGCGTACTACAACTTGGGTTTTGTCTATGATGACCTCAAGCGATACACCGATGCTCTCGCTTTCTATAAGAAGGCTATTGTCCTCGAACCAAGAGGGAAAAAGGCCGATATGGCACGTGAGGCTATCCGCAGGATCAACAAGCACTACGAGGATATCGCACGTAAGTTGTATCCCAAGCAGTGATCTGTCCAATGGCGGATGGCAGTGTGAATACCGGGTAGTGTTATTTATGGATCGCCTCCGACCGGCAACGCCTACAGGTAACTTGGGTACAATTTGAGTGCTTACTTCCATACACCTCGGTAGTTCGGTACACTATAAAGTTTGGTAGACAAACGATTGCAAGTCGGTTCGTTAGAAGGCGTTTGTTGCAGAATCTGTGTCTGGACAGTATTAGGATAGGGCCCAATGAAGTTCAAAATTGACTGCTTGTGCGGTGAGGTTCTGTTGGCGGATTCGGTCCAGGCTGGAAATACCGTCACCTGCCCGCAGTGCAACTGGGTGCATTCAATGCCGTTGCTGTCTGATTCCGCTCAAGCGTTGGTGATGGAGGGTACTGGGGACCGAACGACGTGGACTCTGCCGGTTATCGGGTCGACGGTGTCGACCACTCTACTTATGGCCGCTCTTATCTGGGCGCTTCTGGGCGGTGAAATAGGGCGTGGTCTGGGTGCGAATGGGGGTGGTATGGGCCCTCTGGCAACGGGGGACGGCTCTGGGATCGAACAGTCTGGTGATGGTGGCGGGGCAGGCAGCGAAGGTGTGGGGACCGGCGGAGATCCGGGCGAACCTATCCCGGAAGATAAACAGTCTGCTCCCCCAAGAGCGACGGCTCCTTCGCCGGGGGATGATATCGAGATCGGTTTTGGCCCAATGAAGGATCCTGAGCCTCGGCAGCCTGAGTCTCCGCAACCGGAACCCCCACACTCACCAAGCGGTGATTTGCCCGGAAGGTCCGGGAATGCTGGTGCAGGGGCTGGAGGGCGCGGGACAGGGGAAGATCCAGGCGCCAGAGGCGATGTTAGTTTTACCTTGGTCTGGAAGTATGACGTTAACGTCCAAGGCCGTGACAGGCGCGGAGGGCCCGATGTTGACATCTGGATTCTGGACCCGTTGGGGGGTAGGATAAGCACATCGACAGACGTCTTGGAACGGACGCCAGAAGGCGGCAAGGCGGATTTTGATGATCGCGGCGCACATGGCAATGGCGATGGCGGGGGGCCTGAAAGGGTCTTCTGGCCGGATGGAAAGGCACCTGCCGGAAAGTACATCTATGGCGTGCGGTGGTACCAGGGAGTTGGCTCGGCCCGCTTTACCCTTCGGGTGTATCAAGGCGATAAACTTGTCGACACAAAAACCGGATTACTCAGAAGTACCGATAAAGGCAAGAATATTAAAATCGGTGATATTATAAATGGATCGGGATAAGTTTTCTGCGTTGCTGTTCCAAGCCATGCGAAGATTGTGTATACTTATTTGACAGGGATTATGCCTCTGAGGAGATTGTTGTTGGTATGCAACATAACAACACAGATCGAGCCGTAAACGCAACCGGTGTCATGAAGGGACCAACCGTGTTGGCACCGAAACGAGTTCATCCGGGATGGATTCCACTGGCTGGAACACTTTCATCCCTCCTGGTGGTCGCTGTGGCGTCATTGTGGGCAATGTTCGCAGAAGACGCCGGATATGGCCCACCTGAACGAATTGGTTCTAACGGGCCTGTGGTTGCCGGTGCGATCGGAGCGGATGATGTTCCGACGACGGTGATAACTCCAGTACTGCCGATGTTGACAAGATCACCTGTGCCCACTAGGGCGATGTCCGGTGAGAAGCTCTTTGTACACGCATCGCCATCTGTTGTGAGATTCGAAGTTCCACACGGAACTGGCGGCGGGAACACCGGTACGGGTTTTTTCGTTGGTCCAAACGGGCTGCTCGTGACGAATTACCATGTTATCGAGAAGAGGGCTTCGGATGCTTCGGTGAGAATTGAGATGAAAGACGGTCGTGATATTACTCTGGAAAAAGTTCTCGATGTTGATAAGCTCAATGACCTTGCTTTGCTGCAAACGAATAGTCGAGGCCACAAATATCTGACCGTATCGAGAAATCGCCCTAATCTAGGCTCCAAAGTTTACGCAATCGGTTTCCCGCTTAGCGGCTCTGTTTCCGACCTCACCATTACTGGCGGGGATGCCAATGCTTACCGCAACTGCCCTTCTCCTTACATTAGGGGAAAGTTTGTCGAGAGACTTCAGATAGACGCATCGGTCTTTCCAGGTTCCAGCGGAGGCCCGGTCCTTGGGGCCGACGGGAAGGTTGTCGGGGTTGTCGTGTCAGGACGTGTCGACGTTAAAAGTGGAAATATGAATTACGCAGTACCTGTCGACAAGCTTCTTGATCTAATGCAGAAAGTGCGAAAGTAGGCGATCTCTCCGCGATTGAACGTACTACGCTGAATTACCTGAGCTTTAATAGTAATACTACAATGAGAATCGACATTCCATGCCTTTGCGGCCAGACCCTGAACGTGGGTTCAGAAGAGGGCGACCAGCGGGTTCTCTGCCCATCGTGCGGGCGGCCGCATGCGGTGCCGACCCTCTTTGATCAGGATGCCGAGGGAAAATTCTGCAGGAGTTGGATCCCTATCGCCGGATCCGCTGTTGGTGCAATCCTGATATTTGCGACATTGGTGTGGGCTCTGATGGCTGGCGGTGGACTTTCCAGTGGATTAGACGGCAGCGGTATTGTATCGCGGGCTGACGGTACGGGGAATTCCGAAATGGACCCTCGCGCAAGCAAGCTGGAACGAGGCGTCGGAAAGGATGATGAGGGCGGACCTGGCGGCGGGATTGGTGGCGAAAATATCGGAAAGAGCGAAGAAGGTGATGGCGATGGTGCGGGCGATGGCGGGCCTGGTCCGGGCGCGGCGGTCAGGCCGCAGACCAGCCAACCGGCCGCAAAACCTGACTCGGGGGCGGATGTGCCCGATCCGACGGTAATAGCAAGCCATGACAAGGACCCTGTTATCCCGCCCGAGCCGACGGGCGTAGATGATGCCCCTCCGGTAGTTCCCGGAAATAAGCAAGGCTCTGGCGGACCATATGGACAACGTGGAAGCCAATCGGTGGCGCGAAAGATGGGCGCTTCGGCCGAGTCGGAAAGTGCAGTGGCGGCCGGTCTGGCCTGGCTGGCCAAGGTGCAGTGCAAGGACGGACACTGGACGGTGAACGGTCGAGAGGATGGGGGAGAGAGAGCCGGTGTGGGGCACACAGGCCTGGCGACACTCGCCTTTCTTGGCGCTGGCCATACGCACAAGGGAAAGGGCAAATATCGCGACAACGTGAAGAGGGCATTGGAGTGGCTTATCCGCAAGCAAGGTGAAAATCCGCTTGGCGGTGCCTGTTCGCGGAACTTCTATGAACATGGCATAGCTGCCACTGCGTTGTGCGAAGCATATGGCATGACCAAGGATCGCGCACTGAAAAGGCCCTGCATCAAGGCTATCGACTTCATCGTAAACAACATGGGTGCCAATGGTGGTTTCGGGTACTCTGGTGCTGGTGATGATTCACACGTAACTAGCTTCCAAGTGATGGCTATCAAGTCCGCCAAACTGGCCGGATTGGATATGCGAAAGGGTGTCTTTTCGAAGCTTAAGCGTTATTACGATGCGGCCTTGGACAAGGACTTCACTACAGGTTACGGGATCAGGGGCGTGAGAGGAAATCCGAGGTCGGTTCGGACTACGCTGGGACTGTTCTGCCGGATATTCCTCGGTGTTGCAAAGAAGGATCCGAAGGTCCAGGGGATCGCCACGCTGATCGATAAAACTGGTCCGCAGATTCGCAGTCCATTGAAAACTTACTACGGCACATACGGAATGTTTCAGATGGGCGGCGAGCGATGGAAGAAGTGGAATAAAGCATTTCGCGATGCAGTAGTAGCCATCCAAACCAAGCAAGGTAGGGACAAGGGGAGCTGGCCACGAGCAGGGCATCTGCCCGGCTTAGTCTGCTCGACGGCAATACGAATAATGTCCCTTGAAGTCTACTACCGCTATCTGCCGGTGAACAAGTAGTCTCAGCGGTGTCGCCGAGGGAATATGGTTACTCGCAGCCAGTGAGTGTTGCTTGATCCGACAACCAGGCCGCTTGCCAGAGTATTTTTGTAATCTGACTGGCAGTGGTTGTACGGCCGTGAATGAATAGAATTCATTTTACGGCCGGCTTAGGCGATTTCAGAGTCAGGCTCGGTTGCTATTGTTCCGCGCCGTTGCTGCTTCCGACGGAGACTGATTCTCCTTCTTTCATCAGAATCAGACCATAACCGAAGCCTCTCTCGGCAAGCATGTCTCGCAGAATTTCAAAATGCTTGTGGGAATCTGGCCAGACGGCAACCATGAAGTAATGGCAAGCCGCTTCGTCGCGACCGGGTCCGGGCTTGGCGTTGAATTTCGCCAGAATGTTCGTCAGTAGTCCCGCGAACACCTCGGTATTGTCTATGGCGGCACCTCGTCCCGCTCTGGGACTGATGGTTTTCACTTTTCCGTTTACGCCGGGGGCCTCGGTTATTTTGACATCCGCATTATTGTACGCAATACTCGCCCCTCGATTATTGAACTTGCTAACGAAGGACATGCGTCCTTCGCTCAGCAGGACGGCGACTTGGCGTTTTCGACTTGTTTTGGATTGCGGGACGCGCAGTTTCACCTGAGACACCGCGTCCTTTTGTTTCTTGATGGTGGTGGCGAGTATAGCATGTTCCTTCTCGAGTTTGTCTTTCTTCTCGACCAGCTTTGCAAGGTGTTTGCCGCTTGTTTCCACCTCGATACGGATTACGCCAATCGCTTTTATGAGACGGTTCTTGATCTCATCCAGTTTCACCTGTTGCTCGGAGAGTTTGGTGTACTTCTCGATGAGTTCGGGATCCGTGTCGGATTTGACCAAGGGAAGCTGTTTGATCTGAGTCTGGCGGACAGCCGTGAGCTTCTCAATTTCACCCTGGATATCCTCGAGTTGGGCCTTGAGCCTCGCTTCGTAGATCGGATCGCCGGGTTTTGCCCCAATGACATCGCCTGAGAGTTGAAGCATCACACATACCAGGAGAGAAATGAAGATGATCCCACCAAAAGCGTTACAGATGGTATCCAGAAATAGTTCAAGAGCATCTGTAGCATCGCCCATACCGGATCTTCTACCCATAACAGAATACTCCTATTGTTCGCCAAGCAAATTCTTGTCGGGTGGCCATACATCCCAACCTACGTCAAACCTGCGTCCCTTTAGGCCCCGGAACATGATAACCCATTTGTCGACAGCCTTGGGTCTGACCAGCAGCACGAAACAATCCTTATCTGGCGACAGTGTCGCCGCCCAGATGATAAATGCTTCGTATGGGTTCGGACCTTCAAAACGCTTCACTTCCTGCGCAATTCCTGTATCTGGTCCGTCCTTGGGGATCACGGCAACGGTGCACTTGTCGGCAGAGGCCTCAACGAAGAGCACACGTTTGGTCACTGCCCCTCCGCCCAGCAGCGTAACGCGCGTCCGTTTCTTGTTCTTTGCTATTTCTTCGGTCCAGGCTTCTATATCGCCTGTCAACTTTTTGATGATATCCTCGATATCCTTTATCGCTTTGACAAGAGCGTCGTGTTCGTTTTCCGTCAGAGCGATTTTCCCGGTAATTGATTCGTTATCCTTTTCGGAATTTCTGACGGCTTGCTCAAGGGCTTTCACCTGTGTGGGAGTAATTATTTCCCCGCCTGCAAGTTTGTCGAGTGTGGTTTCGCCCTCCTTGACCTCATGTTGCAGTTGGGCCAGCCTCTTCTTGGCGTCCGCCATGGCCTCTTCCAGGGCCGATGGATCTGACGGCGGTGCCTGATCGGCGTTCATGGTCTTGGTCATCAGGTGCATCGTCAGCATCAGCGTGATCAGGACCATGATACCGGTTGTGCATGAGATAATGTCCTGGAAAGAAAAGAAGGACATCGGTGCGCCCTGGTTTTTCCTGCGGCGTCTGGCCATCGTATCAGACCACCCCTTCATAAGCTGTCAATCTGAGGCGGCCGACAAGGTGCTGCTGGCAGTACGTCCTTGCCTCATTCATCATTTCTTCTTCGGATTTGCGTACGATTACGAGCAGCAGGTGAATCGACAATGCCGCCAACAGGGCGACAAATGTTGTATCGAAGGCTGTGGACAGGCCAGATG
>JABGPF010000262.1 GCA_018645065.1 Phycisphaerales bacterium
ATGGTGGGGAGTCTGTACGCTGGAGATCGTCGGGCTGTGTGAACGGGAACTAGACAGGTTCCCGCTACCTAGAATCGCCACATCGCCCGGTATGTCGAGCCCCAGTTCCTGGCAGATACAGCAGATCGATCGTGCGTGCAGATCGCTAATGGCGAACACAGCCAGCGGTTTGGGGGCCTCTTGCAAGAAACGCGCCATTGCGGTGTCGGATAAGGCGCGGTTAATATCCTCTACTGAACCGTCAGGCCGCTCGATGAAATCACAATACAACAGTTTTTGTCCCGGTTTGGCCAGTGCTTTGCGAAAGATCTTGCGTCGCCGGGTAATATCTTTTGGATTAATCGTATCGCCCACGTAAGCGAAATGCTTATGCCCGAGCTTACTGAGATAATCGCAGCCCATTCGAATCACTGCGTTACTGTCGGTGCAGACGATCGGAATCTTTGGATGGCGCCACTCACTGACCAGGCTGATGACCGGAACTCCGCCTCGCTGAAGCCAGCTGTATGCTTCATCGATGGAGCCATCATCTGTGTCCATACCGAGGCAGATGATGGCGCCATCGGCCTTGTTCGTCCAGGGCGGGGGCGGATCCGTGTCGTCCAGGGTAAAACCCTCTAAGAAGCGGAAGTCTCGCAACCTGAATTCGTTGGAGTCGTCATGGTATTGCAAGATACCTTCCAGTCGCCGGCTGGCCATCTCCTGCCAAACCATAGAACTAAAACCAATGGTACGTTTTGTTAAATGTTCTGTCATAACTGAAGCCTCAAGTATGCTTAATAATATACTATTACACGCAATTGCGTGTAAACGCAAAGATTCGTCGTGCGCGATATCGTAATGTAATTGTGCCCGATAGCGTAAGACGAATAAGGGATTGTATGTTATAGTGCGGCCTTGACAATGAGGATCGATGGCTGCGGTGTTGCCGGAGAGGCGAGGTCATCGCCAAAGACGGAGGTTGGCGAGATAGACCTGCCCGGAAAATCCGCCGTCGAAAGTCGAAAATACCGCCGCGCGGTCGGTGGAGCAGTTTACCCAGCCCGCCCAGCGCGGGAGACAGGATGGTTTGACAATTAACCCAGGGCTCGCCAAACGCGGACCTGACATCGCCCCTCGGAGGGCAAAGGAGCCTAAACATGTGTAGGAAAATGATGAGTATCGTAGCTATTGCGGGAGTGGTTCTCGCACTGGGCGCACCGGGCCAAGCTGATTTGATCGGCTACTGGGGATTTGAAGACAATCTGACCGAGTCGTCGGGCTACGCCCAAACCGCGGCTGGTGGAAGCAAAGCCGCCGGTTTTTACGATGGCGAAGTGGCTGCCGGTGCGATCGCCTACTCCGCCGGAGCGGTCGGTAAGTGCCTTGATCTTACCGGTGGCGACAATGCTGTCCAGGTCAAGAACAGCGACACCCTGAGCAGTATCTTCGAATTTGGCGATCACATCAAGGTAGACTTCACGATTGCCTTCTGGGTTAAGGGATGGCCTGGAGACTCAACCGATTACGGTCTTGTCACCAGAGGCTTTACGGATGGTGGTAACCATGGTATGGGAGTGGGAGTGAAGAGCAGCAGCGATAATATAACGTTCAAGCTTGGCGACAAGTCGGATCCCACGACCGGTGACGATCTTGGCGACGCCAATTGGCACCATGTGGCGGTTGTTGTTAATGCAACGACCCTCCAGATGCTTTCTTACATAGATGGCGATCTGGCCGGTACTATGGACATTGACGAATTCGGGAACTACTACTACAGGGATAGTAATCCTGGTGGCGATGAGGC
This sequence comes from Phycisphaerales bacterium, assembly GCA_018645065.1. Classification (GTDB taxonomy): domain Bacteria; phylum Planctomycetota; class Phycisphaerae; order SM23-33; family SM23-33; genus BS750m-G57. The sequence goes on from JABGPF010000262.1 coordinate 1,787, forward strand.
CTACATTGTGTTTGGTGCGGATCAGTCGGGTGAGGATGTTGCACTTACGAGTTTTGCGAAGTTACCGCTTGACGAAATCAGAATCTACAACGAGGCGTTGTCGGAGACGGCAGTTGGAGCACTGGTACCCGAACCTGCGACGATGTCGCTTCTGGCTCTGGGCGGACTGGCGATGATCCGCAGACGCCGCCGCGCATAAACGATCGGCTTTACACAAACACACAGACGATTCAAACCGCTCCGGATAAGCTCCGGGGCGGTTTTCATACTGCGTGAATTCACACCTGAAGTGCAACGCTGCGTAGGGTTGGGGACAGACCCGGTCCCCGTTACCCACGCTATTAATTGTTGACTGTTACAGCTTGGTGGGTTAGCGTTCTTTTTTGCTACCTGTTCGCTACGAAAAAAGGATTTAAACGATGGACGAAAACAAAAGTGATAATCAGCAGGCCAAGCCAAAAGGATTGAACCGCCGCGATATGCTGGCGAGCCTGGGAGGATCGGCAGCAGTACTGTCCATGGCGCAGTTGACCGGCGCGGAGGCATCCGCTCAAGGCAACAAGGTTGCTCCGGCAGCCAAACCCGCCGACAAACTCTTGGACAATCGATATAAGTCGAAGTCCGGTAACCAGTTCGGCTCGCAGGTTATTCATCACGGTGAAATGAACGGTTATAATGTTACCCCGATCAGTCAGGATAAGGCCTCACCGGGCTATCAAAGACCCGGGAACATGAACAATCCGACGGTGGCACCGCTGCTCAAGAAGATGATGGAGGTCGAGGGCACAGAGTCAGCTGTTGGCGCTCCTTGCGGTATGGGAGCCATTGCGCAAACCTACCTGGCGCTGCTCAAACCGGGTGATCGCCTGGTAACGCACCGATGCAACTACGATGGGGTTATGGCGCTCTTTGGCAACTACCTGTCGTCTTGGGGTGTCAAAGTTGAATTCATCGACTTCACCAGACCGGAAAAACTGGCCGCCTCACTCAAGGCCAAACCCGCGAAGATCGTTCACTGGGAACCGTACGTCAATCCCACAATGGAGGTGTTGGACTCTCCGGCGCTGATTGATATTGCCAAAAAGGCCGGTGCCCTGGTCGTCCTCGATAACACATGGCTCACACCATATCTGTTCCAGCCGGCCCGGCTCGGTGCGGATCTGGTCATCCACAGCGTCACCAAATACGTTGGCGGCCATGGTAATGCTATGGGCGGTGTCGTGTCAGGGCGGAAAGATCTGATCTGGAAGATCGACAAAGCCCAGACCTGGTTGGGCGGACTGATGAGGCCTATGGATGCGTTCCTGATTACGCAGGGAATAAAGACGCTGCCGATTCGTATGCGTCAGCATTGCCAGTCGGCCCAACAGGTTGCCGAGTTCCTTGAATCTCATCCGGCCGTTTCGCGGGTGCGTTATGGCGGACTGGCGAGTTGGAATCGCCTGAAGTATCTTAAAGGCTTCGGCGGCATGATTGGAGTTGAATGGAAAGACGGTTCGGTCCACCAACAGCTCGCCAGACACGTCAAGCTGATCATCGACAAGACGAGTCTAGGTGATCCCGTGACGCGCATCAACAAAAGAAGCCCCGAGAAGAACCGCGGCATACCGGGGAACTACACGCGAGTTTCAATCGGGCTGGAAGAGCCGGAAGACATCATTGCCGACTTCCGCCAGGCGATCGCAAAGTGCCGTTGAAACGGATGTGTATCGGATGCGGGGCGACATCGGGGTCAGCCCGGAATTTAAAATGTTCTGTCATAGCTGAAGCCTCAAGCATGCTTAATAATAGACTATTGCACTATCGTACACAATCGAGTGCAAACGCACAGATAAATCATGCGCTATATCGTAATGTAATCGTGCCCAATAGCGTAAGACGAATAAGGGGTTGTATGTTATATTATGGCCTTGACGATGAGAATCGATAGCTACGGTATTACTGGAGAGGCGAGGTTATCATCAAAGACAAATGCAGTTGCGTGCAATATCGCAATGCAGAATGACGTTTTATTTTATATTGTGGAGTTGCCAATTGGAGTCTATGAGATTCCATGCAGGAGAAGATTCTTACCTTAAACTCAGGAGATGGACCCGTTGCGTCCTCAAGGAGCAGTGTAATGCGAACACGTAACATTCTCTCGATTGTATTAACTATTGCGATAACGATGCTGATCGCAGCACCGGTCTCGGCCGATGACTTCATCTGGAGCGGTTTGGGCGCCGATAACCTATGGACCAACGGTGCCAACTGGCTCGACGGTACGGCACCTGACGGCGACGACAACGCCATATTCAACGCTACGGGCACGGGCATTGTTGATATTGGTGCGGCCGTCATCACTGATAATATTAACATACAGGATGCCGCCGACGGGTATAGTTTCATCGGCTCCGGTAGTGCGACCGGGAATTTTAACCACAACGCAACAGGGACCAACACGCTGGGCTTTCTTATCAACGCTGGTAATAACTTTGGGATCAGCGGCGGTCCCTTGCAAATTGGGGCTGGCGGCCAGTTGACGCGGGGGGACACAGGGTATCTAAGCGGTATCACTATAGATATTCTCGACGGCGGTGTGCTTGGCGGAACAACAGGACCGTACAGATTTCGCGTTACTAACTCGACAAATACGATCAACGTGAATGAAGGCGGGCTCTTTCAGTGCAAACATACTTTCCACATGGACTCAGGCACTGTTGACTACACTGTCGGCGGTTCGATGATCGGGCCAAGATGGGAATATAATGGCGATAACAAGACCGTAACCATCAATGACACTGGCGTGGGAATGGTAACGCTCGCCGGCGGACTCAAGAAAACTGGCGGTAATGGCACTATCGAGATGGAAGTTGGCGCCACGTTGGCGTTGAGGGGAGAAGCGGCAAGCTTGACACTTCCCGATTTTTACGCGATGACCACCGGTAACGACGGCTTCGGCGGAGAGGATTTCCGCTACGGCGCATCAGGTGTCTGGACAAACTTCGACGATATGCCCGGCAACGCCTGGTACACATTGAGCTATGACCCTGACTATGACGGGGCCGGAAACGGATACACTGTATTGCAGACATTGGTGCTCCACGAACTCCAGAGCGCCCAGACTGGCGATTGGAGCGTTATCGATACATGGGACGCAGACATTCCCGAACAAGGCGATGTCGCACGCGTTCTGGACTCCCACGTGGTGACGGTGTCTGCTGCGGAAACGGCGGCAAGCCTTACCATCGAAGACGGCGGTCAGGTACAGGTTACCGGCGTATTGGGCGGTGGAACCGCAGCAGAAGCGATCAATGTTCTCGCCGATAACGGTAACGGCGGCGGCGTGCTGACGATCCAGCCCGGCGGTACGCTGAATGCTCTAACGCTGAACACTAACGGAACGACAAACCTGACCGGCGCCAGCGGGACGATCGAAACGCTCAACGTCAAGGGCGGAACCACTACGATTGCTTCACCGACAATTACGCAGGTTAACGCCACAGGCGGTGTGTTGAACACAGAAGGCTCCGGCGTAGCGAACCTGAACATTGACGGTGCTGCGGTCAGCACCACCGCAGCCACATCAGTCGACGCACTAACGGTGACCGCCGGAACACTGAACCTTACCGACGCCGGCATGACAGTCAACACAGCGACTATCCTGGGCGGAGGCGTGGATGCATCGGACAACGCAATTACCGTAAGCAGCGGCGGCATCGGTAAGTTAAACGATCTTTCTTTCAGCAACCCGACGCATAACATCGCACTCAGCGGAGCTAATCTCGCCGACACCGGTACGGAGCACACGGTAACGCTTTCAGGCGGAACGACGACTATCAGCGGGCTGCAGGGCGGGGCGATTATACGCGATTATTTCGAGAATGGCGATATAGCCACCGGCGGACCCAACGCGATAAACGGCGGTTTCGACACCTATAACAACTTCGGCGACGACACCACTACTACCCTTACCGAAGCGGGCGGCATGGCTACTATGGGATGGACCACCCCACCAAACCAGTACAGAAAAATGGGCATCGTCAGCAAGAACGCCGTAGACGTGACGGGCCAATCGAGTATCGAGGCAACCTTTGAGATCGACAGTGTCACGTTCCCAGACGGCGAACTTGATAATCTAAAATTCGGTCTTGCCGATCTTATCCTTACATTCAGCACCAACGGCGCCGACACCCTTAACTACAGCATCGGTCTGGAAGAGGTTGACGATCGCCATAATTATACCAGTCGTATGGTTGGTTTTACGCGCATTAGCGATCATGTCTCCGAATTCGCCGATGGATTTTCGGTGGTGATGGAGGCTGACGACAGCGGTTGGTCAATTTCGTTCCCAGATACTACTCTCACCGCCCAGAGCGGAGCCTGGCCGACTGGATTCACATTCGACAGCGTATTCGACGACACCAACCTTTTCCGCAATATAGCGGGCGACGCTGAGCGACTTGGAACCGAGGGCTCCACCGCGTGGGTTCAGGTGATGCGGAGAGGGGGCAATCCATTTATGCTCAATATGGACAGTATGGAGGTCAAGACTTTCGGACCGGCCTCCAGCAACCCCGTAACCAACGTACTGGCTGCAACAGACTCAACGCTTACCCTGAGCGAGTATCCCTCAACATCCGTTGCGCTGGCGGGTATCGAAGTAGCTGATGCGGCGACTTTGCTTATAGACGCCGTAGTAACCGACGTTCAACTGACCAACATGACACTCGGCGGCGATTCTCGAATTGTCGCCTCGCAAGCAGGCCTCCCTGTAAATCCCGTTACGTTTACAGTCAGCGGCGAAGGGGCGAAACTCGCAGGCGGTCGGGGCGTCTCGTATCTCGGTAATTTCGACACGGATTATGCTTACACCAACCTGGTGGTTGACGCAGACGCGACGATCGACTGGATGTTCGTCGACGGGACCGAAACCTATATTGATGTAGCCGGTAACCTGACGATCGCCAACGGGATCAACATCAACATCGCTCTGGCCGATGGCTCGGCAACGCCCGACGGCGTGGATGTAAAGTTGATTCTGGCCTACGATCAGTTCAATCTTGACGATTTGAGTTCGATCAACGTGATCCTGCCCGATGGTTGGGATAGCGACGGACTTGCGATTCTGGGCGATACGTACAATGACGAGTATGACGACGACGTGACGTATCTGATCCTTCAGAACCTGTCAGCCGATGTCGTTGCAACGCCGCTTCCGGGCGATGCCGACGGTAGCAAGACAGTTGACGAAGACGACTTGACAATCCTGTTGGCCCAATTCGGTAGTGCTTATGATCTCAGCTTGACCGCTGACTTCAACGATGACGGCTATGTTGATGTGGCTGACTTCGTTATCATGCGGGCTCACTGGGGCGATACCGCGACTGCTCCGGATGCATCATCGCTGCCGGCGACAACGCCCGAACCGGCGACGATGACGATGCTGGCGATAGGCGGCTTGGTGGCTTTCCGTAGACGCCGGCGGAAGTAGGCGGTCTGGGGACACGATCCCAAAAGCTTCGCTTTGCTTCGCGTCGCTTTGCATTTGGGTCATGTCCCCGGAATCTGAACGATTAATTAACACTAAAACTTGATAGTCTAAAAAGGTCTCTCCTCAAGGTTTGGATGGTGCGGAGCTCGTTGCTCTTAACGGTTTCACCAAAAGTGATTGTCAGCCGATACCGCCGAACCTTATATACCCGAGGGTCGGGACTGCACTCCTGACTTACGACCACGCAGATTATCATCTTCGCAGGCGAGCACAGTAAAACGTGCTCGCCTGTTTTTTTGTGAATTGAATTCGGGGGAGATGCGCCAGTAGCTGACGGAGAGTAGTGAATGAAAGAGTCATACGG
>JABGPF010000263.1 GCA_018645065.1 Phycisphaerales bacterium
GGCTTTGGGCTTGAGGCTTTAAGCTTCCCCTAGCACCTGGAACCTAGCACCTAGAACCTGAAAGGGAAGGTATATGACGCGTTTGCAATGTGGTGGTTGTGGTATGCATCTGGATCTGCCGGACGAACGCGCCGCTGACCCGGGCGAGTGCCCCTTATGCGGCCATACGTCTCTGACGCCGCCAGCCCCGGCTCCGACGGCCTCCCAAAAAGCTAACGACATTGGTCGAGACTTGAAGGATAATCGCTATATTGCTGCTGCGGCGGAAGGGGCGTTGGCTAAGCGTCCAGCCGTGAAAATCACAGCCGATCTCAAGGTGATGGGGGCATGTTCTGAGGCTGCCAAATTTATGGCCGCCAAGATGATCGAAAACGTCGGGAAGGGCTCCTACATCAAGGCTCTGTGCTGGACAGGGATGGGAGCCTTCGTACTCATCACGGGGATACCGACCCTCCTGGCAGGTAATGTCAGCCGGCCCGGTAAGCTCATTGGCTTCATTATATTCGGCGGGGTAGGTTGCGTTGTCGCGGGCCTAATGGAATTGTCTTCAGCCGGAAACTACCGCACAGTTTCCGGCCTAAAGCAAGCCTGGTTCAAAGACCTGGCGGAACTACGCGACTGACTTTAACAGGCGACACTATGAGGTGATCTGGGGTTCCGGCTTGGAAACACGCAAACCTGACCCCTAAGGCCGCCTACTTTCTCGCACGTAGTGTGCGGCGTTTTGACGTCAGTTTCGCCAGAGTAATAACCATCAGCAGCGATACCGTTGACGGTTCGGGCACCAGTCCGAGTGCCGTAACATCTGGCGTCCCGCCGCTGGTGAATGTGAATGCGGCTGCAAATGTCGACGGATCGTCCGGGTCCAGGAACGCGTTCTCTTCGATCCCGAGTATGCGGAAACGGCTTACTCCGGCGGCAGCGAACGCGAACAGTTCGCCCGCGGCGAGTTCTTGTTCGAATACAAAGCTCGCACCGTCCCAAAGGAACAGGGCGAACAGATCGTCGCCCGCTTCGGGCAAGACCACCGACGCGAAATTCGCCCCGGCAACCTCGTAGTCATAACCAATGGCGAACTCCGGAGCCGCAATCGTAACGATCCAGCCTTCAGGTCGGCCGGAGGGATTAACTCCGGTTCCTACAATCGTCTGTCCGTCGTCGGATACCCCGAATGCGGTTCTCAAATCCCAGCCGGTCAAATCCAGACCGTAGTCGTTTACCAGAATCCCCTTGAGGCTCCGCATTCCGTGGATCGGGTCCCAGACAAACGGTTCGCGAAATGCCGACGCCGACCAACTGTCTCCGACCACCACTGCACCGTTGCCCGAGACGTCAAATGCGTGGCTGTGGAACGATCCGCCAAACAAATCGCCCAAGCCGACCATATTACCACCGCCATCATCGCGACGGCGCCAGATAAACGCCTCCGGACCGTCAAAATGCGTGCTCTGGCCCACTATAGTCGACCCATCGGCCGAGATCGCCTCGCTCTGGCTGGTGGTCGATGTAATAGAGGGCAAACCGCCCAAGCCGACCATGCCTTCTGCGGCGGTCCAGCCGAAAGCCTCAATAAATGGCGATGTGCTGTAACCCACTACAATCGATCCGTCGCCCGAAATACCGTGGCCTTCGCTCATGGGGCTTGTGTCGCCGCCCAGAGCTCCCAAGCCCACCATTCCGCCAGCCGTCCAGCGAAACGCTTCGTTGGCGCCGTAGGTGTAAATATCGGAGTTGCTGAAGCCCGTGACAACCGAACCATCGGCCGACACATCGGTCGCTACACTCGACGGGTAACCGCCGGGCAGAACGCCCAAACTGGCGATTCCGGTGGCTGCGGTCCAGCGAAACGCCTCTTCCCAACCGGACACGTAATTGCTCTTGCCCACGACCACCGAGCCGTCGTATGATGCGCCATAAGCGGTGCTGGAGAAACCGGCGCCAGGCAGGTCGCCCAAGCCAACGAACCCATCGGCCGTGGTCCATGTGCACGCTTCGGTTCCCGATGGCCCCCAGGCCGATCCGATCACTGTGGAACCATCGCCCGAAATACCGTTGGCGTGACTGGTTGGCCCTCCGTCCTTCATAAAGCCAATCCCACGGAAGGACGGCGTTACGCCAGCCTGTGCAAACGAAACGGCGCCCAGGCAAATGGTGAAAACCGCCAAAATCGACCAGTATGCGACAGTTCGTCGAATTACGCTTTTAAGTTGTTTACTTTCACTCATGGCGCCTTGTCTCCTTTAGGATAATAGAGGTGATATCCTTTCGCGGATCATCGATTGGGCGGCCGGGCGTCGCTGCTCAGAGATCACGCAGAGACGAACGTCGCTCAACGTTTAATTGCCAAGTGAACGGAAGCAGTTCGAAAAATGGAAAAGGACGATAAATGCTTCCGGCCTCATTACTGTTTGGTTGTCATCCGACCGGCTCAGGCCGAATTCGGGGTCTATTTTTCAGACACACCGTCATACCTAAGTACAACGCGTATTTTAGGCCTAAAACCCGCCTGAGTCAATACAAATCAGAAAAACTAGCCGCACACTATTGCATGCGGGGCAATTCATTGTGGTTTTACTCCTGAGACTTTCGCGATATCATCCATGCGATGTATTCGTGGATTTGTGATGTCAGGAAATACGGCATGTTCAGCAATTCAAAGGGCGTGCCCGACACCGTGCGGGTTTGCTGCAACTCCAATGGCCCTGCATAAAGCCTAACCGCATGGCGACACGTGGAGGCGTCTATGAACTGGTGCAAGGACCGCAACGTGCCGGTCTTACCTGCTTTGACCTCAATGGGAATCACACTACTTTTGTGGAGTAATAGGAAATCAACTTTGGCTGCGGATTGGGTCTTTTCGCGCGCCCAGAAACAATGTTTCTTTCGGGTGTTCGGATCAAGACAAAGCAACTCCTGGCCAACAATATGCTCAGCCAACACCCCTCGATAAAAGGCGTGAAGATCTTTGTGTTGCAGGAACTGACCTTGCAGTCCGGCATAGTAGTTCAGCAAACCCGTATCCAGGAACTGCAGGCGTGGCGCCTTTTTCATGTTCGGAGTAATGGGCGGCTGGACGGAGGAGGATGGATACAGCAGGTAGATGAGCATTGCCCGCTGGAGAGTTCGAAGGGCCTCGCCGACTTCTCGCGAACGGTAGTTGGATTGTCCGAAACCGGCGAACTTGATTCTTGTGCCCGCCTGAAATGGGGCGGCTTCTATGCAGTGACGCAGGACGGTGGATGCCGTTGGATTACGAGCGTACTTGCCGATATCATCCTCGAACGATGTTAGCAGGGAATTGTATATTCCACTCAATCCGGTGATATCTTGCGTTTTCGCATAGCGTGCGACGATTTCCGGCATTCCACCAATCAATGCGTATCGGTGAAATTGCTGCAGCAACTCATCATGTGCATAGTCTGGAAATGGGAATGTCTTAACGGCGTCCAACGCTTCTTGGGCTTTGGTTGCGTTGAGGAATTCCTCGAAGGACAGCGGGTACATGAACAGGTGCTCGACCCGGCCGACGGGAAAACTGATGTGTTTTTCGTGCAGGGCGATCTCAAGTAATGACCCAGCGGCGATCACGTATACGCCAGGCAGCTTTTCGTGGAAATATCGCAGAGACTCCACCGCTTCTGGACAACTCTGAATTTCATCGAGGAACAGCAGCACTCTCCCTGAATCGGCCCGCACTCGCTGCTTGAGACAGAGTGCTTGGAATATATCTTCGACGGGCAGATCTTTGCGGAATATATCTCCTTCCCCTGGGGCGTCGAGGTTTACCGAAACGAAACCGTCAAATCCACGGGCGAAGAGTTCCACCGCAACGGTCTTGCCGACTTGGCGGGCACCACGAAGAATCAGTGGCTTTCTTTCGCGGGAAACAGCCCATAAGTCTAGTGTGTATAGTATAGTACGTGAAAACATGAGCGTTCTCCTGTAATGATACAAGCTCTATTGTGTGCCACAAGCGTATTGTTGCAAGCCCAATGTAGCATAAAATCTGTAATATAACAAGGGATATTGGAGAGGGTTCAGGCTGTGATTCTCGGCTACTGACCGACAATAAGCTATCAATAAAATGACGTTAACAGGTTGGCTAGTGTATAACAGCGATGCATTCTTTGGCGTGGGTGATTGCTATCAGGTGGCCGGCGTTGGGTATGATCGTAGCGTCGGTTTGGCAGCGGATTATGTGATCTCGCTGGCCGTGGATTCTTGTTACCGCTTGTGTGTCGCCAGCGTAACCGTTCCAGTTTGATATCGCCAGGCACATCGCCCGTACGAAGTCGGCGTCTACTTTGGCGTACATTGTCGGTAACAGGGCGTCTGACTTGCCGGCTAGATGTTGAATCAGACCCAGTGGCGTTATTTTCGCAAGCGGCGCCAGGGCGACCAGAAGGGGGTTGATCTCCGTTCGGCTAACTGCGCTGCCCAGGAGAACCACCTGTTGCAGGTTTATAATGGCGTGAATCTCAAGGGCGACAATCCCACCGAGAGAACTTCCGATGATCGAATCTTCGGTGCTGATGTTGTGTTCTGCGATCAGGCGTGCGGCGATCTGAGCGATGGTTTTTTCACCCTGGTATTCGGGCCAATCGATAGCGTCAGAATCGGGCAGGTCCCGCCAGGGCCCACCGTACATCGCCGACGTCGCTCCCATGCCCGGTAACAGATATATCATGTGGTTATCTTACCGGAAAAGTTCGCCGCAGGCTCTGCAAAATCTTGTGCGGTGGATGCTTATTGTTAAAAAGGTTGGTATGGCTGGTGGGGGGTGTAGAATGATTGTGGATGCTGATCCTTCGTGTTTGATGCGTTTGATGTGTTTGAAAAAGATATTGAAAGGGCACGCTATGAAGGCAATTCGACAAATTGGGTCGCTGGCGTTTGTGTTGGGATTGTTTGTTTCGGTGTTTGCGGGTATTCCGTGGCGCGTGGTGGTATCCGACGATCCGACCGTGCCTTTGTGGTTGCAGATAGCCATATTCTGTTTGCTCGGCGGTATTCTGGTGGTGCTTGGTACGCTGGCTTGCGAGCAGAAGCGGTTTCGCAGCCCGGCGTCGGACGATGCGGCGGCTGAGGGAGATACTGGCGGTTCGATCCTGCTGCTGAATTCCGACACCGTGCCAAGCAGGGATGTTACTGATGTGTTGGGCCTTGTGCAGGGTCATACTGTATTTGCGGTCTGGATTGGGAAGGACTTGTCGGCTATTGTAAGGCTGCTGCTTGGCGGTGAGCTTACCGAGTACACCGAGATGATGGGCGCTGCTCGTTCGACCGCGACCGCCCGAATGACCGCCCAAGCCGCCGAACTTGGCGCCGATGCGATAATCAACGTTCGCTACATGACAACGAGCGTTGTAGGCACAGCCGCCGAACTGCTGGTGTACGGGACGGCGGTGAAACTGCACAAACCTGTATCGGTTGGAGTTTGAATGAAGACTGAACATTTTGCGATATCGTATGAAGGAGCCTCGTTCCAGGTCGCTGCTGATGTTCGGCGGGGCGGGGCGGATTTGTTGTTCTTCGTTCATGGGCTCGGGTGTTCGAAGGGGTCGTTTTGTCATGTTTGGGATCGGGCGGATTTTTCGAGGGCGGATTTTTCGATTGCGGCGATTGATCTTGTCGGGTTTGGGGATTCGGACCGGCCGGGCGATTTCCCCTACACTATGGAAGCACAGGCGAAAGTGGTTGCTGATGTGCTGTCTGAGTTTTCGGGCAAGAGGCTGCACATAGTCGCCCACAGCATGGGTGGGGCGATTGGGCTTCTGCTTGGCGATGAGATTCTCGGGTCAACCGAAACTTTCACCAATGTCGAGGGCAACCTGATCGGAGCCGATTGCGAAATCGGTAGTCGCGGGATAATCAGTGTGACGCCCGAGGTCTTCGCCGCAGAGATGTTGCCCGCAATGCGAGCGAAATACGCCGAACTCGGACCGAGTTACGCAGCCATTGATTCGACCACCGCAGACATCCTCCACCGCAGTGCCGAATCGCTGGTCGCCTGGTCCGACAGCGTAAAGCTGCTTGAAGCGTTTGATGCTCTGGCGTGCCGCAAGGCCTATTTTTACGGGGATGAAAACGCGGCCCATCCCACCGTGTCGCGTGTTGGCGAGGCGGCGAGATGCGAAATCAAACGCAGCGGGCACTTCCCAATGAGCGACAATCCCGAAGATTTCTACACCGCACTGCACAGATTTATATCGCCCCAGTGACGCCCCCGGAAGCTGGCGCCGAACGCCGAGTATTGTACAGGAGGGGCCTGCTGGGTATACTCGAATGCTGGACAGGCATCATTGACTCCCGGAAATATCACTATGCTTAAATCTCGTCGTGTCGCCCTTATGTTGGAATTGGAATGGCCGTACAAGCGGCATGCGGGCATCCTTACCGGAGCGGTGCAGTATGCCCATGAGCAGGGCTGGGAAACTATCATCGACGAATACGCCGACGACACCCTTCCGCTGCGCCCCGCGAAAACGGCGCCCTACGACGGGGTTATCGCCAGGGCGACCAGAAAACTAGCCCAGCGGGCAGCCCGAAACAACGTGCCGGTGGTGAACGTATGGTTCAACTCGCCGGCGGCGAAATCGCTGCCGAGTGTGTTTGCTGATTGGTCGACTATCGGGCGGTTGCGAGTCGAACATCTCTTGACGCGAGGCTTTCGACGCTTTGCGGTGTTAACCTGCCGGGGCGATCGCTCGCACATACTCGAACGGGACGCCTTTGTCAGCAGGCTCGACGAATTGGGCTATCCGTGTATTGTCAGGGCGACATCGCTCGACGCCACTGAAAGCCTGGCGCAATGGCGGAAGAACGAGCGGACAATCACCGCCTGGATGGAAGAACTGAAGCCGCCGATCGGCGTCTTCGTTGGCGCTGATGATGAAGGGCGAATGGTGGCCCAGATGTGTCGCAATCGCGGGCTGCGCGTGCCGGAGGATGTGGCGATTATCACTGGCGATAACGAGGAAACGTTTTGCGAACGATTGCGCCCGACACTCAGCAGCGTTGAGGTCGGCTTCGAGCGAATCGGTTATGAGGCCGCCGGGATGCTGCATCGCTTGATGGACGATAATAAGCGCAGCGGCGGGGCGGGCGGAAAGGAAACGCCCGAGCATATCCTGCTGCCGCCGCAGGGGCTGGTGGTTCGCGAGTCGACGGATTTCTACGCCGTTGACGACGAGGTGGTGGCTGCGGCGTTGGAGTTTATCGCCGCCCAGAGTCATAGGCCTATCGCACCGGCTGATGTGGCCCGCGCGGTTATCACCGAGCAGCGAACATTGCGCCGCCGCTTCAGCAAGCATCTGGGCCGATCGATCGCCGCAGAAATTCGGCGTGTTCGAATCGAACGGGCCAAACGCGAACTGACACAGACGGAACAATCGATTGCTGCTATTGCCCGCGACGTCGGTTTCGGTAAATCGATGCGTATGTACGAAGTGTTCCGCCGCGAACTTGGCGTCACCCCCAGCGGATACCGCAAACAACGCCAGATCGAGAACGGGACGCAGCACTAACTTCCCGGCGAACGCCAGGGCAAACTTTTACTCACATCTTGCAGCGTGCGTCATTGTCGTTGTCGTTGCCGTAATTTGGACTGCGGTGG
>JABGPF010000264.1 GCA_018645065.1 Phycisphaerales bacterium
CCGATATGCGACCGTGAAAACGTCGCGGAAAACACCCTGCAACTCGGGCGAATCATAGACGACCGTACCGGAGACGCACTGGACAAACCGTTGGTCTGCCGAACCGCCAGCGGTGTGGAAATCAATATCCACGGTGGCCCGCACATCGCCAGACGAGTCCTCGAACTTCTCGCCGCTCACGGAGCCCAACTGTGCAATATCGACGCCGAGCCGCGCGGACCGCTCAACGCGACGCACGAAAAATGGAACAACCCGTCGATCGGAACCGAACTGCTGATTGCGATTCCGAACGCACGCAGCGGCATGACCGTAGCGGCGATTAGTTCGCAATGGTCGTCCGGCCTGAGCGAACTTGTCGCCGGCCCACTGCCCAGCGCCGAACAACTTCGATCCGCCGCCGACGGCTTGGAGGATATCGAAAAACTGCTGAACCCGATCGAAGTCGTACTCGCCGGGCCGCCAAACGCGGGCAAGAGCACACTTACAAACGCCCTGGTCGGGCGAGGGGTGAGCATCGTGCACCAAATGGCCGGCACGACGCGAGACTGGGTCCGCGAGGCGGCGATTGTCAACGGGATTCCGATCTGGCTGACCGACACCGCCGGGCTCTGGGACGCGCCGAAAGGTATCGACTCAGAAGCGGTTCGCCGGGCCAGACACTGCGCCGCCGAGGCCGATATCCTGATACTCATGGACCCCGACGGTTCGTCGCTCGACCCGGAGTGGCTGGGGCGGGAGCAAACCCATCCGACAACCTTGTCGGTGCGCAGCAAGTGCGATCAGCCCGGGGAGCCCAAAACAGACGGACCGATAGAGATCTCAGCGATGAACGGGCTGGGGATCGATAATCTAAAATCAGCGATAGTAAAAGCAGCCAACCTCGACCAATTCGACCCGAAAACCCCGCGAGCATTCACCCCGCGTCAAGCCGATCTGCTCACGCGTGCGGCAGACGCTGTAGACGCAGACGACCCGCCGGCTGCGGAAGTCCTGCTGGGAGCACTTCTCAGAGGCCCGATCAATCGAGCGACTTGCTGAGGAATCCCGCCAGTTTATCGCGGTTTTTCTCACCGAGCCGAATGCGTAGTTGCACCGCTTCGGTCACTTTCCGCATTTCATCTTCCATTCCGCTGGTGATGTTCTTGTTGTCGAGGAAGAAACCCCGCGCGTCTTTCAGGAGTTCTGACGAGCGTCCGTCGGCTATTCGGGGGTAGTAAGGCATCGCCTGTGCGGGCACGAGATTTCTGATCGCCTCGTAGTTCTCGGTTACCCAGTCAAAAAGTCGGCGTCGGGTTTCTTCGTCCCGCGCCTGGCCGAAGATGATTTTGTAGACTCGCCCCGGCTTCACCGCACCGCTCATCGCGTACTTCAGCGACTTGCCCATGAGGTCCGGGTCGCGGAAGTTCGACAAGGCCTCCAGAAAATTTGCACGCCGGGCCGGATCAATAGCGGTCTCGAATTTGTAGGCGTACTTATCGAACAGTTTTGCATCACCGGTAATGGCTGAAAGCTTCAGGTAAACTCCCGCGAGATTCGGATCGACCGCCGCTGCGTTTCTAACGTATTCAGCGGCATGGCGGCGGGCACGATCTAGAACCATCGCGTCACCGCCCTTTTCGACAAGCAGGCCTATGAGCCTGGCTCGCAGCGATGCGGTATGCGGTGATTCGTAGGTATTGGCGTTGAGTCCGATCTTCCGGAGCGGTGGGCCCAACACGCTTCGCAGGTAGGCGGCGTAGTCGTCGGCGAGATCTTTGGTGATAAAGTTCGTGTGGACATCATCGAGCAGTTCTGCGACTTTGGCGATAACCTCCGGCGAGGGGTCCATATTAAACGAGCTTGCAATTCGCAGGAGCTCATCGACGCCTACCTGGCCGGCGTAGAACAGTGACGAAACGTTGCCCAGGAATCCGAGCTTGCGGCGCGTGTCGAATTTGGTGCGTACGATTCTCGCCAAGCGCCTCAGGTCGCCCTTTTCAACCGTCCAGCGGTAGTATCCCTTCTCGTCGGCGTTGGGGTAAAGCCACCCATCGACCTTTCGCAAAATCGCGGCCTGCAACTTCACATCAACCGTCTCATCGGTCATCAGAACTCGCTGGTTATACTCTCGGGCACCGTCGGAATACCGCAGCATCACAGGCAGCGTCCAGGGGCGATGGGTGTCGACCGATTGTCCGTAAAGCCGATATCGACTCTGGGTAAGGCGCACCGAATCAACGCCGGTGAACTCGACCTTCACCAGCGGCGCGCCGCTCAGCGTTACAAAATCCTTCATGATCGCATTGATATCGCTATCGTCGACCTTCGAGAGGGCTCTGGCTAGATCGAACGCGTCGGCGTTTCCCCAGCGGTGCTGGTCGGTGTACTGGATTATGCCCTGGCGGAAATTCTCCGCGCCGACCCAGTCTTCAACCATCGTCAGGACCGACATCCCCTTGCTGTAGGCCAGGGAATTAAACAGGCGAGTCTTGTTCTCATTAACGCTTACCGCGCGGCGGATCGGGCGGGTCGAAGCCGCGGCGTCGCTGGACATCGCACGCTCGCGAGAGTTGATATCGCTGGAGCCCAGATAAAACTCCGGGTGCACTTTTCGCACAGTTTTAAGGGCCATCCAAGTCGCGAACGACTCGTTCAACCAGAGATCGTCCCACCACTTGGGCGTTACGAGATTCCCGAACCACATATGCGCCATTTCGTGTGCGATTATCCGCGCCTGCCTGCTTCGCTGTTCAACCGAGGCGGTTTCGGGGTCCAGCAGCAGAATCGTATCGCGATAGATAATGGCTCCGGCGTTCTCCATGGCTCCGAAATTAAATTCCGGGACCGCGATCTGATCGAGCTTTGCGTACGGGTAAGGGCACTGGAAATATTCTTCGAGCGTTTTCAGGAGTTTGGGGCTGATCTTCCGTGCGGTGTCGGCTAGGTGCTTTTGCCCGTGCGGGGTGATTATGCGTCCTGGAACCGACATACCTCGCACGTCGACGGCCTCCATGGGGCCAACGGCCAGCGCCAGCAGGTACGAGGGCATGGGCCTGGTGCGATCAAAACGGGTCACATAGTTTTCCCCTGCGGGGGTGATCTTCTGAATCTGCGTGTTCGAGATCGCCATATTCCCTCTGGGCGTGGTCAGTATCATTCGCCAGCGGATCTTCACGCCCGGATCGTCCCAGCAGGGGAACGCCTGCCGGGCGAACTCCGGCTCGAACTGCGTGAACACGTATTCCGCCCCGGCGTGTTTGGTTTTGTAGATCGCCACGCCCTTGCGATTAAATTCGTTGGTGAAATCGATTCTCAGCGTGTACCTGCCCGGTTTAAGAAACTCAGGCGATCTGGCTGAAACCAGCCCCATCGCCCCGACAGACCAATCCAGAGCGATAGGATCGTCGTCGCCTTCCAGGACAACCGATTTAAGATCCATATCCAGCGCGTGGAAGCTGATAGTGTCGGTGTACTTTCGGATGTCCAGTTGGGTCGCGGTCTGCCCGGCGTAGTCGTCACGGGCGGGATCTATATCCAAAGCGATCTCCTGAAACAGCGGAACAACCGCTGGCCCGAGACGCATAGACGAGCCCGGCTTGGAGTCGCACGCGCAGACAAACATCACCGTGCAGGCAAGCCCAAGCATAAGAATAATATCGTTCGCTAACTTTTTGCATCCAGGCATATCAGTATCGCTCAACTGGAGTATGGTGAGCGAGCATTCTACGGAACCGGAGGAATGCGCGTCAAGTCGCATTGATACAAGCCTTTTCGGTGACTATAATGGTGTTCAGTCATTATTAACGGATTGGAACTACATGAACACACGAGTACAGACACTACGAGAGCAAAGCGTAAACATTGCGCCGTCAATATCTTCCGAACGAGCAGAACTTATAACCGCCTTCTACGCCAGCGGCGCAGCAGACGCGGTGTCACTGCCCGTAGCCAGGGCTATGGCGCTTAAATATGTCATTGAACACAGGACAATCGGAATAAATAATGGCGAATTAATCGTCGGGCAACGCGGTCCGCAACCCAAAGCCACCCCCACCTACCCCGAACTGTGCTGCCACAGCTTGAGCGATCTGGACGTGGTCACAAGCAGAGAACGCACTCCGTTCACCGTAAGCCCCGAAGTGCGAACCGCATACGCCGAAAAGATCATCCCGTTCTGGTCAGGCAGAACGCTGCGTGAAAAAGTGTTCGCCACGATGAGCCCGCAATGGCACGACGCATTCGACGCAGGCGTGTTCACAGAGTTCATGGAGCAGCGGGCGCCCGGACATGCGATACTCGACGACAAAATCTATCGCCAGGGCCTGCTGGATATAAAGAACCGCATCGAAGGACACCTCGCCGAAATCGATCCGCTCAACGATCCGCGAGCGTACGATAAAAGCGAAGAGCTCAAGGCGATGGCGATCTGCATCGACGCGGTGATACTGCTCGCCAACCGTCACGCCGACCTGGCGGAACAAATGGCCACCGACGAATCAGACCCAGCCCGCAAAGCAGAACTGGAAAAGATCGCCGATGTCTGCCGACACGTACCGGCCCACGCGCCACGAACTTTCCAGGAAGCGCTCCAGAGCTACTGGTTCGTTCACCTGGGCGTTATCACCGAGCTGAACACGTGGGACTCGTTCAACCCTGGGCGGCTCGACCAGCACTTGTGGCCTTTCTACCAGGCTGAAACCGGCCTGGGTACGCTCACCCGCGACGACGCCGAAGAACTGCTGGGCTGCTTCTGGGTGAAGTTCAATAACGAACCGGCGCCGCCGAAAGTAGGCGTCACCGAGGAACAGAGCGGAACATACCAGGACTTCGCGCTGATCAACGTCGGCGGACTCACGCCCGAAGGATCAGACGCAGTTAACGAAGTGTCGCACCTGATACTCGACGTTGTCCAGGACATGCAGCTAATCCAACCGTCGGCATGCATCCAACTGGCCCGCGAGAACCCCGAAGAATTCCTGGCCCACGCGTCGAAAGTTGTTCGCACCGGGCTGGGGCAACCGTCTATCTTCAACATGGACCTGATCGTTCAGGAAATGCTCAACGCAGGCAAGAGCATTTCCGACGCCCGGGCCGGCGGGCCTAGCGGATGCGTAACGGTCAGCGCGTTCGGTAAGGAAAGCTGCTGCCTTACCGGGTATATGAACTGGCCTAAGCTGCTGGAACTGGCGTGGCACGACGGAGTGGACCCGGCCACCGGAAAGCAGATCGGCCCGCAGACCGGCGACCCGCTGGATTTCAAAACGTTCGACGACATGTTCAAAGCGTACGAAACGCAGTTGAACTATTTTGTCGACCTGAAGATCGCGGGCAACAATTTCATCGAGCGCCTTTTTGCGACGGCTATGCCCGCCCCGTTCATGTCGGTTGTAATGAACGACTGCGTGGACCAGGCCACCGATTACCACAACGGCGGGGCTCGCTACAACCCGACCTACATTCAGGGCGTTGGCATGGGCACGATTACCGACGCGCTGGCGGCGCTGAAGTTCCACGTGTTCGACGAAGGCAATATCTCGATGGGCGATCTTATCGCCGCCATGGCGGAGAACTTCGAAGGCAGCGAGAATTTGCGACTCATGCTCGCCAACCGCTCACCGGCCTACGGAAACGACGACGACTACGCCGACCAGATCGCCGTGCGAGTGTTCGACGCCTATTACGATGCGCTTAACGGACGCCCCAACACCAAGGGCGGACAATACCGCGTAAACCTCCTGCCGACCACGGTGCACATATACTTCGGCCAGGTTACCGGTGCGTTGCCCAACGGGCGAAAAGCGGGCGTCTCGCTTTCGGAAGGGATCTCACCGACACAAGGCTCAGATACTCGCGGGCCGACGGCGGTTATGAAATCCGCCGCCCGGATAGACCACGTTCGCACAGGCGGAACGCTACTGAACCTGAAGTTCACCCCGCAGATACTCGCCGGCGACGGATACCAGCACATAGGCAACCTCGCCCGAGCATACTTCGAGCTCGACGGGCACCACGTGCAGTTCAACGTGGTCGACGCAGCGACCCTGCGAAAAGCCCAAGCCAACCCCCAAGACTACAAAGACCTGATAGTAAGAGTAGCCGGATACAGCGACTACTTCGTAGACATAGGAAGCGAATTACAGGAAGAAATAATCTCCAGAACAGAGCACGAAAACTTCTAAAGACAACCCCGCCCTGACGGACGGGTCTGCAATTGTGACGGCCCTGGCGGGCCTAACAGCAACACTTTCGATCCTTGGGTTAAAAGGCGGAAAAGCTGTGGGCAAAAACAAGGACTTCAGGGGGCAGTAACGACCCGCCCGGTTTTGGCTCCGTGCTTTTGGAGTAGTTCGACGATCTTCTTTTCTGAAGCATTTCCGGCCAGGTCCAGCGGAGTTTCGTTCTTGTGATCCATAACATTCACGTTAGCGCCATTAGCGATCAGCAGGCGCACCATTGCCTCGTGCCCCTCGTACGCCGCGAGGTGCAACGGTCTGTAGTCGCCATACACTTTCTTGTTAACGTCAGCCCCGTGCTCGATAAGCAGTGTGGCGAATTCAACTTCGCCCTTACTGGCTATCCGGCCTAGATGGTTCGTGAAATAATTCGATGATTCACATGGATCTATACCGTGCTGCATGAATAGTTTTGCGATCTCGACATTTCCGGACCAGACTGCGGCGCCAAAAAAGTTTCGCGCCGCCCCTTCACTAGTATCGATACACGCCGCATGGTCCAACAGCAGATCCAGCATCCGCACTCTCCGGCTCATTGCCGCGATCATCAGCGCAGAGTCGTCGCGGCCCTTCCCCAGCGTTACGTCAACGCCATGTGACAGCAGAAACCTCACCTTGGCTTCAGATCGCCCGATGACAGCCAGACCAAGCGGAGTTCTCCCCTTACCATCTATTGCATTTACATCGGCCCCCTTCATGATCAACATGCGGGCAATCGCCAAGCATCGCGTTGTTTCATCCTTCCGGCCAGGCTCTCTGCGTTGCGAATACGAAACACAGTAGCAGGCGTTATTAGAAAGTGAGAAGTAATCCGACATCACCATATGCAGAGGGGTTTGTTCCAATGGGCCGCGAAGACGCGGATCGGCCCCGGCCTGCAGCAGTTGGCTTGTGATTTCCAGATGATGCAATCCGCACGCCCAGTGAATCGGGGCGATCTGATCTTTGTAGCGGCCAACGTTAGCTCCGGCGGTCAGTAAACGTTTAACACCTTTAGTGTCGCCACGTCTTGCCGCTTCGCACAGCGTTCTTGAACGCAGTTTTTGCCCACACTTTCCGCCGCGTTTTCGGAGTAGTTCCGCTACGGCTTGTTGTTTCTTTTCGATCGCAACATCCAACGGTGTCATCCCTACATGGTCCCTGGCGTTAACCAATGCGCCCGCATCAAGCAGCTTACGCACAATCGCTGTGTGCCCGTGCTCCGAGACGGCATGCAGATTAGAACGACCGCCATGCTGCCCCAGGTTCGGATTAGCTCCGCTGGCCAGGAGAAGATCGACACTCTGAGTCGCCCCCCTGATCGAAGCCAACCACAACGGGGCTCTCCCGTATGAAGTAAGCGTATTGGGGTTGGCCCGGTGAGCCAAAAGCAC
>JABGPF010000265.1 GCA_018645065.1 Phycisphaerales bacterium
ACCATAGTACGATACCGTTTTATACGGTTTCAGGAGTCGATACCATGACTGACAATAACCCCACCCAATCCGGCGGCGAGGGATACTTCGGGCAGTTCGGCGGACGGTTTGTCCCCGAAACGCTCGTCGCTGCGCTACAGCAGCTCGATACCGAATTCAACGCCGCAATGGCCGACCCGAGCTTCAACGCCGAACTCGAACGATGCAACCGCGAGATCGGCGGGCGCCCCAGCGAACTGTACTTCGCAAAACGCCTCACCGAACAGATCGGCGGCGCGAAGATCTACCTCAAACGCGAGGATCTGAACCACACCGGCGCGCACAAGATCAACAACACGCTCGGCCAGGCACTGCTCTGTCAGCGAATGGGCAAGAAACGCGTGATCGCCGAAACCGGAGCAGGTCAGCACGGAGTAGCCACCGCAACGGCGGCGGCTGTGTTCGGGCTGGAATGTGCGGTCTATATGGGCTCAGAAGATATTCGACGCCAGGCGTTAAACGTGTTCCGCATGAAGTTGCTCGGCGCTGAAGTTGTGGCCGTCGAGTCAGGCCAACGCACGCTGAAAGACGCATGCAACGAAGCGATGCGAGAGTGGATGAGCAGCGTTGAAGGCACGCATTACATTCTCGGGTCAGTCACCGGTCCGCACCCGTTCCCGACGATCGTACGCGAGTTCCAAAGCGTAATCGGACGCGAGGCCCGGGCGCAAATGCTCGAAATAGAAAACCGCCTGCCCGACGTGATAGTCGCCTGCGTAGGCGGCGGATCGAACGCAGCCGGGATATTCGCACCAATGATCGACGACACTGAAGTAGCGATGGTTGGCGTAGAAGCAGGCGGACGAAGCATGAACCCCGGCGACCACGCCTCAACATTATGCGTCGGTCAACCGGGCGTGCTGCACGGAAGCCTGAGCTACGTTCTCCAGGACGACGACGGGCAAACCGCCGACGTACACAGCATATCGGCAGGCCTCGACTACCCAGGCGTAGGACCGGAACACTCATTCTGGAAAGATTCCGGACGAGTAAACTACACCTACTGCACCGACGACGAAGCCATGGACGCCCTAATCGCCCTAAGCCGCACCGAAGGAATCATCCCCGCACTAGAATCGTCCCACGCAGTAGCCGAAGCAATGAAACAAGCCTCCAAACTCGACAGCAACAAAATCGTCCTGATCAACCTATCAGGCCGCGGCGACAAAGACTGCAACGAAATCCAAGAAATCCTAGCACGAAAACAATAAGCGATTGCCCTTATTCGTCGACACAAAGATTCAGAAAAAAGCAAAATTTTAGTACACACAAGGCGCACAAAGCCCACAGATTGCAATCTGTGGGCTGCCGTTGCCTGAACCTCTGAATCTCTGTGTCGAACAAAGGACCGATATGACTACACTACAAGACAATAGATTCACCCGCACGTTTGCTGAGTTGAAAGCTTCAGGCGGGAAGGCGTTGATGCCCTTCCTTACCGCCGGGTATCCAAATATCGACGCTACCGGCGCGCTGCTGAAGGATTTTGAGGCGCGCGGTGTGCGGATTTGCGAAATCGGTTTCCCGTTCTCCGATCCAGTGGCTGACGGGCCTACGATTCAGGCTTCGTATACCGAAGCGCTGGGGGCGGGGCTGCGCGTTCAGGATATTCTCGACATGGCGTCGGCGTACCGCGCTGACGGTGGTGATATGGCGCTGGCGGCGATGCTGAGTTATTCGATCGTTTTTCGTCAGGGCACTGAAGCGTTTCTGGCGAAGCTGGCGGCAGCAGGGTTCGACGCTTGCATTATCCCCGACCTGCCGCTGGACGAAGCGGCGGCGGCTGAATCGCTGGCGGCGGAAGCTGGGCTTTGCAACGTGATGCTGATCGCACCGACCACTCCGCCGGCGCGGCGGATCGAGATCGCCAAACATTGTCGCGGGTTCGCATACTTCGTCTCGATCTCGGGCATCACCGGCGAACGCGTTTCGCTGCCGCAGGAAACGATCGACGGCGTGGCTGAACTTCGCCAACACACCGACACGCCGGTCTGCGTGGGCTTTGGCATCTCCAACGCCGACACCGTAAAAACAGTCTGCGACGCAGCCGACGGAGCCATTGTGGGCTCGGCGATTATTCATCGCATCACCGACGCCGCCGATCTGCCAACCGACGAAATGGTCGCCAAAGTAGGCGCCTTCGTCTCAGAACTGCTGACCCCGATTATCTAGGCCCGAAACTCATATGAGCATGATTACTCGTATCTTCGTCTCGGTTAGTCTCGGTGTCGCTTTGCTGCTGGCGAGCGTTGCGGACGCCAAATCGCCGAGCCGTCAGCAGGTAATCGCCCAGATGAAACCGTATACGGGTAATCGCATTCGCGGTGTAAATACTTCCACACTGTTCGGCAAGGTTATGTGCGGATATCAGGGCTGGTTTATGGCTGAAGGTGACGGGGGGAACAGAGGTTGGGTCCATTATTCGGCCCGCGGGCAGTTCAAGCCCGGGCAGTGCAGCATTGATCTCTGGCCTGATATGTCGGAACTCGGCTCCGACGAGAAATACCCCACATCGTTCAAGCACAAGAACGGTTCGGTCGCCAGCGTGTTCAGTTCGCAGAATCGCAAAACAGTGGTGCGGCATTTCAAGTGGATGCGTGACCACGGGATTGACGGCGTGTTCCTTCAGCGATTCGGCTCGACGATAAAATCCACCCGCGGCCTGGCGGCGCGAACGACCGTAACCGCCAACGTCCAAGCCGGCGCCAATCTGCACGGGCGCACCTGGGCGATGATGTACGATCTGTCCGGCCTGCGAGCAGGCGACATCGAAAAATACGTGATCGAAGACTGGAAACTGCTGATCGACAAAATGCGAATCACGCGCGACAAAGCGTATCTGCGTCACAGAGGAAAACCAGTGGTCGCCGTATGGGGCATCGGCTTCAACGATAAGCGCAAGTACACCCTCGATGAATGCCAAAAGCTCATCGAGTTCCTCAAGAACGATCCGAAGTACGGTGGGAACACCGTTGTCCTGGGCGTTCCGACCTGGTGGCGAACGCTGCGGCGCGACGCGGTGTCCGATAAAAAACTCCACGATGTGATCCGCCGTGCCGATATCGTAAGCCCCTGGACCATAGGCCGATATCAAACGCCCAGGCAAGCTCAAAAGCACATCGCCGAAGTCGGCAGCGAGGATCTGCAATGGTGCAAGGCTGCGGGCAAGGAATATCTACCGGTGATATTCCCTGGGTTCAGTTGGCACAATATGCATAAGGCCCGCGGTGAGGATTCACCGCTGGGAAAAATCCCGCGACTTGGCGGTAAGTTCCTCTGGTCACAGGCGATCGCAAATTCCAAAATTGGCGCGAGCATGACATACCTCGCCATGTTCGATGAAATTGACGAGGGCACAGCGATCTTCAAGTGCACCAACAATCCGCCGATTGGGGCTAGTAAATTCCTTACCTACAAGGACTTGCCTACCGATCATTACCTTTGGTTGACCGGGCGGATCGGGCGGTTAGTCGCCGGGAAAATCCCCGCAACAGAAGATATCCCCAAGCGAAAACCCGCAAAAACGCTGCATAAATGATCACAACCCGGGAACTTGTCACCGGTTAGTTCATCTAAGGAAGTACCGAACTATTCGATGCATCGTTGCATCGGGGCAAGCACTGCGTTTAGACTCTTATTGCTATGATTAGAATTGTTAAATATTTCGTCCGGCATCCGCTGGCCCTGATGATGACCAGCGGCCTGCTGACACTCTGCGCCATGGGCGCGGTGCTGCTGATTTACCCGAACTGGGTGGACTCTTCGCTACTGGAAAAGCTCAGCAGCAACAATGCCATGGTCCGTAGCGATGCGATCATGACCAGCGCAACTCGAGCCAAACATCGCCCGGAAATGAAACGCAAGCTTATCGACGCGCTGGACACCACCGAAGACGATACGCATTTCTTCGCGATAGTATCCGCATTGAACACTGCGGGCATGTTCAGGTCTTCTGTCACGAATCCTATGCACATAGATCGAGCGATGGCGATTGAGGTGACTACTGCTCCGGACCCCAACACGAAACTTTGGATCCTGATGCAGATAATCAATAAACGCCACGACAACCGCTACGTGCGTCAGGCGTTGCAGGCGGTGGCGGTGTGCGAGGATCCGATAGTGCGGGCACGGAGCGCCCTGCTTGCAGCCAGACTCAAAGACAATGCGGTGCTGGCGAAATTGCTGGACGATGACGAGCCTGCGGTTCGCGCCGCGGCGGCTTTGGATGCGGGCCTGGCTGGGCTGGATCACCCCGCCCCGAAGCAATCCGAAACGCTCGACGACGCCGATACAAAAGTCGCCTGCAATGAAATGATCGCCCGGGCGTACATTGACCCCGTAAAATACGGTCCGGAACTTTGCGCCGCGCTAAGCCAATCCAAAGACGACGCACTTACCGATCATTTGTGCCATATAATGACGATCCTGAAAACCCCGCAAGCACAAAAAACCGTGCGGGAACTACTGCTGGCCAGACGCGGAAAAAGCACCCCGCCGACAATGGCGATCCTGGCAGCCGGTAAACTTCAGGTCGCAGAAGCCCAACCAGACATCCGCGCGATTCTCAAATCCGCGCTGACAGACCCGAACATCCAACGCGACCTGGTGCACTCGGCGATTGTAGCGGCCGATCAATTAAAACTACCCGTTCGCACCGAGCTGTACCAACTCTGCAAGAAATACTGGAACCCGAGCTGGCGTTCGGAACTCATGTTCGCCTCGGCGACACGAGCCCTAGGCCGCCAACTCACGCTGGACGTCGACCAGGGCCCAGAAGCTCCCACGTCAAAGGAATGCCAAAACCTCCTGATCCGCGCCGCATACTACGTGAGCCCCATACCGACGACGGGTCCGGCTAGTGCGGGAAAAAAAACTCCGCTGGCATCGGCAGCCGCCGCTACGGCGTACTGGCTGCTGAACCCGTCGTCCGATCCGAAAATCCAGATCAAACAAGCAGCGTCGCAACCGGGCAACGGAGTTTTCGAGTTCACCGGTAACAGTGCAACTGGGGCGAGAGTTGCGATGGACGCAGCCGAAGCGTCGATACTCGCCGGTGACTACATCGCATGGCACATCGCCCGCAGCGGGCATCCCGAAGCGTTCAAACTCGCCCTGCAGATGCTTCCGGCGATAGATGCGCCTCTCGAACTACACGTCTACAACGAAAACCTTCGCGGCGCGGGCGCGATGCTACTGGCGTTCTCAGCCAAAACCGACGCGCAAAAGAAAATCGCAATCGAGCGAATTCGCGGGCGCCTCGAACCAGGCGAAAGTCACACCGGAGAAGACGATCCGATTCTGGCTGGACGATATCGCTGCGCCCTGCTGATACTCGGGCAAAGCAAGGAGTTGAAAACCGTTCGCGATCAGCGTAACGACGGTGGGCACGCGGTTCCGGCGGCCTTCTGTGCTCTGTTGTTCGCCGGTGAGATCGAAGCGTTGGACTATCTGCTGTCGAACAGGCACATTCCCCCTCGCGACGTAGCGGCGTATCTGATCTACGACGGTTTGGATCGCGTTCTTGCTGATCGCGCCCCGTCGCTGCCCGCTATTGACGCCTCTGGTCCGGCGCTAATTCAGTTATGGCAGGCGGAGATTCTGCGGGACTACTACGTTCTGCATCGCGACGCCATTAAGCTGGAACTGAAGCGATGAAGGGAGCAATCGGTGCGATCTGGTCGGCGGTGGCCTCCGGCGCCGGGGCGATGGGCGATCTGGTTCTTCCGCGAGCCTGTGCGGCCTGCGGGTCGCCTGACATTTCATCGGGCCGTTTGTGCGAGCCATGCAACATCGCACTGCTGACCCTTGTCGGACTTTCATACTGCCCGCGCTGCGGAACGACTATCGGACCGCACATTCCAATTCGCCCCGACGGATGCCCGGGCTGCCCGAACACCCTGCCCCGCTTTACGCAAGTGTTTCGCCTGGGCCCATACGCCGACCCGCTCCGCACCGTGATACGCGAACTGAAATATCATCGTCGCGATACAATGCGCCGTCGCATGGGGCAATTGCTGGGTCAATTGGTGGCTTCGGGAACCCAAGACGACCAGACCGCTCCGCAAATTGTAATGCCCGCTCCCATGCACTGGCGCAGGCGGATCGTTCGCGGATGGGATCATGCACGCGCACTTGCTGAGGCGGTGGGTAAGGAACTGCGACTCCCGGTAGGTAACGAACTTGTCCGACTGCGCAACACGCCCCAGCAGGCCCATCTCCCGCGATCGCGACGGATCACAAATGTGAAGGGCGCCTTCGCGGTGAAAAACGCCGACGCATTGTCCGGCGCCAGCATCCTTCTGGTCGACGACGTGACAACCACAGGAGCCACTGCAAATGAAGCGGCGCGCACGCTCCTGCAAGCCGGTGCGGCGAGAGTAACTCTTGCGGTGATCGCCAAAAGTGAACCGCCCACCGCCTACGCTCAACAGGCTTCGGGCGCATAAGACGCCAGGAACGCTTCGAGCAATTCCTGTTGGCGGGCGTACATTTTTTCAGCCTGTTGCGGATCTTTATCATCGTATCCGATCACGTGCAGAAGCCCGTGTGCGATGTATAGCAGAAGTTCACGCTGCGGGCCCAAACCGCGAGCACGCGCCTCGCGGATCGCCACTTCAGCGCAAACGATGATCTGCGCGACCAGCGGCGAACCAGGCGCCGAGAGGTCGAAACTCAGGACGTCCGTATCGCCGGCGTGCTGAAGATACTGCATGTTCAGTTCGGCCATCCGGGGCGAAGATACGATCGCGATATCGATTTCTTCAAACTTCACAGCCTCGCTGCGAGCGATGAATTGGGCCATCGCGTTGATTTTCTTTCGCGGGACGCGTAGTGCGGTTTGCGATGAAGAGATGTTAACTGTCAGCATTTTGCGAATCGTCCTGCAGGCTTTTGTGGGTTTCCGTTTCGTCGTGGGTTTTTTCATTCCCGTTGCCATTTCCATTGCCGTTGCGTGTGCCTGGCGCCGGTAGTTCGGCGGCTGAGGGCTTTTCCCCCTGGGGTGTCGGGTAGGCGATTCTCGCGTGATAGATTCCGCAGAGGCTTTTAATCAGCGAGGTTTCGATGGCGTGCACTTCACGGAACGTCAGGTTGCACTGATCGAGTTGTCCATCCATTAATCGGCGTTGGACCATTGAGTGGACTTGGCTTTCGATTCGTCCGGGCGTGGGGTCCTCCATTGATCGCACTGACGATTCGGATACGTCGGCGAGCATGAGTATTCCCGCCTCCTTGCTGAACGGTTTTGGGCCCGGGTATCTGAATTCGACTTCGTCGGGCGCCCTATCGGATTCCATGGCTCGCTGCTTTGCAGCCTGATCGTAGAAATGATACACCAGCGTTGTTCCGTGGTGCGTTGCGATAAATTCGTGCAGCACAGTTGGCAGGTTGCACTCTTTGGCCATTTCGATACCGTCTTTGACGTGCCCGACGATGATCAACAGGCTCATAGCCGGTGAGAGGTTATCGTGTTTGGAGGGCATTGTCCCCTGATTTTCGACGAAGTACTCAGGCTTGCGTGTTTTTCCGATAT
>JABGPF010000266.1 GCA_018645065.1 Phycisphaerales bacterium
TTTATGTTGCTGATTACACTGGGCGGCTGCACTGTCTCAATGCTCGGACCGGTATGCGATATTGGGGGCATCATACGCGTGTGGAGTCGTGGAGTTCGACACTGGTGGCCGATGGGAAAGTCTACCTGCCGACCGAGAAGGATCTGTGGGTGTTCCAGGCCGGTAAAGACAAGAAACTGCTAGCCAAGATTCGCCTGCCCAACAAGATGTACAATTCGCCCGTTGCCGCAGACGGCGTGCTGTATCTGGCGACGCAGCGATATCTCTTTGCGGTGCGTGCGACCGGGTCAGGCCCAGCTGTGCGAACCGAGCCAGTAAAGCGATAACCTGGTGCGGACGGAGTTTTCGCGAAGGGCGCTCTTGTTATTTCGCGGTGTTTCGGATATTAATTCTCCACGGAAGCCCGTTAATCACTAGCGGCTTGATGATAGAACCGATTCGCTGACGACCAGACCCCAAGGGACCGCAATGCCTCCTCAGTTTATATTCGAGATGAACGGCGTATCCAAACAGTATGGCGATAATACGGTGTTCCAGGACATCAATTTGTCATTTTTCTACGGAGCCAAAATCGGCATCGTTGGTGAGAACGGGTCGGGCAAGACTTCGCTGTTGCGGATCATGGCTGGTATGGATAAGGATTTCCAGGGCCAGGCCCGGCTGGTCAAGGGTATGAGTGTCGGGTACGTTCAGCAGGAGCCCGATCTGGACCTCAACAGTACCGTTCGCGAGAGCCTGCAAGCTTCGATGGCTCCGATCCAGAATTTAATTGACGAGTACAACGCGGTGGCTGATCGCATGGGCGAGCCTGAAGCGGCTGACGAGATGGACGATCTGCTCAAGCGTATGGAGCAGCTCCAGGAGCAGATCGACGCTTGCGACGGGTGGGAGATGGATCGTTTAATGGACATCGCAGCCGACGCGCTGGTGCTCCCGCCCGATGATATGAAGATCGGAACGTTGTCCGGCGGAGAGCGGCGCCGGGTGGCCTTGTGCAAGGTCCTGCTGGAAAAGCCCGACCTTCTCCTGCTGGACGAACCGACAAACCACCTGGACGCCGAGACCATCGCCTGGTTGGAGCAGACGCTCTGCGATTACCCCGGTACGATTATAGTGGTCACGCACGATCGCTATTTTCTGGACAACATCACCAAGTGGATTTTGGAACTCGACGGTGGAAGGGGCCTGCCGTTTGAGGGCAACTATTCGGCATGGTTGTCGCAGAAGGCCGAACTTCTCCGCGTGCTGGAGAAGAAGGAGACTCAGCGTCAAAAAACTCTCACGCGCGAGCTGGCGTGGATCAAGCAGTCGCGCGGGGGCAAGCAGTACAACCAGGCCCGCATCGACCGCTATGACCAGCTCGCCGGCCAGGCTACGCTCGACACCGCCAGCGACGCGATTATCCAGATATTCGCCGGGAAACGGTTGGGCGACAAGGTGCTTGACGTTCGTTCGGTGTCCAAGAGTTACGGTGATATGACGCTGCTGAAAGACTGCTCGTTTGAACTTCCGCGCGGCGGGATAGTTGGCGTTATTGGGCCGAACGGTACGGGCAAGACCACGCTGTTCCGCATGATTATCGGCGACGAACAGGCCGATAGCGGTTCGATTGACCTTGGCGAATCGGTCGAGCTATCGTACGTTGATCAGCATCGCGACGAGCTTGACGACTCGCGAACGATCTTCGAGGAAATAACCGACGGTAAGGACCGTATCGAGCTTGGCGGTGGGACTATGAACTCGCGGGCGTATGTCGCGCGGTTTAATTTCCGGGGCCCCCAGCAGCAGAAACGCTGCGGTGAGATGTCCGGCGGTGAGCGGAACCGCGTTCACCTGGCCAAGCTGTTGCGGCGGGGCGGTAACCTGCTGCTGCTCGACGAACCGACAAACGATCTGGACGTAGCCACCATGCGCGTCTTGGAACAGGCGCTGATCGACTTCCCCGGATGCGCGATGGTAATCAGCCACGATCGATTCTTCCTCGACCGAATCTGCACGCACATGCTCGTAATGGAAGGCCACGGCGCCACAACCTGGTTCGAAGGCGGGTTCACCGAATACGAAAATCACATGCTGGCCGCCAACGCCGACCGCCTGGCCCACCGACGAGGCAAATACAAACGCATGGGCCTGCGCTAGGCCGGCTCGGCGTCACTTGCTCAGGATTAACCAGATTGTCGTTTGGGGGCACTTGACGGTGAGTTTGGCGCCGGTTCGTTTGACGTCTACTTTCGCGGCGGCGTGACCGGCTGTGTCGAGCAGGGCGGCTTGTGTCAGGTGCGGGTTGGTTACGGTTATGGTTGCCTGGGTGTTTGCGATTCGCCACGGTGGGGCGCCCACGCTGACGATCTCTCTACCGCTGAAAGTCTTCTTGCCGTCCTTGCTCTTGAAGTTTATTTTGCGGTCGGCCCATCCGGTCATTCGTTGTGTCGTTCCGATCTGCACGAGCAGTTTTTTCGACGATGCGATCGGCTTATCGTCCAGGGGCACTACGGTGACGGCGGCGTAATCGTTGCCCGATTCGATAGTCACGTCGGAGAGTTTTATTTTACCGCCTGCGGCCTTCAGGAACCCGGTTACGCCTTGTGCTTTTGGCGCGTCCACTTTGCACAGACCCGTGGCGTAGTCCAGTTCGATCTGGCCGGTGATGCTCTTTACGACCTTCTTTTTGCGGTTGATGTAGGGCGTGAGATTAGCGGCTTTGTTTTTGGCGGGGTCGCCGTCGTATTTCACTTCCACCGGTCCGACGAGGAACGCCAGGCGGTCGACCTCCTGTTTGATTGTCGACTCCGGCGCGTAGTCGCCTTTGTTGCGGTTGGGGTCGAACGTTCCGGCCTCTGAAATAATGGGAACTTTGCGTCGCCAGAGGTTATCGAGCGAGCGTTCTTCGTGCACCACGGTTCGCCCCTGCTTGAGGTAGCCCTTGCGGAACAACAAGGCGTTTGCGGGGAAACCGCCCAGTATCGACGGTGTGGAGCTCGACCATTTGTACAGCGGATTCCTCCCCCGCACCTTCGCCCAGGGGAACCGCGGATCGGTCTGCCAGGTCGCCGCGGTCATGTTGAACCAGTAAAACGCATCAACGCCGGTTAGCGACTGATAAGCCGCAATCAGAAGCGGACCTTCGCTCTGGTACAGCAGCGGAGGGACCCAGGTGCTTTCGGTGATCAGCATCGGATGACCGACTACCTGCTTCAGGCACGTGGGAATCCGCTCGGGATTGTGCAACGCCGACTCATTGGTTATCCGATCCCCAGGTTCGATCCGCCATCCGGAGTTCTCGCCAGTGTGAACGCCCCCGTAATATTTGTTGACCGCGATCACCTCACAAGCCGTTTGGCTCCACCGCTCGGCGTCGTTCAGCAGCACCGGGTCCGCCGATGTCCAGTTCATCGGATTGATTATCTGCCTGCAGCCCAGCGTCTTGCGATGGTAGTCGGCGATCTCCTTGTAGAACGAGTGCATTGTCTCGCTGAGGAACTGGGTTTCGTCATTAATGCGGAGGGCCTTTCCACCTTTCTGAGGCCGGGTCATCTCCCAGATAATGTAAATCCCGACCACTCGCTCGGCGAAGTTATCGTCCTTGTGCCCGGCGCCTTTCCAGGCGAGCTTGGCCTTGTCGAGCGATCCGTATTTCTTGATCAACCATTGTGCGAATTTGGCTCCGAGCAGTTTTTTCTGTGGACCCCTGATGCCCTGCATCGTCCAGAACAGCAGGCTGTCTTCGTTCTTGATTTGTATGATCGCAACGGCCGGTTCGTCCTTCAGCGCCACGCCGGTGTAGGGGCTTTTGCGCGTGTAAAGCTCCTTCACCCAGGCCTTGTAACCGGTCTGTAATTTCTCGTTGAAGAACAGCAGGCCCCACGGCTGGGCGTTTGCGTAGCCGTCGATCCCCCAACTCGGCGGGGCGGTCACATGGGCCCAGAATGGTGAGATGGTCGAGTAAATCCCCTGCTTCTTCAGGGCGGCGACCATTCGTTGGATCCCGTCGATCTCCTTGTCGTTCACGTCGGTGATTTTGGATGTTTTGGACTTGGAGTAAAGCGACGCGTGCATGCGCACCATGTTCACGCCGAGTTTGGCCAGGAAGCGGGCGTGGCGGTCCATCTCGGCCGGCGTCTTGCGATATACGTTCGACCCGACAGCCCAGAACCGAACGGGCGTTCCGTCGCCGAGGGCGAAGTCGTTACCGTCTTTGGTGCGTTGGACGAACCCGCTCTGGCCGGCGATTTTCTCGTTCAGATATCGCAGGTCGAGCAGGGCGTCGTTGGTAAACTTGTCGGCTGCGGGCTTGAACGCCCAGGTGGTTTTGTTCGATACGGTTTCGGTGGGCGTTGAGTTTGCCCCGGGCTTGGCGGCGCCCTGCGGCGCGAACTTATCGGTGCTCAGCACAAATGCGTCCAGTGCGCCGTGGTTGCTGTTGTCGCTGTGCATGCGGAACGAGACGCTGACTGCGCCCTTTTTAAGCGTTATCTCGCCGACGGGCACCCATGAGACGAAACGCAGGTCGGGCTTACCGTCGGCGGCGATGTTCGCTTTCTGGATCGCCTGGCTCATGTCGATCAGGCGCCAGGGGCCTTTTGCGTCGAACCGGTATGAAAGTTTCGTGGCGATCGGATTTGCCCGCACCCAGAAGTCATACTTGCCCGAGGTCGGCGCGGTGAATTTGTAGCTGGCGACGCCTTCTTTACCTTTTGCGAAGTTGCTGATCCAGTCGCCGGCTGACAGATGCTCGCGCTTGACCTTATCGTACCACCAGGGGTGCCGGTTCATTTTATGGGAGGTGGGCTTCTCGCCTTCGATCCAGATAACAGCTGACTCAGCGGCCGGAGCCCCGATAAGAACGAACACAACCGCGATCCAGACGATACGTTTCAAATGCATACCGATCTCCAATAATCACTCTGACCGCAGCAACGCGACAGCCATTATTTCTTCTTGCCTCGAGGTTTCTTTGTCGGCGGGGTGGCGGGGTCAGGCCAGTCTGGGTGGGGGGTTCGGGCTGCGTTCATCATTTCGATCGCCTTGGTGACGAGTTTGGGATGCGTTTTGGCGAGGTCCTTCCTCTCGCCGAGGTCGTCGGTCAGGTTGTACAACTCGACGGCGCCTCCGCGCTTGGGGCGAACGGCTTTCCAGTTGTCCCAGCGAATGGCCTGGATGCTGCCTCTTTCGTGCAACTCCCAGTAGAAGTAATCGCGTTTGGGCGCCGCACCGCCTTTGAGAAACTTTACAAGCGAGTGCCCGTCGGGCTTGAAGCCTTTGGGGATTTCGGCCTGGCCGAGTTCCGCGAATGTGGGCAGCAGGTCCCAGAACGCCCACGGTTCATCTGTAACTCGTCCGGCTGCCACCATACCAGGTCCCCAGGCGAAAGCGGCCTGCCGCAAGGCGCCTTCGTACATACCGCGTTTGTATCCGCGCAGTTTACCGTCCATGCTTTGATTGAACCGTTTTCCGATTTTACTGGTGGGGTTGAACGAGGCTCCGTTGTCGCCTGAGAACACGATGAGCGTGTTGTCGGCGATGCCTTTTTTCTTCAGCAGGGCCACCAGCGCGCCTACGTCAGAGTCGATCCGCGTGACCATGGCTGCGTAGTTCTTTTCGGTTTGCGTCCACGGCTTGTCGGCATAGATTCCCTGATCGTCGATCTCGAATCGTCCGTGGGGGAGCGTCAGGGCGTAGAAGAGGAAGAACGGATCCTTGGCGTTTTTATCCACCCACTTCAGCACGTCCTGCTGAATGAGTTCCTGGGCGTAGACTTTCTTTTGGCCCTTCGTGTTTTCCGGGATCGCGAAACGCTTGTCATCGTTGTAGAGATACGGTGGGAAATAGCTATGTGCGTGCCGTTGACAATTGTAACCGAAGAAATGGTCGATCCCGTTTTTCAACGGGCTCCCGGTCGTGTGGAACATGCCCATGCCCCACTTGCCCATCGTTGCGGTTTTGTATCCGGCGGTCTTGAGGATCTTGCCCACAGTCACCGTATTGGCCGGCAGCGGGCGCTGACCCTCAGGGCGGATCTCGCGGTTTGCGCGTGTCGGGCAGTTGCCCATGTGCAGCCCGGTAAAGAAGGAGGTGCGAGTAGGCGCGCAGACGCTCGTGCCCGTATATGCCGACGTGTAAAGCGTGCCTTCCTTGCACAGTCGATCGAGATTTGGCGTCTTGATCAACTTTTGCCCATAGGCCCCCAGGTCGCCCTGGGCGATATCGTCGGACAGAATGAAGATAAGATTTGGTTTCCGTTTCGGCGTCTCAGCGGCCCGCACAGTTCCCACCGCCACCGCCGCCACACCAACCGATTTAATAAAATCACGTCTATTCATGGATCATTCCTTTCACCACGTGTCATCGCTCATTGTTTGATAATCACATCTTGCCCTTTATAGAACCCCATTTGTAGCATAACAACCATAAACTTGGAGGCTTACAGGCAAATTCTCTTTATTATTCAGCATCGACGTGCTGCCCGGCTGTACTAGGGGGGAAATGGCTTGCAAAAGGTCGCTTATTACGCTTGCTGTGTATGGAATCACAGCAATATAAGAAAAATATTATTCAATCGTGTATAAAATAACAGTAATGTAAAATCTTTTATATTAATATCTTATGTGTTTAGCTTTCGGCTTTAACATATCAAAGAAAAGCCGAGTATGCATAGAATTGCCAGTTTTATGTTGCTTAAAAACCGGATGATCGCTATGCTTCATAGAGAAGTTTGGCTCGATACGGCACCGCGAAGCTTTTACTGGAGTAATCAAAGATGGAACATGGCGATCAGAAACTTAGGATCGAATTTTGCATGGGAAGCAGTTGCTTTGCCCGGGGCAATAACCAGTCTTTGCGGGTGCTCCAGGATTACGTATCCCAGCACTCGCTTAGCGGTATGGTTGATCTGTCCGGCGCGTTGTGCCACGGTCGATGCAAGGAAGGTCCAAACGTTATCATTGGCGAGACTTCGCATACCAGGGTATCGCCCGGGACGATTATCGATCTGATGAAGCATCATCTGGGGAAAAGATTCCCCGCAAATGTAGAGGAAAAATAACTATGGATTTCCTCCAGCCCGTATTTACTGAAGCCACCCAATGCCAGGATTGCTATAAATGTCTCAGGCAATGCCCGGTTAAGGCTATTCGCATTCAGGATGGCCATGCTACGATTATACCTGACCTGTGTATGATGTGCGGGCATTGCGTTGAAGCCTGCCCTGTAGGTGCAAAGAGGGTTCGCATCGACATTGAACGCGCAAAAAAGCTTCTTGAGCTTAATAAGCAGGTGATCGTTTCTCTGGCTCCGAGTTTTGTTTCTGAGTTTGAGGGCGTTAGTCCCGCAGGGGTCATACGCGCGTTCAAGATGCTGGGGTTTACAGGCGTTAGCGAAACTGCCCTGGGCGCACAGAAGATATCTGCGGCATCGGCGGACCTGATTGCTGAGGGTGGCGGGCGTACGATTATTTCGTCGGCATGTCCTACTATTGTTGAAATGGTCAAGAAATA
>JABGPF010000267.1 GCA_018645065.1 Phycisphaerales bacterium
CACATCGTCCTTACGCACGTGTTGGACGAATGCGTTTTTGATCAGCGTTTCCGGCTGGGTTTTGGGCTTCAGTGAGCAGAAGATGATATCGTTGCTGATGGGCGTGATGGTGCCCGGCGGCGCATAACTGCTGATCGATTGGCGAGATGGTATGCACGCCGGTCCGCGATTCAGAACGATACCTCCGTCCACCGCTCCGATTGCAATCGAATCGCGAGTGAGGAGTCTGCTGGTATTGTTGGCGAGTTTTTTGCCCTGTGTAACCGGCATGACCCGCACCTCGCGACGCCAGAGACGGTCGGCGTATATGACATCGCCGTAACAAATCGCCGCCGAATCCGTCGTCCAGACAGGGGCCTTGGCGTCCAGCCAACTTGGGATATGTTTGGAAAGGACAATCCGTCGAATAACCTTCTTGCTCTTGATATCCACCACGACCACATTGGGCGGCTTGTAATTGGCGCGTGTCCTTTGAAATGTTTCCACCCATGCCAGGTGCTTCCCGTCCGGCGAGGGCGTGAGGTAGTGAATCAATCTGCCCTTGCTTTTGTAGACAACGCGGGACATGGCGCGCCCCTGAACTTTTTCGGTCACGCCGCACACCGTGAAACTCTTGACATCACTGAACGCTGTCCATGTCGTCTTGCCATCGGGGCTGTAACTTGCGCCAGTGCAGCCAGTGGTTTTCCTATCGCCCAGGCGCATATGACCGATCAACTTGAGCTGCGGGTTCTTTATGTCCCACATCATCGCCCAGGGGTCCATTCGTTGGCAGATCTTCTGGTTTGTGTCGGCTTCCTGGAGGAACAGGACGCGTTGGCTGTCATTTCGCCACGCGATTCCGGCCAGGGTCATGCGGCAGTAGAACCCTGGTATCGTCCGTTCCCAAACCACCGCTGAGTCTGTCAATACCGGTTTGAACTGACCGAGGTGTATCTTGCATCCGTATTTTGGTCCGGGATACATGCGGATGTACATGAAGCGATTGCCCGAGGGGCTCAGGCGGAATACCTTTCCGCTGAACATGTTCGGCGGCAGGAGGTCTTTGTTGAGTTTCAGAAGTTCTTTTACGTTTACGAGCTCGGCGGTGTTGCCTGGGGCCTGGTCCGCCATGCAGGACAGGGCGATCATAAAGATAAGCACCGTAGCGATAATTGTGTTATTCATAACTGTGTAATCCCGTTGGCATAGTTGGGTTAGGCGCTACAGGACTTTGGACGCACAGCGTTATGAAAAGTTCCCACGCAATACCGCTAGTTATCTATTGGGTTTCATTTCAGGCTAATTAAGGAGGCGGCGGAATGAATTGGTGTCTGGAAAACAATACATTTTGTCCTTTAAACAATACTGATATTTGATACAATTGTATAGGAATTTCCAGCCTTAAAATGGTTTGTGTCCTATTGCGCGACGCGGCGTATCCGGTGTAACCCGAGACACAAATCCCCGCCCCACTGTCACTCCATAATCTTCCAGATAAGGAATTTGCGATGCGATTGAAGTTACGAACGAGTCTTGTGCTGGCGACGCTGCTTTTGAGCTGCATAAACGCTGCAGCGGTTGCGGAACCCTACTACAAACAGCAGCCGTTATTCTCCACGGCGCCTGATCCCACCAAGTCGCTTAATACGATAGCTCGTTTCGGGCCTGTGGGTATGGGTATCGATCTGGTGCAACCTGCCTTTGTGATGAAAATTCACAACATTGAGGAAGGCTCACCGGCAGCAACAACAGGCAAGCTCAAAGCCGGACAGACCATCGAATCGATCAACGGGCAAAAACTTGCCGATATCGATCCGCGCATTCAACTTGGCCGAATTCTCGCCAAGGCCGAAGCATCCGATGGAGTTATCAAGTTTGCGATCAAGGGCATGGGCCAACCGATCACGGTGAAAATCCCCATACTCGGCGCCTACAGCCCAACCTGGCCGTTGAAATGCGCCAAGTCCGACAAGATTGTGCGCCAGGCGGCGGACTATATCGCTCGCGGCAAGGAGAACTCGGGGCTGGCGAACATTGGAATGCTGTTCCTGCTGTCAACTGGTGACAAGAAGGATCTGGAAGTCGTGCGTAACTGGGCGCGCAAAGCCCCGGCGCACACCTACGCCTGGTACTTGGGTTATGGCGGGATCCCGCTTACCGAATGCTACCTGCGAACCGGCGACAAGGAGATTCTGGCGAACATTCAGAAGTGGGTCGATAACGCAGCCAAGGGACAGTATCTCGGTGCCTGGCCAGGTCGAAGCGGGACCCTCACCAATTACGGCGGCGGGCACCTGAACGCAGCCGGCACACACGTACTGACCTTCCTGCTATTGGCCAAGGAATGCGGAGCCAACGTACCGGACGACACGCTGCAAAGTGCGTTGCGACATTTCTACCGCTACGCAGGCAGGGGCAACAACCCCTACGGCGACGATCGACCGTACACCGGGTTTGTCGATAACGGTAAGAACGGTCTGCTGGCGTTTTCAATGGCCGCGGCTGCGTCGCTCACGCCCGATGGCGAAAAGTCGATCTACGCGCAAGCTCGCGACTCCTGTGCGATGAAGAGTTTCTACACCACAACCTACATGCTGCACGGGCACACCGGCGGCGGCATTGGCGAGATTTGGCGCAGCGCCGCGATGGGCCTGCTGCACGAGACGAAGCCCAATCAGTACCGCGATTTCATGGACAGCCGCCAGTGGCACTACGATATGTCGCGCCGCTTTAACGGCTCGTTCGGTATTCTTGGCGGTGGCGGTTACGACACGGAAAAATGGGGAGTCGCCTACCCATTGGCCTACACCATACCACGCAAAACTCTGCGTATCGCCGGGGCGCCGCGAACGAAGTTTTCCAAGTCGTACCAATTGCCCAAGCGCCCCTGGGGCAACGACGCCGACGATATCTTCATGTCGATCCAAGCCGTACCGGACAAGAACGGTAAGAAACAAGACATGTCGGGCGAAACGATCGCCAAAGACGCTAGCATGCACTTCCTGACTCGCTTCCACGGTAAGCAGCAACCCAGCGACGACGAGATCCGAAAATACATCTACCACCCGGAATTCAACATCCGCAACATCGCAGCATGCAAGGCCCTCGGCCTGAACCCGGGCTACATCGGCAAGCGTGTCTCCGGCGGAAAGGTGCGAATGCACCTGGTGATGGAGTTCCTGCAACACAAAGACCCGCGCGTCCGTCGAGCGATGTTCACCGCCATGTTGAGCCAAACCAATGCAATAACGCCGGAGATTTACGCCCTTGCGGTTAAGGCGCTCAAAACTCCCGCAGAATCGTGGATGGTTAAGGATGCGGCGCTGCTGCTGATCGCCCGCGGTTCCGCCGATCAGATCGCACCCCTGATCGATCTGTTGATCCCCTACCTCAAGCACGAAGAGGCATGGCTGAAACGCTCCGCACTGGACGCGCTGACCCCGGTAGTGGCCGATACGCGATGCTACAAGAAAGTAATTCCCGCGATAGGCGATCTCCTGCGATCAAACCAGCGCGGTTCGATCACCGTCGGCTTGGCGCCGGCGATACGAGCCCAGTTCAAAAATGCGAGCCCTGATGTTCAGACGCTGGCCAGGAAAACGCTGCACGAATCGTTCACCGGATACGCCGGTAAGAAGCACACGCCCAAAGGGCACAACATTACACGCACCTACGACTGGCACCTCGAAGGGATCGCAGCCTCGCTGGTCGATGTGCCCGGCGGATACGATGTGCTCTACGAAATCGCACGCAAGCGCTACCCCGATCAGATCCTGCCTTACAAGGAAATCTTCCTGGCCGCCGACTCCAGCAAGTTCGGACCCAAACTCAAAAAAGCGATCACCCCGATCATAATGAACGAGTTGGTGCCCGAGTACGTCGGAAAGAACCGCAAAAGGCTGACGCCCCTAGCCGCCAGCGAACTAAAAACCCAGCGCCCGGGCGGAAAGGGAGACGCCATTGACGGCTTGAGCGCACTGTACAAACGCGCTGGACATGGCGAATACGACTGGCACATGTTTGCCGATCTGCGCAACGCCGAATGGTCATACCACACTTTCGATCCGATCCCCGCCGAGCAGGTTCCCTTCGATCAACTGGTCTCGCGCTACCGTGACGTGACGATGCCCAAGGGTATGGAAAACTGGCACGCAGCCGACTTTGATCCCGCAAAGGCCGGTTGGAAAAAAGCCAAGAGCCCCTTCGGTAATTACGACGGTAAAATTCCCAATCGCCCGATCACAAAATGCTCGACCGCCTGTGTCGGACCTGGCTGCTATGGCTCGACCAAGATCAACACGCTGTGGGAGAAGGAAGTCCTGCTCATGCACGGTGAGTTCAAGATCCCCCCGCTGAAAGCAGGCCACCGCTACCGCTTGCGAACCAACACCGGCGATCACGTCGGAGCCGGCGGAGGACACCTGATCTACATCAACGGCAAGCCCCTGGTCGAAGCCAAACAGGGCGGCGGCCGCGGATCGGGTCAGCAACCCAAGGGCGCCTTCATCACCAAGGAATTCCTGGACGATTTCAAGAGCGGCAAGGTGACTATCGCGGTGAAAACCTTCATCCGATACAACGCTAAATACAGCACCAAGCCGTCAAGCCGCACGCCCCAGGGCAAGATCAGCATACACATCGGCGAACAGAAAATACCGCCCATGGGCGACGATCTGGTCTTCAAGTCCGCCAGCATCGTACCGATGATGTCATCGGACTGGCAGGCCAAGTACGACCCGGAAGACAACACGCAAAACCCCGACGACAACCTGTTCCGCTGGGACGGCAAGTTCGTAGCCAACCCGAAGATCGCCGGCAAATGGAGGCTGATCGCACAGGTCGCCAAGTTCAACGAGTTCGACCCGAACAAGAGGCTTGTGCGTCTCCGCAACCCGCCTTTCAGCACGATAACGTTCAAGGACGGTGGGAAGACGGACCATCGGCTATGGGCCTGGTCAGGCGATATGTTGATGGGTCTGGAACGCTTCGAGGCCCGGAAGATGCAGGTCCGGAAAGTGGGCAAGGCTGAATACCTGTTCGTCGAATCCGACGAGTTCAGCACGCGTCACAAGCCCGGCTGGAAGTCGAAATTGTACGTGCTGACAAAAGCTCCGCTCCTGGTGATGCTGGGCGATTCGGTAATCGATCGCGGCATGCCTACGTATGTGAAAAAACGCCTCGACAAGCTGAGCACCGCCAAGCTGCAGGCCCCTATCGTAATCAATGCGGGCAGAGGCGGCGACAACGCGACCAGCGCCCTGGACCGACTGAAAAATGATGTGTTAAGGCATCAACCCGACATCGTAACAGTCTCGTTTGGCCTGAACGACACGGGCGGACGCAAGCCCGATCAGTTCAAGGCCAGCCTGATCGAGATGATAAAACGCTTGAAAGACGCGAAGATTAAAATCATCCTGATGACCAGCACGCCGTTTAACAATGAGCGACACGGCTGGGGTAAACAGTTTAAAGACCTCGGCGGACTTGACGAATATATGGACAAGGAGTTCTGCGCGAAGATGCGCAGCCTGGCCGACGGTAAAGATGTTTTGCTCTGCGATCTGCACGCGATTTTCAAGGCTCAGATTAAAAAGAATCCGGACCTGATCAACAAGGTGATCTCGTCCGATGGCGTTCATCTGACCAAC
This sequence comes from Phycisphaerales bacterium, assembly GCA_018645065.1. GTDB lineage: Bacteria > Planctomycetota > Phycisphaerae > SM23-33 > SM23-33 > BS750m-G57. The sequence goes on from JABGPF010000267.1 coordinate 5,631, forward strand.
GAAGGTTACGTCCTGGCCGCCGAGCATGTCACCGCGGAGATTCTTAAATTTATCGCCCCGAAACAATAATCCTGTACACTAACCAGACTGGAAAACTGTAAACGAAATACCAAAAGGAACAAACAATGAAAAACATCAAAGCAATCAAAGCATTCTGCCTGCTGATCGCGATATGCCTGACACTCACCAGTGTCGCAAACGCCGAGGGCAAAAAGCCCGCTTCGGGCGGAAAGCCTATCAAGGTATTTATCCTGTCGGGCCAATCTAATATGGTCGGAGCCGGGAAAGTAACCGGTGGAAACAGTCGATGGGGCTCTGAGTTTATCGATCCGGTGGTGTCGGTTTACAAAGGCGCCTATGATCCCAAAGCCGACTACGACGCCCTGACGCCTATCAAGACCCAAAAGCTCAAGAATTTCGGCGGCGGTAATCCCGATCGCTACCCAGGCGGCGGGGCGCAAGTGACGCGCGGGTTCATCTCAGTCAAGGCGACCGGGATTTACCAGTTTAAGCCCGGGTACGGCGGTTCTATGGACAATATCATGGAAGTCTGCGGTAAGGTGGTTCATCACAAGGAAGTCGGTAAGCAAGCAGTTCGCACCGATATCAAACTGACCGCGGGGAAGAAAGTTCCGTTTAAAATCACCTACCTGAGCAAGAACGCTGACGGCTTGGGCTGGATCGACCGGATGGACGTGCCCGGAACGCTGGCGACGCTCGTCAAACACCAGGGCAAGTATCCGTATCTGCAGAATAAAAAGGGCCAGTGGGTCGCTCGCGATGATGTATGGTACAGAGGCGTGGTGACTTCCACCGGCGACAGGCCGCTGGGTGTGGCGTCGGGAAAAATCGGCCCGGAGCTGGGCTTCGGTCGCGTGGTCGGAGAGCATATCGACGAGCCGGTTCTGGTTCTCAAAACGTCACAGGGTAACCGCTCGCTGGGCTGGGATTTCCTTCCGCCCAAGAGCAAGTCATACGAGTACAACGGTAAGATCTACGCCGGCTACAAGCAGTCGCCGGAATCGTGGGAAAAAGGCACAGAGCCCAAGCCGATCACCTGGTACGCCGGTAAGCAATACGATGACTGCTTCACCGCGGCGCACGAAGTGCTGGACAATTTCGACAAGCAGTTCCCCCAGTGGAAAGGACGCGGGTACGAGATCGTGGGCTTTGTATGGTGGCAAGGCGACAAGGACCGCTACAACGACGGACACGCCACCCGCTACGAGCAGAACTTAGTCACCCTGATCGACACCCTGCGTGCGGAGTTCAAAGCGCCCAAGGCCAAGTTCGTTTGCGCCACCCTCGGCCAAACCGCAAAAGGCGCTAAGCTGGAAGACGGCAACGCAAAGAACGAGAAGTTGATCCTCGACGCCCAACTCGCCGTAGACGGGCGGACGGATAAATATCCCAAGTACAAAGGGAACGTCTCGACGGTTTACACCCACCCCCTGAGCCAGGGCGGAGCCTCCAACAGCCACTACAACGGTAACGCACAAACCTACATGGACATCGGCCTGGCGATGGGCCAGGCGATGGTGGAACTGCTCAAAGGCAAGTAAACGTAATAGTGAATATGATGTGAAAAAAATCGCTCGTGCGGGTCCGCAGCAATGCGGATCCGCCATGAGCAGTTACGGCAGCGCCAGATCAAAAACGAGACTACTGAAAATCGCCGTTGCCGTAATTTGGACTGCGGCAAGCTATTAGAGTTTACCCCGAAGAACATCGGGGCTTTGCCTTGTCGCGGAGCGACGCCGTTCGCCGTTGCCGTCGCTTAGGCCCGAAGGGCCGGCGAGAATTTAGCCGGGGCCGGGAGGCCCCGGAATGCATATCCAAATAGATAAGAGCCCGAAAAGGGCG
>JABGPF010000268.1 GCA_018645065.1 Phycisphaerales bacterium
CAATAAAACCCGAACGAACGTGAAGTCGTGCCGCTTGCGGCTTAGCGCTTTTGGGCGGGCCCGGAACAAACTAAGACCAAGAAAAGAGCCCCGGAGGGCGACAGAAAAGTTGCGATAAACGTGCGATTCTGTCGCCCCTGACGGGGCTTTTTGTTTTATTGACTACAATTCCGGGGCCTCCCGGCCCCGACTGCCATCGCACCGGGTCTTCGGCCCGAAGCGACGGCGAACGATAACGTCAACGGTTAGCTGAGGCGGATTCTTATGTCGGCGACTGTGTTGCCTACGTCGGCCGGGCCAACCAGTAGCGGGTTAATGTCCAGTTCGATAATTCGCGGATGATCCGCTACGAGTTGTCCCAGGCGTCGGATGCATTCTTCAATGCCCGCCACATCGGCAGCCGCTGCGCCGCGGGCACCGGCCAGGATCTCATAGGCCTTCACTCCTCGCACCATCGAGGCGGCGCGCTGTGCGGTTACCGGGGCCAGAGCGAACGTAACGTCCTTGAATATTTCCACGAACAGTCCGCCCAGACCGAACATAATCGTCGGGCCGAAAACGTTGTCGCGCTTGGCGCCGAGGATAACCTCTATGCCTTGGGGGATCATGGGGCGAACTATGGCGCCGATGATCGTGGCGTTGGGCATCACGCCGGCGATGTGGGTCATCATATCGTCCCAGGCCTTGGTCATCGCATCGGGTCCATCGATATTCAGGGCGACGCCTTTTACGTCGAACTTGTGGACGATGTCGGGGCTCACTATTCGCAGGACCGCCGGTCCGTTCAGCTTGCTGGCGAAGTCGGCGGCCTCAGCCGCTGTTTTGCAAAGTTTGTGGTTCGGGACGGGGAAACCGTAGGCGTCCAGAACGGCGAGGCACTGGTCTTCGCTCATGTAGCCTTTGGGCGCCGAATTGATAATCGCCCGCACTGTACCGGCGTCGGTCGGCAACGGTTCGAGCGGAGGTTCGGGCGCGTTTGTCCATTCGTTGAAGCTGCTGCTGTCCAGCAGCGCCTTGCATGCCCACTCGGGCAGGATGTAGTGCGGGATCCGTGCGGCTTGGAGGATATCGATACCAGCTTGCACGTCTCGTCCGCCCATGAACGAGCATGCCAGCGGTTTCTCGGTTTTCTTGTGCCCTTCGACCACGCAGTCGGCGATTGCTTCGATATCGGTCATGGACTGGGGCGTGAGTATGACCAGCGCCTGGTCGACATTTTCGTCGTCGAGCACCGCTTCAATTGCAGCCGAATAACGATCGGCCCGCGCGTCTCCGATAACGTCCACGGGGTTCTTGATATTCGCAGCCGCGGGCAGCGCGCTCTTGAGTTTCTTGGTGGTCTCTTCTCCGAATCGCGGGATTTCCAGGCCCATATTCACCGCGGCGTCGGTGGCCATTACGCCCGGTCCGCCGGCGTTGGTTACGATGGCGACTTTTCGTCCTTTTGGCGGGGGTTGGTATGTCATCATGATCGCCGAATTGAAAAGTTCGTCGATCGTGTCAACTCGTATGATCCCTGCTTCCTTCAGCACCGCGTCGCAGATAACGTCTTCACCGGCAAGCGAGCCGGTGTGGCTGGCTGCGGCGTCGGCGCCCTGGGAGGTGCGTCCTGACTTGATCAGCAAGATGGGTTTGGCGCCGGGTCCGCGAGTGATTTCGCGAGCGGCTTCTACGAGCCCTCGCCCGTCGCGCAGTTCTTCGAGGTAGACAAGTATCACGTCGGTTTGCGGATCTTTATGGAGATACCGCATCAGGTCGATATCGGTGACGCCGGCCTTGTTGCCGAAGCTTACGAACTTCGAGAATCCGATACCTTTTTCCAGCGCGTAGTCGAGCACCGCGGTGCACAGCGCGCCGGACTGGCTTAGGAATGCGATTCGTCCCTGGTCGGGCATTTGTCTTGCGAACGATGCGTTCAGCATAGATGTCGGATCGGTGTTGATAACTCCCAGGCAGTTTGGCCCGATGAGTTTTATCCCGTATTGGTCGCAGAGCTCTTTTACTTTCGCTTCTCGTTTTACGCCTTCGGGTCCTACTTCGCGGAAGCCCGCGGAGATCATGATGATGGACTTAACGCCTTTTTCACCGCATTGTTCGACGGCTTTGTGGCAGACGTTGCCCGGGTAGACGATCACGGCCTGGTCTACTTCGTCGGGTATGTCGAGCACGTATCGATAGGCCTTCACCGCGTATATGCTGCGTTTAAACGGGGCGACGGGGTACAGCACGCCGGTGTATCCGCTGGTGAGGATATTGCGGAAGATGTCGTTCGGTACGGTGTCGGGCGTTGGCGTCACGCCTAGCACCGCCACGCTCTTGGGGTAGAAGATACTGTCCAGCGGATGTGTTTCCGGTGCGCCTTGCTCGATAGTCATAATTTCTGCATCTCCGAGTGCTTAAGCCGCCAACGGTCCGAGCGCGCCGCGCCGCGGACCGTTGGCGTCTTTGCTAAAATTGGTTAACGGCTGATTTTACTATCCTTCTATCGCTACGCCCTGTTCGACGCAGACTCTGGCGATAAATTCGGACGCCGATCCGATTGTCTCGACTGACAGTGCGGCGTCTTCGTCCATTTCGATTCCGAACTCTTCTTCGAACATCGCCACCAGTTCGACTGATTGAACGCTTTCTGCGCCCAGATCGAAGGTGAAGCTGTGCTCGACCTGGATATCGGCCGCATCGATGTTAAGTGTTTTCGCCGTTACTGCTTTAACTCTGTCTTCAACTGTTGCCAACGTTTTATCTCCTTGACTTGATGCATATGAAGCATCGATTTATGAGTTAGGATGCTACCTGGCGGCCATTTGTTTGCGGCCCTTTTGGATTGCGGTGAGCCTGGGTCCTGCGGTCAGTTCGAAGATCGCGTCGAACATGGCTTCGTGCTCGTCGGTGAACTCCTTACCGCGGCGGCTCATTGCGGTTCGTGCGGTTCCGTACAGTTTTTTCTTACCGAATCCCTTGGTCGTCACGCCCTTGAGGAACCAGGCGAATGACGGGATGAACTTGGGCAGCGGTTCACCGGTTGCCATAATCAACGCCATCGCGCCAACCATGGATCCGGTGTTGAACAGCGTACCGATCGAAGTTTTGGTGTGATCGCCAATGAGCGACCCAACCTTGTTCGAACCGGTGTCGACCGGTCTGGAACCGTCGAGGATCACCGAGACCGAACCGTAATCGTTTTTCAGATCGCTGTTGGTTGTCATCGCGCCGAGGTTCACCCACTCGCCAACGTATGCGTGTCCGAGGAATCCGTCGTGATACTTGTTGGAGTGCCCTTGAATGATCGACTCTTCGACTTCTCCGCCCACGCGGCAGAACGGTCCGATCGAGTTGCCTTCTCGGCATTTGGCTCCGAGGAGTATCGAGTTTTTGCCCACGTAGCACGGGCCTTCGATACGCGTGAAGGGATGGATCTCGACATTTTCGTCGATGTAGATCGGTCCGTGTTCGGCGTCGAAAACCACCATCGGGTGGACCACCGCTCCGGGCGCGATGAACACGTCCTTACTGCTGCCGCGGATAGCATTGGGCTGCTCGACCGTGCCTTCGATACCGCTATTGCCCAACACGCCGAAGTCCACCGTTAGCTGGTCGGGGTTGGCGAGCATGAGATCCCAGGCGTAGTTCCATGTCGGAAGGTTCGCCTTTACGTTCGGCAGGACCGCGCGGGCGTTGTCCACCCAACTGTTGATGCAGGCCCCTTCGATTTTCCCTACGTCACCGGCCCGAACGCAGGCGTACAACAAGGTCCCGTCTTCTGCGAGGACTACTTCGCTCGACTTGTCGCATGCGGGGTTCAATGCGTCGGCCTTGATGATCGGATTGACCAGCAGAATGTCATCATCGGCCAGTTGCGACATATCATTCACCGGCCAGGCCGTTTCGGTGCGATACACCGGCGCCAGGTATTCCGGGATGAAGCATGCGACGCTGTCCGGCTTGGTTTTTGCGATAAGTTTTTCAGCGAGATTGGTTATTCCGGTTCGCAGCTCGAACAGCGGTCTGCTGAGTCCGACCGGGTCGAAGTTGCGTCGTGCGGAGGCGTCAATATCCAGTAGTATAAGTTTCAAGGCTCGTATCTCCTGTCATTATTAGACTACCTGCAGGCTGTCGCAGGCGGCTTGCTTACAATCGCGGTGCGCCTGGTTTCATTTTCTGAATCCAGTTGTAGTACTCGGTCATTTCGAGCTTGCCGGCTGCCGCGGTGTCCAGATACGCCGTAACTTCCGGATGCATCTGCAGAGCGCTGGCGGTGTACTGGCTGCAAACGGCGCCTTCTATGGCGTGTTTTGCGGCTTCGGCTTTGTTCTCACCGTTGATCAGCAGGATGATTTCCTCAGCCTCAAGGATCGTTCCAACGCCCATGGTGATCGAGTAGATCGGGACGTCTTCACGATTCTCGAAGAACCGCGCGTTGTCGTCGATGGTCTGCTTGGCCAGGGTCTTCAGGCGTGTTCGCGAACCGAGGCTGCTGCCAGGCTCGTTGAAAGCGATGTGCCCGTCAGAACCGATGCCCAACACCTGCAGGTCGATCCCGCCGCAGTCGTCGATCCTCTGCTCGTACCACGCGCAGAACGCCGCATAATTATCAGTTGTGCCCGAGGGTACATACACATTCTGCGGGGGCACGTTGATGTGCTTGAACAGGTTTTCGTGCATGAAGTAGTGGTAGCTTTGCGGATGGCTCGGCGGTACGCCCACGTATTCATCAAGATTGAACGTGGTCACCTGCGAGAAATCCAGACCCTCTTCGCGGTGCAACCGGACGAGTTCCTGATACATTCCCTGCGGGGTCGAACCAGTGGCCAGGCCAAGGACGGCGTTGGGTTTGGTGTTCAAAACATCAGCCACTTTCCGGGCTGCGTCAATACTCATCTGCTCGTATGTTTCTTTGATATGAACTTCCACGATCTGAGTCTCCTAAGATAAGTTGGAATCCAGTCGCCAACTTCTACACCGCGACCGGGCGATAATGAAACTAAGGGATACTAACCGCCTGAGACGACAGACGCAAGATTTGTGATCCACATTTTGAAAATTGTTCGCAAACCGCCTCGGACGCCTCGCTGCAAACCCCGCCAAAAACGCACATCGACCAAAGAAGACGCAATAACACCCTGTTATGTCGAAGCGTAAACCGCTACACTATTGACGCCAGGTTTGATCCGCCCAATTCATAACCAGCGTACGCCCCAGGGCGTGCGTGTTGAGTATTAGGAGCGATCCATGACAGATAACGCAAACGATCAGTCCGCAACGCCCGCCGATATGGAACCACGTAAAGCGCATCCGCTGGCCAACACCACCGAACCGAATCTGGTGGAGGAAACCTTCCCACACAGCCTGCCCCCGCTGATCCAGTTCGAAACGCCGGTAATCGAAAACATCGACGGACAACCAGTCGAATTCGATATGCCCGGCGTGAAAGACCGCGATATCCATATCACCGATACAACCTTCCGAGACGGACAACAGGCCCGCCCCCCCTACACAATCGACCAGATGGTCAAAATATACGACCTGCTAAGCCGGCTCAGCGGACCAAACGGCGTCATCAGACAAACCGAGTTCTTCCTCTACACCAAAAACGACCGCGAAACGCTCGACCGCTGCCGCGAACTCGGGCACCAATTCCCCGAATGCACCGGGTGGATTCGAGCGGTAAAAGGCGACTTCAGACTGGTCAAAGAGTGCGGACTTAAAGAAACCGGGATGCTCACAAGCTGCTCAGACTACCACATATTCGACAAACTCATGTTCAAAAGCCGCAAAGAATGCATGGACAGCTACTGCGAAGTAGTAGACGCAGCATTCGAAGCCGGTGTCCGACCCCGATGCCACCTCGAAGACATAACCCGAGCCGACATCGAAGGTTTCGTCCTACCGTTCGTAGACCGTCTCATGGAAATGAGCCAGGGCGTGCCCGAAGAACTATCAGTAAAAATCCGGCTGTGCGACACCATGGGCTTCGGTATCCCGTTCCCGGGCGTATCGCTGCCCAGGAGCATTCCCAAGCTGATCTACAAACTCAACCAGGAATGCGGCGTGCCCAGCAGCCGCCTGGAATGGCACGGACATAACGACTTCCACAAAGTCAGCGTTAACGGTTCCACCGCATGGCTTTACGGCTGCGATGCGGTGAACACGACGCTGTTTGGCTTTGGCGAGCGCACGGGCAACCCCCCCACCGCCGGAGCCATATTCGACTACATCGCCATGAAGGGCGACCTCTGCGGGATCGACACCACCGCCATTACCGAACTGGCCGACTACATGGTCTCCATCGGCCTGCCGATACCGGAAAACTACCCGTTCGCCGGACGAGCCTTCAACACCACCCGCGCGGGCATCCACGCCGGCGGACTGCGGAGAAACGAGCGAATCTATAACATATTCGACACCGAAACACTGCTCGCCCGACCACCGCGCGTCGCGATTACCGACAAAAGCGGAACCGACGGCGTGGTGCTCTGGGTCAACGAATTCTTCAAGTTGAAGGGCATCGATCGGATCAACAAAATGCGATGCGCCCCTCTGGCCCGCTGGGTGATCGACCAGTACGAAAAAGAAGGACGCCTGACAGCCATCAGCGACCAGGAACTCGAAGTCCAAACAAAAGAACTAATGCCCGACCAATGGGCGAAATATATAGGCCAATAACACCTCGCGACCCAAGAGCCCGGACCACCGCCGGGCTCTTGGGTCCGACTTTTTGTCCCGTATTATCCGATAGAAAACGAAAACACTCAAAAACTAACCGTCGAAACTGAAGGACGCAACAATGGGCAAACTTGGTATTTTCATGATCCTGTTACTACTGGTCGCAGGCGTTGGGTTCGCCCTTAATCCCTCGGAAAAGGACCACCATGAAAAGATCTACACCGTCCTAGAGAAGCAAGCCAGCGACAAGGGGATCGTCGGGGCGATCGGAGTGGAAATCGCCAAACGAACCGGAGCCCTGGAACTCACCGGGATCGAGTACCACAGCTACATGGTCTTCTCGATGACGAAACGCAAAGGCGAAATGGTCACCCTTGGAGTATTCGGAAAGATTTTTGTAATCGACGACGACATTATCAGCCTGAAGTGACCAACACCGCCAATCATACCGATCCAGACTCCAACAGACAACCCGCAGATAGCATTTGCGGGTTGTCGTTGTGTTAGCCCACACCAGCCGATAGCACCATGGTCATACAAACCGCTCGCCCGCACCTCCACCAATCCAGCCGAATACGCAAACACCAGCCCACATCCTCACGCCGACCATCTTCACAATTGCTTCACACTTTCAGCGTGTGCACCTGTTACTCATAAAAGTGGTACCACTTATCCGGGCCATGGGTAACGCCGCCGTTTTGAAGTTGGAACATACTGGGGCCACACGACTTAAGCAACCATCACGCCGCCGGGCCCAGTCACCATCCGACCCGCCGGACACCGGAAACGGACCTTCACACCTCACCGCCCTGT
>JABGPF010000269.1 GCA_018645065.1 Phycisphaerales bacterium
AATCATACCAAAACCACCCGGTGGGACATATGTCAAGATGCTAGGGGCGCAACTTCCTATTGAGGCGAATGTTGCGCCCTTTCAGGGCTTCACTGATAAAAAACATCGTGACCCAGGGCGACGCTACGCTCTGCCCTGGGCTATCGAATATAAGCCTTTCAGGCTAAACGGATTAACGGACTGAATCAAACACCATCTACCACAAACCCAAAAGATGTGGGTAAAAACAAGCCCTTCGGGCCTAAACCAGGCTGCGTGGCCTTAATCTCGAAGATTCTTAATCGCTGTTTTCTGAAACGCCTGTCAGTTGCGCCAAGGCGTCCCTGTAGTTGAAGTCCAGCCTTAGCACTTCGCTAAAGCTTTTTTCCGCTTCGTGTTGTTTCCCTTGTTCCTTTTGGGCCATTGCAAGTCCGTACATTGCCTCAACATATTGCGGGCCGGCGTTTTCCTGGGTTCTTTCGGCTGTTGTCTGAAATTGGAGTTCCGCGGCAATATGCAGGCCCATTTTTGAAAGTGAGTTTCCTATCAGGATCTCGGCCAGGTTCATATCTTCTGTCCTGCTGAGGGAATTTTTCTGAACTGCTTCAATACATTGTTTCCATTTTCCAAGTGCGAAATTGATTTGCCCCAAGCCCAGGGTGATGTCAGGGTCAGATGGCCTCTTCTTCGCCAGTTCCGCATACTCTTCTTTAATCCCCTCCAACACTTCCGGACTGGGCGATTCTAACTTCTGAAAAACCTCATATTTCAATACTGCAATTGCTTTTTGCGTGTCACTCTGTTCGTCTAACGGTAAGGCTTCCTCCAGATACGCCAGAGCCTTGGTGATGTCGGCGCTTTTCTTGAAGTAGTCAGACATTTGCCTGGCGGCCGAAAGTCGTTTTATTTTCGGGAGGCTCGAATCTCTTAATTTGCTCTCCAAGCCTTCTATGTCTATTTCCAGCCCCCTGTCTCGCCTGTCAAGTTCGGCTGAGTGGCCAATATTAGCTTCCAGGCTCCCTCGGTCTCTTCCTCCGGCCTGGATAGATATTGCAATCTCAGGGTCTACTTGCCTGATTATCCAGATTATATCTCCGTCTTTTCCAGAGTAGTCAGACAGTATCTCTTTTGTTTTTTCAAAACATCGTTTGGCGTCATTATGATCACCGGCTTCCTGCAATCTTTTCCCATAGTGATAATACAAGACGCCTAACTCTGTTCTGTATTTTGGGTTCTCCGGTTCTAATTCTAAAATATTTTCAAACGCATAAACCGCCAGATCATATTCTTTTTGTTTAGACGCTGTAACGCCGAGCACTCGAAATACTCTTAAGTCCCAGGGATTGTTAGTTAAAGCAGATTTGCATTGCGAATAAATTTCGGCGGAGCTTCCAGAATGGATTTTTGTTTGGACGCCTTTTGTTTGATCCTTGTATCTTTGAAGCGCCTTTCTTCGATCTTCTACGAGCGTCTGGACCTCTTTGCTATCCATGCTTTAACTCCCGGGGGGCCTAATCAACGGCTCCCACTGTCTTGGAATTTAACGGCGAAATAGGAACCTTAACGTTTCGGCGTCACGGTTACATCAGTCTTTAATATCGATCGTCACCGCGCTCTGGGTCTGCTTGAACGGACCGGTGTCGCAGTTGAGTTTCGCCTTGAATTTACCTTTAATTTCCCGAGGCACTACCCATGAGTGCGAGCAATTACCGCCTCAGCCGTACTCCATCGTACCGCTGTGAATCTCCTTGCCCTGCGGGCTGGTGATCTTCACAACCGGAGCGGCGGGCAGCCCCGGAAGCGTAACGGAAGCATCCAAACCGCACGCGTCCTGAAGCGATATCCCGAACTCGTATCCAGAGCCCATCGGGTCGCACTTGAGTTTCACCGCCAACGGTGAACCGATCTTCAACGAGGCTGTCTTGCCCTTGAAAACAGTGAAAGAAAGCCCGCTGGACTCAGAACGCTGCGTAGCGGCGGCTGTAAGCACCGCATTCTTTTCTGATTCGCGATAGCGACGGATCACATACTTGTCCGCCGGTACGAACACCGGCGCCTTACCGCCAAAGACAGACAACGTATGCTTTTGGCCGATCAGAACGGCTGACCATTTATCGTGAGCGATACTCACAGCCCCGGTCTCAGCCGCAATTTGCTTCGCCGATATTTTCGAACCGTCCTTCGAGACCGACACGCAATACCACTTCCCGTCAACATAGGCCAACTGGCCCAAAGTCGCCCTGACCGAAGCGTTCTTAAACACCGCCCCGCTGGTGTCGATCATCACGACATCGGCTGCGTCGGGATTGTTATCCTGCAAACCGGGCCCACTTGATCCCATGCCCGAATCGTCGATTTCCGGGGCATTGTTCACGCCGAGCAGGCAGTCCGAGGCGATAACCCGCACACCGTAAGTCTTATCGCCGAACCTGCACGCCCCGCCGGCAACTACGCCAACGGATATCCGCATAGTCTTGACAATATCGTCCCGCAGCGAGCAGACGCCTTCAACGAACACAGGGATCTTCTTACCGTCATGCTGCACGGTAACGGCAGTCGGGCCGAACACCGATACTGATATCCCAAACTCCGGGCGAGTGGCTGACGGGATCTGCTTCAACGAAAACGACGGGGCGCCAGCGAATTTCCCCTGCCCCGAAAAGTCAAGCCGGACCATGTCAGGCCGCTCTGCGTCCGGCTTAACCGAATCGACTGCAACCGCAAGCGAAAGCGAGTCACTGAAGATTCGCGTAATACCCGCTTCGTCATTAATCGTGCCGCTGTCGCTGTCGACCGGGGCAAAGCTCTTGCAAGTCATTGCAATCGGCCGGAACGGATCGGCCTTGGGAGCTTTGGCGATAAGTTTCAGATCGCCCACACCACCGTCAGCCGCAACCGGCCAGACGATAAGTGCGACCACAAGAACCACCACGCCAACCAGGGCGCGTTTATTCAAATACAATTTTGACATCATTCTCAACGTTCATCACTCCTGTCAGGCGGCGGCTGGCCCCCTGCAGCTTACCCCATCGCAGCATTCTGCAAAACAACGATGTAATATCGTACCAAAAACCACGCTCGCAAAAAAGCCCGGACCCCTTCGATTATCGGTCAATTGCATCTAAACCAAACACCCGATTCGGGCGACCAGCCAGTCGCCCTTTTGCCCGTCCAGAAACACAACACCGTGGAGATAATCAGGCGTCATCACAAACCCGCCCCATCGCAGAGGCCACCTCGCCCAGAAGCGTTCTGATTAGTTGCGGATCACCCCCGACACCAACGTATGTGAGCACAATCTCGTCCTGAGTTTCGGCGATTTTGTGAGCCGTTTCCACAAGCTCGCGTGACCCGCTGAGTACGGCCTGGATTTCAGCCCAGGCGGCGCCTTGGGTTTTCTGGATACGCAAAACCGTACGGTGATCTCCCTTTTTCCCGGTTTTGTGCGACTCCAAAGAGAACGGCATGTTCTCCCAGTCGCCTGAGATCATGAAAAATCTCCGCCCAAATAATCCGTCCGGTGCAAACTTATACGTACAACCGCCAATGCCGTCAGCGAGTTTCCGCCCCTTCCGCTTCATCATGTAAAACGATAGCCAGCAGATCAACCCGGTAAAAGCAATCGCACCGCCCAGTATCACAAAGGCGACAGGATCGCCCTCAAAAAGTTTCCGAAGCAACTCACCAAGCCCGCGACCTCTAGCCAATACAAACATTCCCATTTTAAATCCTCATTCAATAACACCGCGTAGCAGCGGTCAATGTCTAAACTCAGCAACCCTGACGCACTTCGGAATCCGCTGGATCGCCTTGTTAGGGATTAATCCTGTTATACCATTTGTGTGTTTCTTTCGCTGTAGCAAAATACTGGTGTTCGTCTGTTTCAATGACACTTTTGCATTCGAAAGCAAAACAAACAATTCTCTTCTTATCCGTTTTGACCCGTGATGTGTCTATGTCAACAACCAACTCTGCTCTGTCTAACTGATCAAATAAGATCGCCTCTTTCTCACATTCTGCCTCGAGCCACGCCTGAATTTCGTCGGCAATATGAAGATCTACAGCACCCTCTGAATCATGGACCGCCCCGCATGATAGAAGGTCAATGGTCAACCTACCATTGGGAAGCTCGGCCAGAATCTCCAGGTCATCTTGCATGCGCCAGCCCATAAACATTTTGCATACTGCATCTGCGTAATGATTCAATCTCTTCCGTCTCATGCTCTTCTATATCCCTAACGTTTAAGCTCTGCGGCGCGGTCGCTCCGCGCTCGTTAGAATGCTTTGTCAGGCTGTTAAGTCGGACTGCTCGATCACATCAGTATCCGTCTCCGCCTCGCGCACAATCAAGTTCATTGAATCCGAATCGATAACCTCGACAGCCGTTCCCTTCAGAATCACTCCACCTTCGGCCAGGGCGCATACAATTCTATCATCGACTCGTACTTGACCTCCCGGACGTAGGAGCGTGACAGCCCTCCCGGTCCGACCAATCATCTCGCGAAACATATCGGCATGGGGTGTCGCCTGTCCTGTAGCATCCTTTACAGGCGGGAGGATATCGGTGTTGTCACTACCAAACAACTTCTCACTGATCCTGATCAGCGGCATCGTGCAGAATATCACCAGTACGGACAGCGTCCACATCATCCACGCAGGTCGAACAAACTGGAACACCGGTATCAGGATGACTACTATCACGCCCAACACCCACATATCGCGGTAAATCCCCTTGCATTCATCCGTATCAGAAAGATACCGTTTCGTTCCCTGCAGCCTTTCGCTGATCTTCTTCGGATTGCTCATAATCATCGCTTGCAACAATTCATGCGCGGTATCAGATGCGTAAAACTCAGCAGCCCATACTACGGTCTGGCACATCCGGAATATGCGATATTATAGGCTACGGGCACACCAGAACCATCTTATTTTCAAGAAGTTGCATAAGCGGCGGAATTACTTAGCCTGTGGGTCAATCCCGCCGGCTGCGGTTAGTAGTTGTATGATTTCGTGGTGCTTCTGGTGCTTGGCGACTGTCAGAGCGGTCTGGCCGACGTTGGTCAGGGCGTTAACGTCGACATTTGCGGTAATCAGAAGCTTAACCACGTCCACGTTGCCCATAGCCGAAGCGATAAATATCGGCCCGATGCCACTCTTGTAGCAAGCTGCGTTGATGTCGACCTTGGTCGTCAGCAAGAGCTTGACGATATCCCTGTGCCCCTTGTAAGACGCCAGGTACAGCGCAGTTCCACCGTTCCGCCTGCGAGCGACAGTGACGTCCGCGTTTGCGGCAAGCAACAGTTTGACAACCTCAATATGCCCCTGGCGCGACGCAATAAGCAGCGGGGTGTGTACATAGCTGGCGTTGTGGGCTCCGTCAACGCAGGCGTCGGCTTTCAACAGCAGCTCGACGATCTCCACATAGCCGTCCCCGGCTGCGGCGTAGAGCAAAGGGGCGCCCTTTTCGCCGACAATGTTCACGTCGGCCCGGAGCTTTATGAGCTGACGGATTTCATCTATGTCCGAAGGCTTGAGCGAATCGGCAATGGCTCTCAAGCGGGCGGTGGCGGCGTTGATGGGTGATTGCAGTTTTGGGCGGGTTGTTGGCGCAGGGTTGGTTGTCGGCTTGGGACGGGTTGCAGGCTTGGGAGTTGATACGGCCTTGGGAGTCGCAACGGGCCTGTCGGGGGCGGTGCATCCGAGGTTTGCCCCGACTGTTAGGGCAGCGACAAGACAAATGGATTTGCCGATTTCGGGCAGCATACTGCTTTCCTTTCCAAGGCTCAAAAGCAAACTTCAGGCCCTTGAACTCGGACGCGATTGTCGAACATCAACAAACAGATGGCAAGCAGAAATCTCGCCAAGCCAACATTATCAATAGATACCGTCAAGCCTGTGATCACATCAGCCGCAGCAGATATTTATCGAAGATGCGACAAAGCAGTTTGCAACAGCCTCGGCCTGACCGGTCGCCGCCGTATACAAGCCAGAAACAGACACAGACTGAAAACAGTCGATTTCCGGGCTCCCTATCGTTGTTATAGAGGCCGGGTCTCCAATAGGCATCGGCATCAAATACGGTTTGTTTGGCCCATACATTAAATCCAGCAACATACGACACAACAAAACTTTGCGCCAGTAGCTCAGCTGGATAGAGCAGCGGTCTTCTAAGCCTCCCCCACTCTTCCGTAACCCACCTTCACATCAGCAGTAATATCAGCCTGCAAACAGCTTACCGAGTAACACCGGACTGGCGCCGGACTGTTTCCTGAATGAAAATGACGCAATATCACACTCAGGGCGAACTAGAGAGACTCCGGCCGCCTATCGCAGCGGCTTCAACGTGAACGATTTGATGGCTATCCCACGCTGGAAGTGCAAGGTATCCTTCCCGTTGACCGGCTGCGGCGCCTTCGGATTGCTGCGATTGAACAGCAACGTGTTCGGGCCCTTCTTGAGGGCGAGCGTGACCGGTTTGGTGTCCTGCCACCTCCCTGCCGTGTAGGGCCCCTTCACCAGGGCCTCGGATTTCCCGCCTTCGACGGAGACCTGGAGATTCTGATTAAAATTGACCGTCACCATCCTCGCGGACAATGTGTATTTCCCCGCTTCCGGGGCGTTCACGGTGTATTTGAAACGGGTCCCGCCCCCGGCGAACTGCGCCGGGCCGGTCGGGTTCTCCTTGGGGCTATTGGCATAGTAATCCTTGGAGTAAATGTCCGCGACTCGCTCAAAGACGCTGCCGCACATGTCGTAGAGGCCCCAGGGATTGGGCTTCTTCTGCCCCACCGGATGCAGCTTTCCGTCATTGTCCTTGTACCAGGCATAGTCGGCAAGCTTCGAGGGGTCGTCGCCGCAGAACCACTTCGTTGTGGTGCCCGCGCGGCAGGCGTATTCCCATTGGGCCTCGGTCGGAAGTCGTACATCCCGCCCGGTACAATCAGAGACCTTCTGACAGAAATCCCTAGCCTTACTCGCGGTGATTCCGTTGGGGGTAGTTGCCGGGTAGTTCGGCCCCCTGCCAGATTTACCGGGTTTGGTCCCCATCATTACATCGTATTGCGCCTGCGTCACTTCGTACTTACCGAGGTAGAAGCCCTTGGTGATGGTGACCTTGTGTTTCGGTAGCTCAACGCACCCAAACCTGTTATCCCACGTGTTTTCACCGCCCATCACAAACTTGCCCGGCTTGATGTAGACCATCTCCAGCTTCACGCCTTTGCCGAGGTCGAGCGTGATCTCCGGCCCGGTCTGATCGGTTTGGGGCGTCATCGCCGCACGGAGACCCCAGTTAGCGTAGGAGTGGGTGGTGTGGGCCTTGTTGCCGTCTTTCATGCGCCACCCGGACTTGCAGAACTTGGCCTCCTGGTTGTACGCGCCCCCACGCACGATCGTTTTGCCGCCGCCGCTTGGTGTGGAAAAACGCCCCATAAAGATCTGCAGACCACCGGCAAAGCTCTTCATCGGAAGGA
>JABGPF010000270.1 GCA_018645065.1 Phycisphaerales bacterium
CCGTCGCGAAATTCCGCGAAACTCGCGAGCAGACCAACATTCGCGCGATTGTCGCGCACGCTTCGTATCTGGTGAATCTCGCGGGCAAGCCTGCGGTTCGCGACAAGTCCATCCCTGCGTTGATGGAGGACTTTTCCCGTGCCCAGCGGCTTGGGGTTGAGTATCTGGTTTTCCATCCGGGCAGCAATCCGGACCTTGAACTTGGCGAAAAAATGATTTCTGACGCTTTAAACGAAATTGCAGCCGGTGTGACCCCAGGGCCAGACTCGTCGAGTTCGTCGCGCATTTTGCTTGAGACAACCGCTGGTCAGGGTAATTGCATTGGTCATCGATTTGAGCATTTGGCGGCGATTTACGAGGGGCTGGATCAGCCCGATCGGTTTGGTGTCTGCCTGGACACGTGTCATATTTTCGCTGCCGGTTATGATATCCGCACCCCTGAGACTTACGCATCCACGATGCAGGCGTTTGACGATATCATCGGTCTGGATAAGCTTTTAGCGATCCATTTAAACGATTCGAAGAAAGATTTTGAGACTCGTGTCGATCGTCACGAGCATATTGGGCAGGGTTTTGTGGGCCTTGCTGCGTTCGCAAATCTGGTGAAAGATCCTCGCCTTGCCGATATCCCAGCGATCCTCGAAACGCCCAAGGGCAAGGATGAAAATGACCGAGATTGGGATGTTATCAACGCAGAAACAGTGGCTCGGTTGGCCTCGGGCGGGTGAACCTTCCTCACGGTGGTGGGAAACTAACAGATATTGCTGTTATCTGCGCTTGCAAAGACGGCGGAGGAAACTATACTAGGCGTTCCGTTTTTTGTCCGTTTTGTACAGTCATAGAGTATATAACCAGAACCAGGAGCCAACATGGCATTGGGATTTTTTAGGAAATGGCAGAAGTCGATCATCGTAATTATGGTCGCCTTGATGTTGAGTTTTCTCGTAGGCGGCACGGGTATGAAGATCCTGTGCGATCAGGGGCGAAACGTTGTTCCGCGCGGTGAGTCTCAGTTTGGCACAATCAGCCACGATGACGTCAGGCATGCGGATAATGACATTAATATCCTGTCTCAGTATCTGAATCTGAGCGCTTGGAGTTTAGATTTCCTCCGGCTTCGTCAGAACGATGATAATGCGGCGATCGCGTACGTCCTGCTTCAACAGGAGGCCAGTGCGGCCGGTTACGAAGTCGACGACGACGAGATCACCAGTTATCTGGCCAGTATTGGCCTGGAGAAGGGCACTAAGGAGTACGCGCGATTTTTGGGGCGTATCGAAAGGCGCAACTCCGGAACCACTGAACCTGACCTTCGGGCCACACTGGGGCGTTGGTTAATGGTGATGCGTGCGTTCAATGCTTATAAGGTTGTCACTCCGCCTTCGGACGCTTCGCTTCGCAAGCTGTTCCGCGATCTAAACGAGAAGCTCACGTTGCGTATAGTTTCGGTTTCCGCTGAAAAATACGCTGACGCTATTCCCGATCCGACTGAAAAGGAAATAAACGAGCAATTCGCCAAATACAGTAAACTCGGCGCCGGGGTTTTCCGCAGAGATGGAAAAGGCGACACCTTCGGTTTTGGTTACGCGCAACCGGCTAGGGTCGCGCTGGCGTACCTTTCGGTTAATAGCGACGCGATTTCTCGCGTGACGCGTCCTGCTGATAGTGTTGTGCGGGATTACTACCGCCAGAACGCCGCTCAGTTCGTCAAGGCGGTTCCTGTGACCACCCAGCCGGCGGCGACGAGTCAGCCTGTAGCAACCCGTCCGGAGCAAATGAGTCTGGACGAGGCCTGGGAGCAGATCGTCGAAAGGCTTGCCGGTGCGACAACTGACGCCAGGACCGAAGAGTTCGTTCAGTTGCTTCAGATTAACGTTGACGCCAAGTCGCCCAGTGCTGATCGCTACAAGAAGGTTCACTCGCGTATGTTCGACTCGGCTGCGGCTGGCGATATTTTGAGCAGGAGCATTAGTGCTGCGGATATCGCCTCGTTGCGAGGCAAGCCTTTGGCCCAGGCGATTCCCCTCCTGGCACGGGCTGCAAAGCTCGAAGCCATCTGTTATCCCTGGGAAACCGAAGGCGAATTCTCGGTCAGCAGAGACACGCTGGTCCCGGCGGGCCTGCAGGCCGACGTTCCGCGAACGCTCGCTATTGTGCTTGATGAAATCACGCGATTGCTGTTCGTCGCCGCACAGGAAACCGCGACAACCCAGCCGACTACCGCACCGGGTGCGGCAATCGAGCCAGCCGCACCGCAGTATCCCAAGCTTAAATGGACCACGTGCCAGGGATTCGCCAAGGTGATCTTCCCCGTCGGGCCTGATTCGGACACGACAATACTTCCGATAACCATCGGGCAGACAATGCTACTCAGCGCCAATAAACTCGCTGAGCATAAAGAAATCGGTTCGGCTACCAGTTCACGCACCGGTCGCGGCAGCAGGCTCGTCACCGAGGCGATGAAAGCCAAACCGCTCACCCTCGGACGCACCATGCATGTGAGCACCGCCACTGGTCAGCATCAAATACTGTGGCAGGTGGTGGAATCTCGTCCGGCGGCGACTCTCAAGGCTCCCGTTGGCGATGTGCGGAAAGACGTAATACGCGACTACAAGATACTCCAGGCCTACAAGACTACCGCCAGGGGCGTCGCAGAGAATTTGGCCAAGAAGGCCGCTACGATTGGTCTGGAAGCTGCTGCGAAGGAAACGAAATTCGACCACTATGACAGCGACCCGACCGCGCGTCTGTCGGCCTGGTCGAGGCGTGATCAGATCATAATGCAGGCTCGCTATATGGGCATGATGTCTCCGCCAGCGGGTATGAGCCGGGAAGAATACCAGACTCGCATCATGAATAACGCCACCATGCAGGCGATGAACCACCGCCCACGCGAATATTCACCGTCTATGGTTAAAGATATTGACGTCAAGACTCTCCCTGCGGCCCAGAGATTCATCGATCGAATTTTCGATGAGACCGCACAGCTGGTTCCCTTGAACATTGAAGCCCCGATCGCCCCGGATGCCATTGGTCCGGTAATATCGATTCCGATGCCTACCGCACGGGCTCATTATGTTGTTCAGCGGATCGGATATACCCCGGCCGTGGTGAGCGATTTTAAGGGCGGCGAGCGTAAAAATCTCGTCCAGACCGCCTTGGACAACAGCGAATGGGACGCTCGCCAGGCATTCTTCAACTACACGAAGATCGTCGCTCGCGCTAAATACAAGCTGTTGATCAATAAAAAAGCTGCTGTTGATGCTCCTTGATCAGGCTTGCGCTTGACATGGCGTGATGTTGTCTGTACATTATCCCGCAGGCTTGTAGGAAAGGCCTGTTGACGAGGCTAGGTAGCTCAGCTGGTAGAGCACCGCACTGAAAATGCGGGTGTCGCTGGTTCAAGTCCAGTCCTAGCCATTTTCACCGCCACGCGGCCGGTTTTTTACCGGTCGCGTGTTCGTATTTTAACGCGGATGTATTGGCAGTTGTTATGCGACGCGGGCGATGGTAGCATTTACTACCGGTAGCGGAGATCTGACAGGAGCACCATATGCCCAAGCGCAACATATTGTGGATGCTGGCGGTGGTAGCCGTCGCTCTGGGCACAGCCTGGTTGATGAAGCACACCCCTAAATCGCAACGCCAACTCGAAGTACGCCCCGATGCGATGGTCGAAGCGTACAATCAAATCATCGAAAAACATTATCCCCCGGTCGATCCGCTGGAGATCAAGCGGAACGCCATCGCCGCCATGGTCAAATCACTCGATCCGCAATCGGTCTATATCCCGTATGAACTGGCTGATGCGTTCGAAAAACGGATGCAGGGCCAGACTCTTGGCACGGGGCTGGTGCTGGACCTGTCCGACAGAGGACCGATAATTGCCTGCGTAGATCCGAATTCGCCCGCCGACCGGGCGGGGCTCCTGGCCGGGGATCTTGTGACCCTGATAAACTCCAAGCCGACGTTCAATATGAATCTCGCGCAGGTCAACGAACTTTTATCAAACCCGAAGGATGGTAAAATCGAGTTGAGCCTGATCCCGTCGCGCGGTTCGGGCGATCTGCGAGAGGTGACTTTGGAGTTGGCCGAATATCCCGTTGAAGCGGCTACTGGTTTGTATCGCGACAAGGATAATCGATGGGTTTACACCGTCGATCGCGATAAGCACTTGGTGTACATAAAGGTATCGGAGTTTGTTTCCGAGGCGGTCGAACGTTTTAAAACCGCGTTTCGCAGCCCGTCTCGCATGGGTGGTCTCGTGCTGGACCTGCGGGGGAATCCGGGCGGGTACTTGTCTGAAGGCGTTGCGTTGGCGAATTTGTTTCTGCACGATGAGCCGATAGTAACCGTGCTGGGAAACGGATCGGATCCGGAGAAGTATGTCGCGCATCCCGAGGGCGCATATCCGCCCAAGCCGCTTGTGGTGCTAATCGATTCGGACACCGCTTCGGCGGCGGAAATCGTTGCTGGTTCGCTCAAGGCTGCCGATCGGGCGATACTGCTCGGTATGCCCACCAGAGGGAAACACAGCGTTCAGACGCCTATCAGGCTGGGCGGTAAGCTCGGTCTGATGCACCTGACAACGGCGAGATTTTACTTCCCCGAAAAAAGCCCCGAGGCGACTACCAGACCGGCTGAAGATGTTCTTCCCGCATCGGCGGGTAAACCCATCACTCCGCATCTGTTCGTGTCAGCCGATTCGAATAACGCCCACAAGCTGCGGATGCTGCGGAGACGTGCAGCCAGTGCGTTTGTCGCCCCGGCGAGCCTTCCGGCCACCATGCCCGCAGGCGGTATGGGCGAGGCTTTGGGGCGAGATCTGATAAAATACGACCCGCAACTCGCAGAGGCGATCAAGCTGTTGAGGGATCCGGAGCGCATGGAAAAAATCCTCCAGGACTCCGCCGACGCCCGCAAAAAACGCCTCGCGACCCAACCGGGCGGAAAAGGAGCACTCATAACGCCATGAGCGAACCGACGTATATCCTGGGAATCGAATCAAGCTGCGACGAAACCGCATGTTCCATAGTTGCAAACGGAACCGACGTTCTGAGCAATTCCATCGCCAGCCAGATCGATCTGCACAAACGATTCGGAGGCGTCGTGCCCGAACTGGCTTCGCGAGCACACATCGAAGCAATCAACAACATCATCGCAGAGGCAATTGAGCAGGCGGGCGTGGCGCCGGAAAAAATTTCCGCAGTCGCTATCGCAAACGAACCGGGGCTCATCGGGTCGCTTCTGATCGGACTGATGGCCGCCAAAACAATCGCCTGGATATGGGATGTTCCGCTGGTCGCGGTCAATCACGTATACGCGCACGCATACGCGGCGTCGCTGGATGAAGGGCCGATTGAATACCCGGCTGCGGCGCTGATATGCAGCGGAGGACACACTGCGCTGTACCGTTGCGATTCACCGATGGACATGACCCTGCTGGGCGGAACGATAGACGACGCAGCCGGTGAAGCGTTCGACAAGGTCGCGAAAATACTCGAACTGAGCTATCCCGGTGGGCCGGTGATAGACCGCATCTCGCGCGAAGGCGACCCGAAGCTGATAGACTTTCCCAGGTCGCTACTCGCCGGGGATTCGCTGGACTTCTCGTTCAGCGGACTCAAGACCGCGGTGTTGTATCACGTGAACGGCGTGCCCGGTCCCAGGCCGACTCGCGTAGGCAAGAAGCCCGGGCCGACGGCACGGAGAGCGGCTATGCAGGAAAACGCCGGGCGCGGGATCGAAAACTTCACGCAGCAGGAAATCGCCGACGTTGCTGCGGGTTTCCAGGCGGCGGTGGTTGATACGCTGAAAATAAAATTACGCCGAGCCGCTGGGAAAATCGACGTCAAAACACTGGTAATTGGCGGAGGCGTAGCAGCCAACAGCGCTCTACGTGCGGCGGTTACCGAACTGGGCGACAAGCTCGGTTGTGCGGTCCGAATGCCGAAAATGGCTTATTGCGTCGATAACGCGGCGATGACCGCGGGGTTGGCGTATCACTATCTACAAGCCGGACAGGTCGCCGATCTGACGCTGGCTGCACGTCCGACAGTTAGAATATAACTACGGGAGTTTTGAACATGAACCAGGAAGCACTGAAGCAACTACTCCAGCAGGTCCAGGCAGGCGATCTTGAGGTTGATGAGGCGATCAAGGGTTTGAAAAACCTTCCGTTTGAGTCTATGGGCTTTGCCACTCTCGACCATCATCGGGCGCTGCGATGCGGGTTCCCCGAAGTTATTTACTGCCCCGGAAAAACCGTCGAGCAGGTGCGGATCATCTTCGGAAAACTCGCCGATGTCGGCGGACAGGTGCTCGCCACTCGCGCTTCGCAGGAGCAGTACGACGCGGTGGTTGCTGACATTCCCGCTGCTGAATATCATTCCGCCGCCCGCGCGATAACGCTTCGACAGGGCGATCCTGTAGTGCCTGTGGGCAACATCGCAATAGTCGCCGCAGGCACCAGCGATTTGCCCGTAGCCCACGAGGCCCGCGTAACCGCCGAGATCATGGGCGCACAGGTTAGCACATATTTTGATGTGGGAGTGGCGGGGCTGCATCGCCTGCTGGCGTGCAAGTCTGACATTCAGGACGCCAATGTTATCGTCGCCGTGGCGGGCATGGAGGGCGCTCTGGCGTCGGTGGTTGGCGGGCTCGTAGACGTTCCTGTAATCGCAGTTCCCACGTCAATCGGATACGGAGCCAGTTTCGGAGGTGTGGCTGCACTGCTGGCGATGCTCAACAGTTGCGCATCGGGAATAAGCGTAGTGAACATAGACAACGGTTTCGCCGGCGGATACATCTCAGCAATGATCAACAGACAAACCGCTGGGGCGAAAAATGAATAACATCGAGCGTATCACTGAGGTCCCCCGATTGGCGCCGCGTGATGTTGATTCGCATAAAGGCGACTTTGGTCGCGTGTTGGTTGTCGGCGGTTCGCGCGGGATGATTGGCGCACCGGTGCTGGCGGGCAATGCAGCTTTTGCCGGCGGGGCGGGGCTGGTCACTCTTGCGGTGCCCGAACCTGTGCAGCTTACCGTCGCTTCGTTGTGTATTTGCGCTACGTCTATTCCGCTGGCGTGTGATGGTGGGGCGTTGGGGCAGGTCGCCAGGGCGGCCGAAGCCAGTGACGTGCTGGCCGTCGGGCCTGGAATGGGCGTCGGGACGCTTCAACAGAACATTATTCGCACGGTGCTTGAGCAGGCCAGTCCGGTAGTGCTCGACGCCGACGGGCTGAACAATCTCGCTGCGATACCCAACTGGAGCGAATTGCGGAACTGCCCGCTGGTGCTTACTCCGCATCCTGGTGAGTTTGCTCGTCTGGCGGAGCTCAGCGATGATCGCGAATCATCGGCCG
>JABGPF010000271.1 GCA_018645065.1 Phycisphaerales bacterium
CCCATTGACCAGGATCTGCCCGCCTTTAATCTCGACTTTGCGGAAACCGACTTTGCAGCCGACAACTTCAACTATCTGGCCCGTAGCGTCCTTCAGGGTGATCAGCACCTGGTAAAGATTCGGCTGCTCAGCGGACCACATGGCGGGATTGGCGATCGTGATTCGCGGCGAGGTGAGTTTATTGTTGGCGCCGGGCTTGGCGTCGACTCCGCCGACTTTGATCGACGCGGCCTCACCACCGGCGGCATCGAGCAGTAAGACCTCAACCGAAAGCTTCTCGGCCTGGCCGGTGAAGTTCTGCACGTCCATTTTGACTGACAGAACACCGTTGCTGTAGCCGTCATCGAGCGTGGCGTCGGCGTGGAAGTCGCGAACGTGCAGCTTGCCCGCCGACCAGAGATAGACATCCCGAAAGATCCCGCTGAGGCGCCAGAAGTCCTGACATTCGAGGTAGGTACCGTCTGAATAGCGGTAGACCTCGGCGGCAAGTACGTTCGCCCCGTCCTTGAGATAGGGCGTAATGTCGAACTCCGCGGGCGTGCGGCTGCCCTGGCTGTAACCGACCTTCTTGCCGTTAACCCACAGATAAAACGCCGAACTGACACCGTCGAAGTGGATAAACACCTGTCTGCCCTTCCATGCCGCAGGGACGGTAAACTCCCGACGATACGAGCCCACGGGGTTTCGATGGTTATATGCGGGCCAGTCCGCAGGCGGCGTGCCCATTACTCGCGGAGGGTCCTTTTTGAAAGAATACGGATGGTTGCAGTAGACAGGTATCCCGTATCCCTGCAGCTGCCAATTAGACGGGACGGGTATTTCCTTCCAAGCGCTGACGTCGAACGAAGGCTTGTAAAACTCCCTCGGGCGTTTGGACGGTTTGGGCGACCAGTTGAACTTCCACTTACCGTTAAGCGACTGATGGAACCCAGAAGCCTCGCGTGTCCCTTTCAATGCGGCGCCCGGATTTGGGTACGGCATGAGCGTGCTGTGCGCGGGCTCCTTGTTCGTCCCGAGCACATCGGGATTCTCCCAGTCCCGCCCGTCAGCCTGTGCTCGAACCTGACCGGCCAGAGCAACCATAACAACCGCCAACACCACCCCAAAACCGCATACATTTGAGTTCATAATGATGCTCCTTCTGCAAGATTTGTAACGCAAGATCATCCGTGATGCAACCCGCAAGGCGAAGCAATCGCTTTTCGCCAGTATTTTTATTGCAGGCGAGCATCGGGGTTGATAGCTTAGGTCACTTAATCATAGCAATAGGAGTTCCACATGCAGTTTATAACGCTTGCCACTTTCGTTTTCTTCACCGGACTGGTCGGACTGATAACTTGGATCATCACGCATAAGGACGACCACGATTCATCTGCGGGATACTTCCTCGCCGGTCGGTCGCTGACCTTCCCGCTAATCGCCGGATCGCTGCTGTTGACCAATCTGTCAACCGAACAGATGGTTGGCTTGAACGGCGCGGCGTTTATTGACGGGTTCTGCGTAATGGTCTGGGAAGTAGTGGCGGTGCTGGCGTTGGTTTCAATGGCGTTATTCTTCCTGCCCCGCTTCCTTAAAAGCGGTATCGCCACCGTTCCGCAACTGCTCAAAATCCGGTTCGACCACCAGACCGAGGTGATCACGAACCTTATATTTCTGATCGCATACGCAACGATCCTTCTCCCGATCATCCTCTACACCGGCGCTCGGGGCATGATAGGAATTCTCGACGTCCAGGGGATGCTGGGGATCAGCGAGACTGCTGCACTTTGGTTGATCGTATGGGTGGTGGGCCTGATCGGGGCGATGTACGCCCTGTTCGGCGGATTGCGCACAGTTGCGGTGTCTGACACACTCAACGGTATCGGTCTGCTGATCGGCGGGTTCCTGATTACATACTTTGGCCTGTCAGCCCTTGGCGGCGACGGGTTTATGTCGGGTATAACTGCGATCAAGGAATCCCAAGCCGACAGGCTCAACTCAATCGGCGGAGAGGGTTCATCAGTACCGTTCCACACCATATTCACCGGTATCATGCTGCTTAACCTGTTTTACTGGTGCACGAACCAACAGATCATCCAGCGGACATTTGGAGCCAAGAGCCTTGCCGAAGGGCAAAAAGGCGTTATCCTCACCGGCGGACTAAAGCTCCTCGGCCCGATGTACCTGGTGTTCCCGGGTATGATAGCATTTGCCCTATTCGCTTCGGAGGGTCTAAAAGCCGATATGACCTACGGGCGCCTGGTCAACGAAGTCCTTCCGCCATGGCTTACCGGCTTCTTCGCAGCGGCGATGATCGGTGCGATTCTGTCGAGCTTCAACTCGGCGCTGAACAGCACCTGCACCCTGTTCGGGCTAGGGTTGTACAAGAACGTGTTCAAGAAGGACGCCACCGAACATGAGGTGGTCAAGTCGGGCAAGGTGTTCGGTTGGCTTATCGCCGGCGCCGCGATGTGCGTGGCGCCGCTGCTGGCCAACACTACAAGCATCTTCGCCTATCTCCAGAAGATGAACGGGCTGTACTTCATCCCGATCTTCGCGGTGGTGATTGTCGGCCTGCTCTCCAAACGCGTACCGCCAATGGCGGCCAAGGCGGCCCTGATCGTCGGATTCCTGGTTATCGCCATCGGATATTTTGTCCCACTGGGCTCCGGCGACGCCAAGATCGTCGCGAAGGATGTTGCACAGATCGAAGGTGCCGACCAGACGGTGAAATTCAACGTATTTTTGACGAAAGCCTGCGAAAAACCCGTAACGGTGGAATACGCCACCCAAGCCGGCACCGCCGAAGAATCCAAGGACTACACAGCAACAAAAGGCACGCTGATCTTCGCGCCAGGCGAAACCAAGAAAAACATAACGGTTAACTTGCTGGCCGACACCACCGAAGAGCCTGACAAGGAAGCGTTCTTCCTGATGCTTAAATCCGCCGACGGGATCGGTGTAAATAATTCATACGTAATTCCCGCCGGAGCGGCGGCTGCCGTCGCACGAATATTCGACGCCGGAACAGATACATCCGAAGCGACGAAACAAATTGCAAGCCTGGCTAAAAACGCTCTCAAGGAGCCTGATGTCGGCTCAAAATACATCACCGACTACATCCACGACTTTCACTTCCTGGGCATAGTGTTCGCCGTACTGGTCGTGCTGATGCTGACCATCGGAATCGTCAAACCGCGAGAAACCGACTGGATCCAGGAAGATGTCAAAGCCGTCGACATGACCCCATGGAAGCACGCCCCGACGGCTTGTGTGATTCTGGTCTTGATCGTCTTGGCGATTTACGCGTTCTTCGCCGACTTCTCGATCCTGGGATAAGCGCCGCTATGACGCTCGCCGCAGCGGCGGGTTTGAATATTTGATACCCGCACGTTCAGCGGGCCGGGTCCGTCGCGAGTTTGTATCGCGCGGCGGCCTCTTGGGCTCCGATAACGCGCGAGTGTATCGCCACGCCCTGCAACTTGCCCGACCAGCGTCGCTGCCCGTCCCATTCGTCGCCGAACAGCAGGTGCATCGCAGACCAGTTGCTGAAATCTCCGCCCACCCGGTCGCTCTGCAACACGCTCTTCCCGTTCAGGTAGCACGAGAGTTTTCCCGGTGAGTAGGTCACAATTACGTGGTGCGGTTTGGCTGCGGTGAGTCGGCAGAGTGTCATCTCCGGCTTCGAACCGTTCAGACCGGTTCGCGGGGTGCGAAGGCGAAGCACCAATTGCGAGCGTTCCTGGGCAAGTGTGAAGTTGCGTTTATACGCATCCTGCGAGAACGAGATAATCCGCGCAGGCCCGCTTTGTTTCGTATCGCCCGGGGTGAGAATCGCTTCGATCGAAAGCTGGCCCGAGGCTTTGCAGGCTTTCAGCAAGGCGTCATCTGCGTTGTTGGCGAGCATGGCTCCTCGGCCAAGGACCATGGCGCCGTCGTCGCCGATCCGCGCCTCGTCGCGAGGTTTTACGGACGACGCCTTGTCGCCGATCATATTTTTCGCCTTCGCGGTAGACCACACAAACACGCCTGCGTCGGTATTTCCCGGCCAGTCGTCCGACATTTTGGGCATCTTGACGTTCACCGCAGGAAGCGGCGGCGGTTTCACGACGCTCGTCTCGCTGCCGCGTTTGGTCGTGTCGAAGCAGGCAATCGCCCCGTTGCGGTCCTTTGCACACAGAATCCCGCCAGCCAGCGTTATCTGCGGGTAGCATATCGCCCTGAGTCCGCAGTTGATTCTGGCCAGTTCGCGATACTGCCCAGCCGTTTGCGACGCATCCACCAGCCGCACCGAACCCTTACCAAACGCAACTATCTTGTCGTCCGCGGTCGCCAAACACGACCCGTCGCCAAAGCTCCCGCCCCGCCAGAGCAATTTACCACTCGCTGCGTCAAGGCAGTAAAGCGAACCGCGAACAATATATACTCGCCCGCGATGAATCACAGGGCTGCCGTTGGTTGAATAATATTTTGATCGCCAGACCGGCCGCATCCGCCCGCGGGACACCTTGAACATGACGCTAGCTTTATTGTTGTACGCCGAGGTCACCAGCACCCGATCGCCCATAACCGCCGGTGTGGAAATATTGCAGCCGAACTCCGTACGCCACTTGGTTTTCGCCACGGTTTTGCCCTCGAAACCCTGGTCGATACGCATAACCACCAGTTCTCCAAGCGTCAGAACTGCGATACAATCCGCCCGGTCGATCGTCATCGGAACGAGCCCGCCGCTATGCCCCCCCGCTCCAGTATACTCCGAGGCCCAGACCTGTCGGCCGGTCATTTTGTCAAACCCCATCACCGTCCCGCTTGTCGCCCCGACCTCGACCAGCAGCGTCTTACCGCGTATCAGCACCGATCCGGGATACCCGTAATCGCGCCTGCCCCCACCGACATGCGGGCGTCTGGGAACCTTGTATTTGTCGTAGAAATTCAGCTTCCATAGCAGCTTCCCACCCTTTGCGGTGTCCCGACACATAAGATCACCGTCGATACTGATCGTGTAGATAAACCCCGTCGACTTATCGAACGTTGGCGTTGATGACGGCCCGCCGTAAGCACGTTCATCGCCCGTGCTGACCCTGCCTTGATAGCGGCAGGGATACGACTGTTTCCAGAGTTCCTTGCCCGTGGCGACCTGGATGCAGTAGAGCGTATCGGCGCCACCGCGCCGTTTATCGCCCCGCCAGCCCATAACGTACAACTTACCCTCGACAATTATCGGTGAACTGCACCCGTATCCAAAGCTACGATTCCACAGCTTCGCAGGCGGCCAGTTCGCAGGCCAACCGGAACTCTCAGTAATCACACCGTTGTGGTCAGCCCCGCGCCAGCAAGGCCAATCGCCCCCGCGTGCAGCCAAAGAAAACGCAGTAAAAACCACCACAGCAATGAAGATGTTTAGTTTGCTCATCGGATACCGTGCTTAACGCATATCAACATCAAATAATTGCCTGCTGACCTTTATTGGCGGTCGCCAGCGGGGAAATGGGCTTGAAATATGATTTTTTGCCGTCCTGCCCGTTTTCCTATACTTTTGCCACGTATATAGTCGATAAGACTTATGGCTGATGTATTCAAGTATACATACTAACACATCACATCAGACCACTGCATGGCCCCGGGAAGATCCCCCCGGGGCTGTTTTTTTGCGCAGATCACCAATTTGAGTTATTTGGCGGTGGATTTGGCGTCTTTGTCTTTGTCGCGTTTGATTCTGTGTGTTCCGTGGCAGTCGGTGCAGACCGGTGAGTCGGTCGTGAGTTTTCGTTCGATGTAGCGTTTTATCACCTTATTCGGCGCCGCGTCATGGTCATCGTGACATTTGCGGCAGGAGGCGTCGACCTTGTCGCGTGTGAACCAAATGTCTGGTTTAGTCGCGCCGATATCTTCATCGTTCGCGTGAGCGATGCTGGGTCCGTGACAGTCGATACAGAATACCTTGTTCTTGAGATGCAGGCGAGACATCGGTTCTTTGACGTAGGTCATGTGGCAGACGTAGCAGCCGGCGTTGGGGCCCATCGGGTTATTCTTGTCGACGGTGCGATCAACCCTGACCGCCTCCTGCTGGGTCAGACACCCGACAGCGAGGAAGATAACAGCAAACCCCAGCGCACCTGTCATAAGCATTATCGAACCGCGAGTAATCATACCGTCTCCCATTGGTGCAGCCACTTGTATTCAGGTGTAATGTGCGCGTAGTAGTTTTCGGTGCACTGTTCGATAGCGTCGCGATCGGCCTGGGTGGTCGCCTTGCCCTTCTCGTAGGAGCCTTTGACGTTTTCCAGAAGCTGTTCGGGAATATTCACGCCCGGGATAATCGCCGCCAAGCGTTTTTCCGCCAGCATCTCCCGCACCAACACATGGGCCCGCTTGTCGACTTTGCCTTTAATCTCGCGAGGTTTGATTCCGAACGTCGTGCCGGCCCCGAACGGTTTCAGGCCGATGACACCTACGTCCTTATCGGTAGCGAGTTTCAGCAACCCATCGCCTCCGAAGTCCTTGGTAAGGAACAGGTACGGGAATATCACAACCGAAAACTGCGGGTAGTCGTTAAGCACGCGGCGGAACACTTTCGGGTTGTGCGCCGAGACGCCGAGGAAGCGAACTTTCCCGGCCTTGCGGACTTTTTCGAATGTGTTTGCGACCAGGTCGAGTGTTTTGGGAGTCACATCAAGCATGGTGGCGATCTTCGTTTGGCCCTTGCCCCACGTCGCCCCAACGGGTCGCCAGATGTCCAGCATATCGGTCTTGTACGCCTTGAGGCGTTTGTCGATCTCGCTGATCATGAGTTTCTCGGTGAGCTTCTTTTCATACTCTTCGGTGATTTTCACCGGCCAGCTGGCGAACCCGATGTGGAACTTATCTCGTTTGGCGTTTTTCGCTTTCGCCATCGCCTGCCCGTAGAGTGCGACCTCGCTGGCCATGTTCGTGTCAAGATAGTTCATGCCCAACTCGATGGCTTTTTCGAGAACGGGTATGCGGTCTTCGGGCTTTTTCCCACCGTGCCCGCCGAGGCTGACTTCGGAGATCATCAGCTCGGTCTTGCCCAGACGACGATAGCCCATCTTCGGGTTATAGTTCAGGATCTTCGATTTGTCTGCCGGTTTGGCGGCCTGGGCGATCGAAGCTGCCGCTCCAACTACCGCGGCGGCAGAAGTTGTACGAAGAAATTCGCGTCGTGTGGGTGGTGGTGTAGTCATGGCTGAAGCTCCTTATTGTTAATCGATGCTTTTATTATCGCGTTTGCATTACGCATGTGCAAGCCCAGCGTCGAGAATTCCAGGGCAAACGCATTGTCACCATTATTAACGGCAAACGGCCTTGCCACAGAGAGCACAGAGAACGGCAACGGCGGA
>JABGPF010000003.1:0-5870 GCA_018645065.1 Phycisphaerales bacterium
CGGGTCTGACACGGACGTTGCACACGTCGTTATGCAGTAATGCGTGGTTTGGTTTGGGAGATACACCATGGCGTTGGCATCGCGTGCAATGAGTCGGCTTCGGGAACTTTACGTAAACATTCTCCGACAGAGTCGGCGGGATAATCAAAGGGGATTCGACTACCCGTCCAGAATGCACCGCGAATCATTGGCCCCCCTAATGGAGCAACTCGAACCGCGGTTGCTGCTCTCTGTGTCTTTTCAGGATCCCACAACATATCTCTTCGAGGGGTCCGAACCTGACAGCCTCGTCATCGAGGATTTCGATAGAGATGGTCGGAACGACATAGCCTTTGCTGATTGGGGCAACAGTGTCGTCAGGCTCCTGCGGGGCACGGGCGGAGGGGCATTCTCATCTTTGCCGACAGTCTCTGCGGGCACGCTTCCTATTGGTGTTGCCACGGCCGACTTTAATGGCGACGCGAAGCCTGATCTTGCTGTCACGACATGCGATGACGAATCGGGCAGTGGGGGACGCGTGATCGTGTTCCTGGGACGCGGGGATGGAACATTCATCCACTCAAATGAGTATGTGACAGGTGCACTCCCCAACTCGATTGCTGTTGGCGACTTCGATCAGGACAATAAGGCGGACTTGGCCGTGACGAATCTGCGTGATAGCACTGTGTCCGTCCTGATCGGGAAAGGAGATGGCACGTTCAAGACCGCCACCAACTTTGTCCTGGGATCCCCTCGTCCGGTTTATGTCGGCGTGGGAGACTGCAACGGGGACGGGCGGGAAGATCTCGCAGTTCTGAGTTGGGGAGTCACTGGGAATTTGGATGTTCTTCTGGGGCAGCCAGATGGCAACTTCTCAGCGGCTTACACCTTCGACGCCGGAGACCGGCCCCAGGGACAACTTGCTGTAGGTGACTTCAACGGAGACGGCAGGAGTGATGTGGCAGTCCCGGCGCTGTATGGCAATACAATCAAAGTTTATCTTGGTCATCCCACGAATATTCTGTCTCTCAATCATACCTATCAGAATGCGTTCAGAGCAGATGCCTTGGCCGCGATCGACATGGATGGTGATGGCAAGCTGGATCTTGTTGTCGGCGGCGGGAGTACCCTGTCAGTCAGGAAAGGCTTCGGAGATGGCACATTCGAACCGTTCTCGGGAACCGGGGACGACTGGATTGACCTGCCGGATATACATGAGAACATCGCTCTCGGTGACCTGGATGGCACAGGCCAGCCGGACGTCGCCCTCACGCACTACGCCTATGATCTGCCCAATGGGGGTCTCAGCATTCTACTGAATGCGGCGCCGGGAGATTCTGTCTCGCCGGGACGTGTTACGAATGCCGGTTTCATGTCGGGTAACCGCCAAGTGGGCTTGAGTTGGGTTACCCCGACCGACTTGGATCTGGAGACTATTCTCATCGTACGCCGAAGCGGACAGGCCCCCATTGCAGGTCCAGCCGATCATACGAGATACAGGGCTGGCGATTCCATTGGTGGTGGAACTGTTATCTATAACCAGCTTGGGACAAGGCTGGTTGATAAGGCTGTCTCAAACGGCGTCATGTACTACTACGACATTTGGGCCTCCGATACGTCGATGAACTATTCCCTTATCTCTGCTTCGGGAAATGTCCGACCAGAGGCTACACCGATACTTACCGAGACAGATAAGGTAGTGGCCTCTGACAGCGACGAATGGGATTTCTTTGGCCGTTCGGTTTCAATCAGCGGTGACTACGCGATCGCCGGGGCTCCGTGGCACAACAGGAATGGGGGCCAGTCTGGATCAGCGTACATCTTCAAACCAAACGGTTCGGATTGGGTGGAGGAATTCCAGTTATTCCCGGCCACCCCAAAGTCGGACGCGTGGTTTGGCAGTGCCGTTGCGATTAGCGGAGACTACGCTGTTGTGGGAGCCTATGGCGAAGATCTAATGACCCATACCGGGGGAGTAGTGTACGTGTTTCATCGGGAGGGATCCGCTTGGCGCCAGCAGGCGAGACTCACGAAGTCTGATAGTGCCAACGCTGCGATGTTCGGACAGACAGTCGCGATTGATGGAGACTGTATCATCGTTGGAACGGGGATGAACGAAGCGGCTTATGTTTTCAGCCGGAGCGGTACAAACTGGACGGAACAGGCGAAGCTGGTTGCGTCCGATCTCGAGTGGGGCTGCGGATTCGGCTCGAACGTTGCGATCAGCGGTAATTACGCCTTCGTCGGTGCACCGGGCGACGATGGCGGCGGTGCATGCTCGGGGTCTGTGTATGTGTTCAATCGTGTTGGCGCGAACTGGACTAAGCAGACCAAGTTGTTCGCGCCAGATCCAGGACGGTCGGGAGCCTTCGGCACAGATGTTTCGATTAGTGGTGACTACGCAGTTGTCGGCGGGGATGCGGCCTACATATTCCACCGTTCGGGCACAGACTGGCTCTGGGAGAAGACGCTGGTTGGAGACACGACATTTGGGGAGTCTGTCTCCATAAGCGGCGACAATGTGGTTGTTGGTCAATCGGGTGGCAGTAGCGGCGTGGGGGCAGCCTATGTGTACCATCGCGATGGAGCGAACTGGTCTCTGCGGGAGACGTTGACTGCTTCGGACACCACTCCTGGAGCAAGTTTCGGTGAAACTGTCTCTGTGAGTGGTGATCATATAATCGTTGGTGCTGACGACGATGATGCTGAAGGCCGCGGCTCAGGGGCCGCCTATATCTTCCGAGATCCCAATGCACCTCCTCCAATCGCTGACAGGACGCCGCCAGGCAATATCACAGGCCTCCATGCCCTTGGTGGGGATGGGCAGGTTGATCTTAATTGGACAAAGCCGAGTGATTCGGATTTAAGCGGCGTTGTTATCGTCCGAAGAGCGGGCAGTGCGCCCGCTACGGGACCTGCCAATGGCGTGTCTTATTCCGTGGGCAGTTCCATAGGCGGCGGTACAGTTATCTACAATGCTGATGGTGCAAGCTACCAAGATACGAATGTAACCAATGGCACTACTTACTACTACGAGGCGTGGGCATACGATACATCGCTCAATTACTCCCGGAGTCATTCGCCCACAGCTTCGGCAACGCCAGCGGCCGCTCCGCCCCAGGTCGTTCTGGTTGTTCCTGGTATTCTTGGCACCATGCCGACGGACCACTGGGCCTCATGGTTAGTTTTTGGTGATAGTGGGGTTGCTCCGGAAAATCTGGCGCTTGATCCTATCCAACATACTTATGACGATCTTCTGGCGTCATTTCGTAAGGCTGGATATAACGACACGCCTGGAGAATTGAGAACGCTCTGGGGGGCATCCTACGACTGGAGGCTCGAAATAGCTCCCGAGGACGGTTCCAACGATGGGAGAATGAGGTTGTCGGGGGTTAATCCTAATGACGATGAGTACGAGTACGGTATTGAGTATATCGACTACTGGGTTGAGCAGGCTCGCGATGATTGGGTGGACTACGGATATCTCGCCGAGGATTTCTCAGTTGATATTGTGGCGCACTCCATGGGCGGTCTGGTTACCCGGGCGTATATTCAAAGCGATCTTTATGATTCAGGGGATATCGATCAGTTTCTTATGTTGGGTACGCCGAACCATGGTGCGGTCGATGCATACCAATATCGAGAATGGATCAATGGTGCGCTGAATTTCGCGCTGGACAAGGCCATCGGATTCGTGGCCGCAGGTCTGAGTGCTACCGGAATTGGGGCTCCGCTGGGCATGGCTCTATTGGCCGGTGCGGCGGCTACAGACATTGGGCTAATAGAGATGTACAGCCCGTCGATTACGAACTTGTTGCCAACATTTGATTTCATCTCAAATGTTTGGCCGCACAAGTGGGTCCATGGAGTGGACGACAACGTGTTCCTGGCGGATCTTAACTCTAACATTGGCGCGTACTACGGTTCAGGCGGCGTCGATGCGAAAATATTCTACGGAACGGGCGTTGATACGGACTACGAACTTTACCATCCATTGGGGTTAAGTCTTCTCAACCTAGTGAGTTTTGACGGCGGGGCGGCCGGTAGTGGTGACGGTACAGTTCTGGCCAGCAGCGCAAAGGTGGGCGGCATCACCTCTGAAGCTTTGGCTGGCGTTGAACACGGCAAGTTGGGCGGCGCTTTACAATCAGTGCAGCGGGAAATATTCGAGTTTCTCGGCGTCGATGTTTCTGGCGGTTTTGCCTATGAAACAGGACGCTATCGTTCATTGATGGACGCGGTTACTGGAAAGATTAAATCGATAGTCGGACTTACGGATCCTGTTGACGGGCTTATCACGGATTCGCAAGGGAGATCGGTTGGTTATACCGAGGCCACCGGCGAGGTCAACGAGATACCGGGTGCGTGGTACTCGGGGGACGGTGAGTACGAGTTGACCATTATTCCCGCCCCAAGCGATGGGGCATATGATATTGAGTATCAAGGTCTCGATCAGGAGTTCGTCGGTGCATTAATGCTTCTTGAAAACGGAGGCGCGACGACTCGCTCACAGAGCGGAATGCTGGCTTCGGGCAACACTACTGCCGATATGATAACGGGTGTGGATGCAACCGGTCCGGTGATTCTCAATGATCCGCCCGTATCGTCAATGGTGAGAGAGAAAATGTCCGATATTCACCTGCGATTCAGCGAGATGCTCGACCCGGGATCGGCTAGCGATCCGGGCAATTATGCCTTGTACGGTCCGGGCGGTGAGGTGACGTTCAGTTCTGTAGCTTATGACGAAAGCAGCCTCGTTGTGACCTTGACGGTTCAAGATTCGCCATTGCCTGATGGGCAGTATCAATTAATTGTTAACGGGACTTCCTCGCTCCGCGATCTGGCTAACAATCGGTTGGACGGAGATCAAGACGGCGTTCCGGGCGGTGACTACCAGATTTCCTTTGAGGTCGAGCAGGGGATGGAGATTATCATTGGCGACAACCAAGCCAAATCTGTCGCATACGTGGATGGTGACGGCACTAGCACAACTGTGGCCCTGAAAGTCGGTACGGCGGCGTTGGTCTTCACTGGCGATAATCTCCAACAGACGGCAGGCAGGAGCGGAGTGATTGTTAGCGGCGATAACGTTGAACTCGCCGAAATTACGTTGTCCGATACCACAGACCGCAGTTCGCTTACGTTTAAGACCACTAAGAGCAGGATGCCCGGTGATGATGGACTCGCAACAGTCGGTGTGATCACGGGAGGTACGCCGCTTGGTATGCTTTCGGCCAAGACGATTGATCTTGTCGGTGCAGGCATTGATCTGAGCGGGAGTGGGTATATTGGCTCTGTTCAGTTGCACGATGTCAGGAATGGCGCCGATATCCGATTACCAGGCCTCGGCGCGACCAGGGGCGTCACGATAACGACTGGGGTGTTGCATCCGGATACGGACATTGTTCTCGGTTCATATCTGAAGAGTTTGACGGCCACCGAATGGCTTGGCGGTTCACTGGTTGCGCCGTGGGTTTCGAGCATATCCGTTAAAGGTGATTCCAGGTCTGGTGTGTCGGGCGACTTCGATGCTGATGTGACCTTAACCGGAGCCGATGCCAAGGGTGTCGCCCTGGACAAGTTCACCGTAGCCGGGACGATAATAGATGCGACTATCACTGCCAATAACGGTTCTATAGGAACAGTCTCGGCCGGACAGTGGGATAGCGGCTTGCTCTCGGCGCTCTGGGTCAAGAGTCTGACCACCAAAGGCCGAAAGGCCAATGTCAGAAGCGGTATTACTGCTCTGAACGGCGACTTTGGCGCCGATTTGATTTTGACGGGCGCCGATAGTAAAGGCGTATCGCTTGGCAGTGCGGCCATTAAGGGCGAGATTGCGTGCGTGTGGGATATCGAAGGTGCTACCGGTGCGATCAAGGCCAGCACTACCG
>JABGPF010000003.1:5970-46661 GCA_018645065.1 Phycisphaerales bacterium
AAGATTACGACCAAGGGCGTCCGTGCGAACCTGGCCAGGGGCGTTCTGGGTTCTGCCGGCGACTTCCAGGCGAGCCTGAATCTGAGCGGCGCCGATAGTAAAGGCGTATCGCTTGGCAGCGCCACCATTAAGGGCGAGATCGCGTGCGTGTGGGATATCGAAGGTGCTACCGGTGCGATCAAGGCCAGCACTACCGGGGCGACCTGGGTTCTGGACGCCGAGGGTTTCGTTAAGAGTATAGACGGCGCCAATGGCCTGGCTGGGAATCTGTCGGCGCTTTACTTCGATAAGATTTCAAGCAAGGGCGATCTTTCTGCGGTGATCACGGCTAACGGAGCCGACGCCAGGAAGGGTACGTCGATCGGCGCGATTACTGCCGGATCGGCTGCGGACCTGTCGATCACCGTCCCGGGCGGTATCGGGGCTATCACGTTAATCGAGTGCGTCAACAGTGATCAAACCGAAGACACCATCACTGCCGCTTGGATCGGTAAGATTACGACCAAGGGCGTCCGTGCGAACCTGGCCAGGGGCGTTCTGGGTTCTGACGGCGACTTCCAGGCGAGCCTGAATCTGAGCGGCGCCGGTATTGCTTCTGGTAAGGCAGTCCTTGGCAGTGCGGCCGTTGCGGGCGTCTGGAAGGCCGGTAGTTGCGAGATTCTTGGAAATGTTGATAAAGTGACCGTCGGGTCAATGGCGGGCAAACTCCTGCTGGGTTGTGTCGCACTGAGCGGAAATGCGTCCGACTTTGCTGGTAACGAGTTCACTTTGAAAAGCTTAACTGTCAAAGGTATTGGCGGTGAATACTTCCGCCAAGACAGCCAACTTGGCGCCTGGGAGATTGGCAGTCTCACCTTTGGCGGTCAGGAGCCTTTACCAGACGGGACGATCGAGTTCCACGAGTTGCCCAGATCAAAGAACGTACCGGGGCTTGCGGGTAATCCCGTAGGCAATCCCGGTCAATACGACCTGCTCGAAGTATAGCCGAACTGGCTCGGTGTTCCACCTGAACGGGAGACAGGCAGCACATGTTGCCCTATCTCCACCGGTCTCAAAACAGCAAGCCGGAAAGTAATCGACGCCATGGCTCGGGGAGTCAGCGGTACCAGCGGCGCCGATGATACGAAACGTTGGGCTAACAAAACAATATAAGCGTTGGTATGGAAAGAACGCATGGGACACAAAGGTATGCTTCCATTTGTCTCTCTTCCCGGTGATTAACGGTCTTTTGCGGTGGGCATGTCTTCCAGGCGTTTGGTTGCTTTGGCTGACCAGTCTGTGTCGGGGTGTTTGTCGACGATCTTCTTGAGGTAGACCTTGCTCTTGTCGGAGAGGCCTGCGGCTGCATAGCTGTCGGCTAGTTTCCACCAGGAACTGCACTGTCGATTCGCGGCCTCTTTGGGCGAGAGCGGTTTCTTGGTGATGGTCGGCTTCTTCGGGCGGCGGGGTGCTTTTTTGACCGGTTTGACCGGCTTGGGCGCGGGTTTGGTTTTCTTCTTGTTCTGTAAGTTGATCAGTTTGGCGAGGGCTCTGCCCATACCGTCGCCGACTAGCATGTATGTCTCGGCATTGTTTCCGTAGTGCGATCCACCGCCTCTAATAATAGTGAAGCAACGGTGCGCCGGTCGCGTTTGTGGGGTTAGAGGCCCATTGTCAGTTTGTTTGCTTTCTTTGAGTCGTATATTTTTCTGCCTTCTCTGATGGCTTTTCGCACTTGCTGTTCGATGCGGCGGTACTTTTCGTAGTGCTCCTTGCGTTTCTGGTCGGCTGCGTGAAGGGTCGCGAAACCGGGCATGTCGGCGCGTGGGAGTTTTTCCAGGGAGGCTTTTCCGGCTTGGATTATCTTCAATGCTTCGGCTCGCTTGGCTGGGGCTTTAATGCGTTTCAGGCAGGGGCTGATCTCCGGGCGGTCGAAACAAACTTGCGGGCCGGCGTACAGGTCGGCCTTGTGTAGTTGGTTGGCGCTGAGCCCAGCCAGGGCGAACAGGCGATTGGACTGCCCTCTATCCAGCGGATTGCGACCGGGCATTGGTCCGGGGCGAGCGGAGTAGCCCGTCGGATAGTAAGGTGCGTTCAGGTCGATCCATGTCACCAGGCGGTCCATGTCCTCGGCGCTGAGTTTAACCTTTTTGTGCCCTTTTTTGAGCATCTTTATCAACCGGCTGGTTTTCGAGCCCCAGGTCAGCGCAGGTAGGTGTCCCGCCGGTCCGGCCCCGATGGCGCCGGTAAGTCCTCTGGACTGGATTTCGCAGTATGAAACGTTGAATCCGAAATTCTTGTCGCCAGCCAGCACTATCTTCTTTGCGCCTTTTTTACCGAAGTCGTGGCACTTGATGCAGTGTTTGTCGAGCACGGGCTGGACTTCGGCGAGGTATCCGAACCGGCGCGGTTTTCCGAGCCATGGGTTGAGCTTGCTCGGCGTGCGTTTCAGGGCCTTGGTTAACTCGGTCGGTTTTCCCGGCGAAGTTGTCGCGCTCCTCGATTCATGGCAGCCGACGCACCCTCGCCGCTCACCGGAATGGACGGATGTTCCGGTGCGCATGGAGTGGATCATCATCCCGTCTTCGTCCAGCAGTTGGAAGTAAACGAATCGGTCTGACGGGACGTAAAACGATGCGCTGCCGTCTTTCTCGACAGGCGCCGTGCCCAGGACCGTTTTGGCGATGAAGCCGGACCATCCGATTGCCCCTTCCTGGTGCCCAAGGGCCCGCCAGATGTGCCCGGATTTTCCACGCTTGCTGTGGGCCTGCACGACTCGCACGTGCTTGACCGATCCGGGCGTAACGTGCTTCATGTGCGTGCCGATGTAGACGTTCTGGATGTAGAAATGCCCGTCATTGTCCGCATAGTCGCGAGTAGAGGCCATCGCCACCGGTTTGGGATGAGGCGCAAGGGGCATGGGGTCGTAGCAGCCGGGTTTTTCCGCGTGGATCTTGGCGTCATTACCATTGACGTCGCCCAGGCGGATCTCGGCTCCGATACGGCGCTGCGGGGCAACTACGTACAGAAACTGCGTGCTGTTGATGGGAAACGGGCAGTTGTACCAGGGCTTAACGGTGTTGAGATTGTCGTTCCAGCCGTGCAGGCGGTAGTTGTGGTTTTGGGGAAGAAGGGCTCGGGCCTCGTCCGGCCAGATGCTGGTCATTTTCCCTATGCCCTTAAGCTTGGCGGACGCATTTTTCGGGATCGACAACTTTTGGGGGTTGTCAAAGCGAGTGATTACATCTTGCGGCCAGGTGCGTTCGATGGACTTTCGCCCGTCGACGGATATCTGCGGATTTATAATCGCCAGCGCCCCGCCAAGCGAACCGTGATGAGTGCCCAGAATGCATATGAACTTTCCGGTTCCGGGTATCGCCCGGGCGGTCCATGGCGATGCGGGGTGAGCGGTGTTGTTGCCCCAGATGATCGCCTGGTTTGTACCGTCGGGATTGGCTACCCAGAAACCGTGTCCGTCTCCGAAATTCCGGTCGACATAGTCCCAGCGGTTATAGAGTATCCGCCCGTCGGGCATGAGCGACGGTTCGTTTTCGTGAACCGTGCTCCTGGTTATCTGGTGTATGTTCGCTCCGTCTGGGTCCATTCGGAACATCTGCGGGACCAGTTGCCCGGCGCAGGGGACGATCTTGATGTCTCTCGTGGAGCAGAAGGCGATTTTACCGTCGGGCAGGTAGATCGGATCGACGTCGTAGACGTCCGGGGCGAAGGTCAACTGCTTCGGTTTGCACAGGCCGGTGTCGGTGAACAGTCTAGCCGGATCGATGGTGATTTCGTAGATGTGGAAAACATCTTGCCCGGTGAGGCACATGGAAAACACTACTCGTTTCCCGTCGAAGTTAACGCACGGTCTCCTGATCATGCCTTTCGGCGCCGAGACCAGGACGCGAGTTTTTCCGGTCGACGGGTCCAGAGCTTTCAGGCTGGCTCCCATCTTGAGGAAGCATCTCGGGCGCATATATGCGTGAGTCCCGTCCCGGTCTGGCGCCCGGAGCGTATAGAGAATCGGGGTCTTGCCGAGCACCTTTTTAGCGTCCAGGGCTCCGGCGGACGCCGAACCGACCAGCAAGCTCAGTGTAAGCAAGATTTGCACAGTGCGATAAATCATGGAAAGTCCTCTCTATCTATCAGTAAACAATCCTATTACGGCGCCTTCACCATGATTGTACCCGATACGGAGCGTTGAGCAAGTGGGATATGGTAAGGCAATGTTCTTTCATAACAACTGGACCGAAGAACCGGGACAAGTTAGGGGGGCGCCGTTTTGGGCGATTGTTTGGTGATTCTTATTTGTTTACATGCATTCAATTGCTTTCTGGTTGGTCGGTTGATGATGTGGTACGATCGGTTTAAAGGGATTGTTGGATCGCTTGCGATGGCGGTGATTGTTTGGGTGGCGTTTTAATGTTCGTTATGCATATGATTGGGTCGGGATGAAAACTGATGAGTATAGTAACACAACCTTTTGAGTATTTTGTTGTTCTCGATTTCGAGGCCACTTGCGATCGCGGCAAGGCGCCTGGTCCGCAGGAGATAATTGAGTATCCATCGGTCCTGCTTTCGGGCGAGACGTTCGACGTTATTAACGAGTTCAGGTCGTTTGTCCGCCCACTGCATAATCCGCGGTTGACGCCGTTCTGTCTGGAGTTGACGGGCATAACACAACAGCAAGTCGATCAAGCACGCCTGTTTCCGGATGTGCTGGCCGATCATTTGGCGTGGCTACGCGGTAATAATCTGCGGGTAACATCTCAGGGCAGCGGCGCCAATTTCGCTTTCATTTCGTGCGGCGATTGGGACCTGTTGAAGATGTTTCCATCCCAGTGCAGAGCATGCCTGCCGCCAGTCGGCGACATTCCCCATGCGTTCAGCCGGTGGGTCAATATCAAAAAACACTTCGCCGCCTGGCGGGGGGTGACCAAGGTGCCCGGAATGGCCGGTATGCTTCGCAAACTCGGACTAGAATTAACTGGTCGACATCACAGCGGCATTGACGACTGCAGAAACATAGCAAAGATCGCCAGATACTTGGCGAAAAACGGAGTGACACTTACAGCGACCAGCGAACAGTCCAGCGGTGCGGATGGCTGACTCCAATGTCTGGGGCGGTACGCGAGTAATATGTTCTCAGTCCCCTGACTGCTGAAAGCCTAAGCTTAATACTTAAGGCCTGCGCCCGGCTCCGAGGAGATTGAGAGTTATTTTGGAGGTGTGGCAGGGTGGAGGTGAGCCCATATCGCCCATATCCCCAATGCGATAGTTGCTAGCAATGCTAAGGCGGCTATCACCAGAGACCGTCTTGAAAGGCTGTTCGCTTGCCGGGCTAGAGTTCTGTCCGCTTCTTTGTCTTGCTTGGTCGCGTCTCGCTCTTGGAGTTCAGTGGCTGCGTCAAATGCGATTCCCGCTTCGTAGGGGTAAAAGAAGCAGGCGTCTCGCCTGTCTCGTGTGAGAAGGCGTAAGAGTGGTTTGTCGTCGGAATACTCTTCATGGCGTTTGTGTTGCCACATTTCTTTCTGGCAACATAAACGGTGTTCGGGGCCTGTAAGCTTATGGATTTCTTGTTTGTTGTTGGCGTTCAGTAGTTTTTTGCGGCCCTTGTCGTTTAGCGAAGTGCCAAACTCGCCGGATATTCCCAACGGGTGCGTCGTAATGAAATGACAATTGTAA
The DNA here is from genome assembly GCA_018645065.1 of Phycisphaerales bacterium. Classification (GTDB taxonomy): domain Bacteria; phylum Planctomycetota; class Phycisphaerae; order SM23-33; family SM23-33; genus BS750m-G57. The sequence goes on from JABGPF010000003.1 coordinate 11,635, forward strand.
CAACAATGGATATCTGGGTGGGGGGTGTCTTTTTCCATGCATTTATCATAGCACTGGGCCTGTCATCGTCAATATCAATTTGCATGATTCCATCTGAGTGAATAGGGGGAACTGTAATTGCGTCTCGTTTTCAAGGTCGTCCAGCGCGGTGTGCATGGCTTTTCTTGTGCGTGCTGCATGTAGTTGGGAAATGACATACTGTCGGCTGGACAAAGACTTGCTTATAGGTGTTTCAGGGATTCAAAGCTTTCGAGAAGTGTGCGAGGCATTTTTCTGGAATCTGTATTTTGTGGTAAGATAGGTATTTAGATTTTTTTGTGTTCATAGTGCCTTGATGTCACTGGCGGTGTCTTTGGAACAGGTGATCAGGTGAGCAGTAGACCGCAGGAGAACTGTTGGCTTAGTGAACAAGTCAGATATTCAGGTCTCGCCGTTGTTTTTTCACCTGTCACCTGCTCGATTTTCTCCTGCTCTGTGCGCGGGCAATTTCCGCCAGGAAATTGCCTCGCACACTTCGAGAATAGGCGGGCCAAAAAGGCTTGTCATTTGCGCCCAGGCTGCTATCATGTTATTGGAGTCGTTTGTTAGTCAAGTCGTCATGAATGCTTTGACGATAGATAAAGGGGCTTGAATATACGATCTTTGCCCCTGTTGTTGGCGTACCAAAGGATGAGAACGGACCTATGACCACGTTTGTGTTTAAATTTGACAAAGCGCTTCAAGCGGCAGCCTACATCCTGCGCCGTGAATCTTCACATGCGATGAATTACATGCGGCTGCTCAAAATCCTCTACATTGCAGACAGGGAAAGCCTTCGGCAGACGGGGCGACCAATCACTGGTGACAGGATTGCAGCGATGGAGAGAGGCCCGGTTCTGAGTGAACTTCTCGATCTGATTAAAGGGGAGCATCTTCGCAGCCCAGACTGGGAAAACTTCATCAAAAGAAGCAGCTACAGCGTTCAACTAGTTGATGAGCCAGGGCTTGCGAACATGAGCCGCTTTGAGATTGAGACGCTTGAAAAGGTCGCCGAAGAGCATCGTATGCGCGATGAATGGGACATGGTCCAGTACACGCACGACCATTGTCCCGAATGGAAAAAGAATGAACCGGTAGGCCCCGTAAAGGTGAACTGGATTCCTCTCGAGGACTTGTTGGACGCCTTGGGGATGTCCGACGATCTGCCAGCTATTACAGAAGACATCAAAGCGGACCATGAGTTCGCAAATCTTTTCGGAGCTTAATCCGCATGCCCAATCATGGGGATACATTCCTGCTGGCCAACTCCGGGATTAACAACCATCTTTTCATCATTATTTCTGACCCTTTGTTGGATCCTGACAAAATTGTGACGGTCAACTTAACGTCTTGGGATTCGACAAAGGATCAAAGCTGTATTGTGGACTCTGGCGAGCATCCTTTCGTTCGTCATAAGTCATGCATCCGTTATGAGGGGGACAGGCTGATAACGGCGGAGCAATACGACTTACATTTATCTGGCGACCGCCTGATCTCTCAATCTCCGGTATCAGAGGAACTTTTGGGGCGTATTCTGGCTGGTGCGGCAGTATCACGTCACTTCCCGTTAGGCCACCGCAAGATCCTTGAGGATCAGAGGCTAATTGACGGCGAATAGCGTTGGCTGCTTGCGAGGGGCGCCGTTCTGAGCGATACGATAGCAAGCGTAACGGGTTAGCATGAAATCATCGGTTTTCCGCTCGGCCCCGCTGCCCAGGACGCCCATTTTCGTGACGCCACAAAAATGGTCGGTCTCTTCATAACCTACTGTCTGGGGTTTTTCTGTGCTCGTTTGCAAGTCTGGTGTTAGACTTGCGTTTTGTATTGTGGTTGTGCGTGTGGAATTGAAAGAACTATCGGGAGATTTGATATGAGAATTGACAGGCGTGGTTTTTTGAAGGCTGTTGCGGCTGGTGCGGCGGCGGTTTGTGTGCCTGGTGGTTTGCGCGGCGCAGCTGGCGTGGGGAAGGGTGAGAAGAAAACGAAGTTCGTGTTTGTTTTGGTTGATGATCTGGGTTGGACAGACGTCGCGTGCTTCGGTAGCAAGTTCTATGAGACGCCTAATATAGATGCGTTGGCGAAGTCCGGCGTTAAGATGACAAGTGCGTATGCGGCGTGTCCGGTCTGCTCGCCGACGCGTGGGAGCATAATGACGGGCAAGTATCCGGCGCGGACTGATACTACTGATTACTTCGGTGGTGGGCGGAGGGGTAAGTTGCTGCCGGCTCCTTATAAGCATTATCTTCCGCTGGAGGAGGTCACTATCGCCGAGGCGATGAAGGAGCATGGGTATAAAACATTCTTCGCGGGCAAGTGGCATTTGGGCCCGGAGAAGTATTTCCCCGAGAAGCAGGGGTTTGACATTAACAAGGGCGGCGGGCGGAACGGGGCTCCGTATAAGTCGTACGGTAACCGGGCGTTACGGAAAGATCCGAACCTTCCGGGCGGGTATTTTTCGCTGTACGCCAACCCTAACCTTAAAGATGGACCCAAGGGCGAGTATCTGACTGACCGGTTGACTGACGAGGCGATAAAGTTCATCGAGGCCGAGAAGGATAACCCGTTCTTGTGCTATTTATCGTTCTATTCGGTGCATAATCCGCTACAGGCGAAAACCGAGTACATCAAGAAGTTCAAGGATAAGCTGGCGAAAATGCCCAAGCCCAAGGGCCCGGAGTTCATTAAGGAGCATAAGAGCAAGGCGAGGCAGATTCAGCAGAATCCGGTGTATGCGGCCATGATTTACAGCGTCGACGAGAACGTGGGCAAGCTGACAAAGAAGCTCGACGAACTTGGGATCGCCGACGATACGGTGGTTGTGTTCACCTCGGATAACGGTGGGCTTTCGACGTCTGAAGGGCACAATACGGGCAATTTACCGCTGCGCGGTGGGAAGGGGTGGTTGTATGAAGGCGGTGTGCGCGTTTCGACGATTATCCGCTGGCCGGGCGTCGCGAAACCCGGAAGCGTGTGCGACGAACCAATAACCTCGACGGACTACTACCCGACGTTCCTGGAAATCGCCGGCCTGCCAGCCAAACCGAACCAGCACGCCGACGGGGTGAGCATAACTGCGGCGCTGAAGGGCGGAAAGCTTGATCGCAAAGCGATTTACTGGCATTACCCGCACTACGGGAACCAGGGCGGGCGGCCGGGGTCGTCGATTCGGATGGGCGATTATAAGCTGATCGAGTTCTTCGAGGATAACAGCGTGGAACTGTACAATCTGGCCGAAGATATCGGCGAGCATAATGACCTGGCGGCGAAAATGCCTGAAAAAGCAGCGGAACTTCGCGGGATGATCCACGCATGGCGAAAAGAAGTTGACGCCAAAACAATGAAAATCAACCCTAAATACAAAGGTAAGTAATGCGCCTTGGCGAGCTGTTGTGCCTTCGAGCTCGTGATTTTTTGGATGGTCGGCCGGTGATGCTAACGGGCTTGTTTTCGGGTATGTTACGTCAGTGGGGCGGGCATGTCGCATTCGGCGGCGGGGCGTAGCGATGTGGTATGGCTAAAAGGTTCGGGCAAGCCGGGCGGTAAAGCGATATACTCTCTGGACGCCTTGTCGTACCGGCGGATTGGTAAGTTCAATTGAAACCGACTGCGGCAAGCTGCTATGATGTACCATGGAACCTATTCTGAATTATGCCCGGGAGGGCTGCAATGAATGATAATAGATCTTCGTGCCGCTTGAGGTTGTTATGCTTCGGGCTGCTGATGTTCGCGGTGGTGGCGGCCGTTACGCCCGGAGTGCGGGCCTGCCAGACGCCTGTCTTCCGCTATGCGCTGGAGAAGTGGCCCGGTGATTACTACCCGCTGCTGATCTATCATGACGCTCCGCTGAGCCCGGATGACCAGGCGACGATTGACTGGCTTGAGAAGGTCCAAGAGGTCGAAGGGTCGCAGGTTTCGATTTATGTGTTGGACGTCTCCAAGAAGCCCGCGACGCAACCGGCGAGCACCCAGCCGACGACCCAGCCCGAGCAGTCTCGCGCCGATGCTCAGATGGAGTATCTGCTGAAGAAGTTCCCGCCTCCCACAGATGTGAAGATGCCCGCGATGGTTTTGCGTTACCCCGCCAGGCCGGGTCCCAAGGGTGCGGTCTGGCCGGTGGTTCACACCGGGCGACTCGACCGAAAGGTCGTTAAAAGCGTGATAGACTCGCCCGCCCGCCAGAAGATCGTCAAGCGGTTGCTAAGCGGAGATTCGAGCGTTTGGGTATTGCTTGAGTCGGGCGATAAGAAGAAGGATGACGCAGCCGCCAAGTTGCTCAAGACTGAACTGGCGCGAATGAACGAGGAATTGAAGCTGCCCGAGCAGGCCCCGACTCCCGAGGATCCCTACGAGGAAGAGGGCCTCGACATTGAGTTGAAGGTTGCCTTTACGATGCTGCGAGTCTCGCGTGACGACCCGGCTGAGGCGATGTTCATCCAGATGTTGCTGGGCAGCGAGGAAGGGCTCGACGAGGTTAAGGATCCGATCGCGTTCCCGATTTTCGGGCGTGGGCGAGCTTTGGCTGCATTTGTTGGCGAGGGGATTGACGCTGAAAATATCGAAGACGCGAGCATATTTCTCGTTGGGAAATGTTCCTGCCAGGTCAAGGATCTCAACCCCGGTACGGACATAATGTTCACCGTGAACTGGGAGGCTGCACTCGCCGGCCAACCGAAGCTGACGATGCCCGCGCTTCCGAAGATTATCGTTAACGAGGTCGATGCAGTCGACGTGGTTCTGCGGACGATCCCGAAGAAAATCGATCCGACAACTCAACCTGCAACCCAGCCGACAACTCAACCGTCGTCTGATCCCGCCTCACCGGACCCCGCGCCGAAAGAGGAGATCACGACATCCGCTAGTGTGATCCCGATGTCCATGATGCTGATTATCGGTGGGGCTGCCATCGGATTGATTGGGCTGGTTGTTGTTTCTATGGTTGTTGTTATGCGCAAGGGGGCGGGTAGCTGATATGGGTATATGGCGTCTTGTCAGAAAAGAGATGGGCTATCGTAAGCTCAATTTCGTCCTGGCCGTGTTTGGGGTTCTGGTCGCCACCGCCGGCCTGGTCGCGCAGGTCACCTGGCTGCGGGCTTACGATATGCGCACCGAGTCGTTCCTGACACGCGACATGGACCAAGCGGTCAAACGCCTCAAAGCTATTGAAAAAAAGTACCGCCAGACAACGAACCAATACGGTTTTAACGTACGCGTATTGCCCGAGCGACAGAGTATAGAAGACTACTATAAGTCCGGTTACGCCTCGGAAACTATGGATCAGAACTATGCCCGGAAACTGGCTGATTCGGAATTCCTGACCACCATCCGTCACCTGACACCGATCCTCCGGAAGGAAATTTTCTGGAGCGAATACAAGCAGTCCGCCACGCTGATCGGAACCCACGGAGAGGTTCCGCTCAAGGAACGATCTCGCCGCAAGAAGCCGATTAAGCAGAGCGTTCCGGACGGCCAGATAGAGGTCGGGTACCATTTGTGGAGTAAGCTCGGGCTTAAGGCCGAACAGGAAGTCACGCTGTTCGGGCGGCAGTTTATCATAGGTAAATGCCATACCGAGCGAGGTTCTCAGGACGATTTCAGCATCTGGATGGATCTGAAAGTCGCACAGGAGCTAACCGGTATGGCCGGGAAGATCAACGAGATCCAGGCCGTAGACTGCACCTGCGCCGAGGCCAACCCGACGAAGATTCGCCAGGAGTTGGCGAACATTCTTCCAGGCACGCAGATTACCGTTAAGGTCGACCCCGCCGTTACTCGCGTTGCGATTCGCGTTACCGCCGCACAGGGCAGCGTGGACGATCTGAAGGCCAGGCACGCCAGCCGCGTGCAACTGACCCAGGACCGCGAAATACTTATGCTCGCAACCGCGGCGCTCCTGATTGTCGGTGCGGCGGTTTGGATAGCGTTGCTGGCGTTTGGGAATGTGCGGCAGCGTACGATGGAAATCGGTGTCTTGCGTGCGATAGGTCTTTCCGGCGCGAAGATACTTTTACTGTTCCTCGCTCGTTCTATCATTATCGGCCTGGTGGGCGCTGTCGCGGGGGTGCTGCTCGGTGGTGCGATGGGTGTTGGAGTGGCTGCGATGTGGGGCGAACTTACTGAGGCTTCGCAGATGTGGGGCTTGTTTTCTCCGCTGACCATTGGCTTGGTGGTGATTTGTTCGCCGGTTCTTTCGGCGTTTGTGAGCTGGCCTCCGGCAATGTTGGCGGCGCGTCAGGATCCGGCGATTGTGCTGGCTCGGGAGTAGATATTAGATGCTCGATATTCGTCAGATATCCAAAACTTACACCAGTAACGGAAAGAATGTTCCGGTGCTGAGCGACATGTCCCTGCGCATCGAGCCGGGGCAATTCGTAGCGGTTCAAGGCCAGAGCGGTTGCGGGAAAAGTACGCTGCTGCTCGCCGCCGGCGGACTGCTCCGCCCCGACAGCGGGCAAGTGATTGTCGCTGGTGACGATCCGTATAAACTCTCGTCAGAGGCTCGCGCCGACTTCCGCGCGACGCATATCGGATTCGTGTTTCAGCAGTTTCACCTGATACCGTATCTCGATGTGCTGGACAATGTTCTGGCGCCGTCGATGGCCCATAATTTCCCAGACGCTCGGAGCCATGCGCTTGAGCTTATCGAACATTTTGGCATTACCGATCGCATCGGGCATTTGCCAGGCGAATTGAGCACCGGCGAGCGTCAGCGAACTGCACTTGCCCGCGCGTTGCTGAACCGCCCGAAGCTGTTGCTCGCCGACGAGCCCACGGGCAATCTCGATACCGACAGCGGGGCGATTGTGCTGGACTACATAAGAGAATTTGCAACCGACGGCGGGGCGGTGCTGATGGTTACTCACGACGCGGGCGCGGCTGGGCAAGCCGATCGCGTAATAGAACTCGCAAAGACATAAAGAAAGGATATATCATGAAAAGGTTCGGGTCTTTAATGATGGTTGTTGTGGCGGTATCGGCGATGATTCTTCCGGGTTGCGGCAAGGAGAAGCCCGACTTGGTGTTCTACGTTGGTGGTACGATGCAGCCGGCGATGGCGGAACTGGTTAAGATGTACGAGGCCAAGACCGGTCTGAAAATCGAGATCGACAAGGGCGGTTCCGGCGTGTTGCTGAATCGCATTCGGCAGCAGAAACGCGCCGACGTCTTCATCTGCCACGATCCGTTTATGGACGAACTGATGGAAGGCCACAAGGGCAAGTTAGGCGCCGACGCCTGGCGCGTGTCGCAGATCACGCCGGTTATCGTGGTCCAACCGGGTAATCCTAAGAATATTACGTGTCTGGCTGATCTGGCTCGTGAGGATGTTAAAGTCGCCGTGACGGATCTGACGTATTCGACATGCGGGCACATGCTGGACAAAATGTTCGAAAAGGCCGGAGTCGAAATACTCCCGACAAGCAAGGGTGTATTCCTGAAACGCGACGGTGTCGAGAAGGAAATAATAACCTTCAAATCCGGTAGCCGAACCTGCGATACAGTCAAGAACCGAAGCCGTGATGCGGCTATCGTCTGGAACGCCGTGGCGCACCTTCGTGGCGAGGCTGTGCAAATCATCTCGATCGGCAAGGACCTGCCTGTCTTGGGCGTGGACACCATAACCAGCGCCACTTCGAAGGTCAGAGAAATAGGTTGCATCGGCGTGACTATGATTACGCTGAAGTGCTCCAAGAAGCCCGAGGCCGCTCAGAAATTCGCCGAATTCATCGCCTCAGACGAAGCACAGGAAGTGTTCAAGAAATTCGGGTACACGGACATCGGTGGTGCGGTGAAAATGTACGAGAACGGCGAGAAGATCGCTGTGCAAACGATGCCCGCCACTACGCCGGCAAAGTAAGGAATCGAACCGATGAAATCCAGAATCGCGATAGTGTTGGCTGTGGGGCTGGCGACGGTTGTGTTGTTCTGCGCGGCAGGCTGCAATCGCGACGAGTCGCCTATGGTGAAGCTTTACGCCGGAGCCGGTATGCGTAAAGGTGTTGACGAACTGATCAAAGCGTTCGGTGAGGCCTCTGGTGTGCAAATCGACGTCGAATATGGCGGGAGCGGTCCGATGATGACCCGCGCCAAGATTGCCAGGGACGGAGATTTGTTCATGCCCGGCGACGTCGGATGGGTCGATCAGCTTCACGCCGATTCGGGTATCGTTGAAGCTAGCAGGCAGGTTGCGTATTTCGTGCCCGTTATCATCGTGCAAAAGGGCAACCCCAAGGGCATCACCCGCCTGGAGGATATGCTGCGAAAGGACCTTACGATCGCACTTGGAAATGAATACTGCCAGGTCGGAAAGGCCAGCGGGAAGATTTTCAAAAAGAACGGTCTGGACATTAATGAAGTCGATCCGCAGCGTCTGATGCGTTCAAAAACGGTTAACGAACTCGGATTGTTCGTAAAAACCAAACGCGTTGACGTCGCAATAGTTTGGGACGCAATCGCGATCAACAACGCCGACGCATTGGACATGATCGAGATCCCCCTCGAGCGGAACCTGATCTCCAGCGTGGTGGTTGGGACGCTAAGCACCGGCCGCAACAAAACCGCAGCCGCTAAGTTCGTCGACTTCATCGCCAGTGACGCTGGGCAAGAAATCCTAAAGCGTAACGGATACCGCACCAGTAAGCCTTAGTCCGCGGTGTGTGCAAGGAACATAGATTGAAACCCAGCCGAAACACAGCCCCAGAGTCTCCCCCCGTCGCCGGACGACGCGCTACTGCGTTGAGCGTTATCTGTTTGTCCTTTCTGTCACTGTTTGTGGTAGCCGTTCTGACATTACTGGCTACAGCATTTCGATATGAGTATCTGACGTTCGGGATTTTCAAAGATATCATCACTTCTCCCAATATTCTTCACGCGATGACGGTCAGTATTGTAAGTTCACTGATCACATTGATGCTGGTTATTGTGTTCGCAATTACCGCGGGATACGCACTTAGTCGTTATCGTTTCCCCGGCCAGGCGATACTGGACACGATCGCCGATGTACCGCTTCTGTTGCCTCCGGTTGTCGTCGGTTTGTTGCTGCTGATATTCTTCGCCTACGAACCGGGCCGATCCATCGAACACCAGATGTACACCTGGACCGGTTTTACGATGCATTCGATGGTCGGAATCGTGCTGTGTCAGTTCTTGATCTCGGCGTCGTATGCGATACGATCGGCCAAGTCGGCTTATGATTCGGTTGACAGACGCCTCGAGCAGGTTGCCTTATCGCTTGGCTGCACAGATCTACAGGCGTTTGGTCGCGTTACTTTACCGCTGGCCAGAAACGGTCTGATCGCCGGGGCGATAATGGCTTGGGCCCGGGCGATCGGCGTGTTCGGCCCGTTGATCGTGTTCGTGGGCACATCTGTTCGCGTGCGTACGCTGCCCACGGTGATATACCTGGAACTCAGTATCGGTAAAGAGCAAGTATCGCTGGCCGTTGCGATAGTAATGGTGGCGATCGCCTCAGTCGCCCTGGCGATAGTTCACTGGTTGGCGCCGGGAAGGAAGTGGTCCTGAGTATGCTTAATGTGCACAAACTCGGATTTAGCGTTGGCGGTTTTGAACTGCAGGACATATCTCTGCGCGTCGAGCCTCGCGAGTATTTTGTGCTCATGGGCGCTACAGGTTCTGGCAAGAGCCTGTTGATTAAATCGGTCTGCGGTTTGCTGCGATCGAAAACCGGGCGGATAATGATCGACGGACGAGATGTGACCGACCTCCCGCCGCGATTGCGATCAGTGGGATACGTACCGCAGGACTCATGCCTCATGCCGCATCTGAACGTTCTGAGGAACGTCACGTTCGCGTTGGAAGTGGCCGGTAAGTCAAAAGCTACCGCAGCCAACGAGATCAAACATGTAGTCGATTCGCTAGGTATAGAGTCGCTGCTTGATCGTTCACCAGTGAACCTAAGCGGTGGTGAGAGGCAGAAAGTGGCGCTGGCCCGGGCACTGGCGAGCAAACCGAAACTACTGCTACTGGACGAACCGGTAAGCGCGCTGGACGAACCGACCAGACGCGAAATCTGCGCCGTACTATACAGAGTGCAGCGGGAATTCGGCGTCGCCACGATACACGTATGCCACAGCCGCCAGGAAGCCGCCGCCGTTCACGATCGGCTCGGCGTGATGTCGCAAGGACGCCTGGTCCAGGCTGGCACGCTCGACGAACTAACCGAGAATCCCGCAGACCAAGCCGTACGCAGACTGCTTTGCCCACCGATCAGCGAAACGATATAATATAGACACCAACCCCCAAAAACCCCCACTGGAGTTTGACGCATGCTAAACAAGTTGCAAACGTATCTTTTGTGCACCATCTGCTTGACGATCATCGCCGCGGCGACGTTGCCTGCCGACGCGGGCGACTGGCCTCAGCAGCGTTACAATAACGCAAAAACCGCTGTGGTTGCAGACGCGCCGCCAAGCGATTTGAAACTCATCTGGACGCGTGATCTGGGCAAGCCGAAACCCGCCTGGCCGCTAAGTCAGGAACGGCTCCGATTCGATACGTCATACCATCCGATTATCGCCGGGAAGCTAATGTTCATCGGTTCGATGGTCACCAGTTCGGTTACCGCATACGATACCGAAACAGGCGTCGAGAAATGGCGGTTCTACACTGGCGGGCCGGTGCGATTCGCCCCGATGCACAATAAGGGCAAGCTGTACTTTACCTCTGATGACGGGCATCTTTATTGCTTAAACGCCGCCGACGGTAAGTTGAATTGGAAGTTCCGCGGTGGACCTGGAGGGCAGAAAATTCTCGGTAATGATCGTCTGATCAGCATGTGGCCGGCCCGCAGCAGCGCGATGGTGTTCGAAGGCAAGGTTTACTTCGGTGCGGGTATCTGGCCGTTTATGGGAACGTTTCTGCACTGTATCGACGCAGAGAGCGGTAAGGCGATCTGGACCAAGAGCGGGCTGAAGTGGCAGGACTTGCCTCACAGCGGGGCGACTGCGTTTTCGTCGATCGCACCGCAGGGTTATATCGCTATCGAAGGTGATAATTTGTACGTGCCGTGCGGTAGGGCGATCCCGGCTGTGTTTGATCGGATCACGGGCCAGCTGGTCTACTTCAAACAGGCGTCCGGTAAGCGGGGCGGCGGGGTGTATGTAACCGTATTCAAAGATCACTATTGGGTCCCGAACTTCATCACGAACAAGAAAGACGGGAAAGGAGCCACAGGCGCCTGCCTCAGCGGAGTGTTCGCAGAAGACGCCGTCTACAGCGTTTCGGAAAAGGGGCTCGAAGTCTGCAATACCAAACCCGAGAAGATCAGCCGCTACATCTTCAAAGATGGGCGGAAAACCAAGATCACCGATCTGAGATATCGCCCGATGCAGGTAGCCCAATTTGATCCGACGATTACGGATGTGCATTTCAAAGCCGGTGATTTACTCTACGCATCGGCTGCGGATAACATGGTTGTCGCTATCGATGTCTCGAAGAGCAATGAACCGAAAATAGCCTGGAAAGCCAAGGCCGGCGGTGACGTCTGGACGATGATCACCGGCGACGATAAGGTTGTCGCCGTCACGGTCGACGGGAAAATCAGCTGCTACGGTAAAGGCGACGCCAAGGCTGTGACCCACGAAGTAGCGGCAGCGGGGAAGAGCGAAGAAAACGCGAAATGGGCGTCGGCTGTTAAGAAGGCGATCGACGCTGCCGGGACTGACGAAGGCTATTGCGTACAGTTGGGTATCGGCGACGGCGGGATGCTTGGCGAACTTATCAGGCAGTCGAAGTATCAGATTATAGTAGTCGACAGCGACGCGAGAAAAGTTGACGTGTTGCGGAGGCGAATGGAGGGCGGCGGGCTGTACGGGCGGCGCGTTTCGGCGTTTGTGGGCAAGCCGAATACGTTCGAGTTGCCGCAGTATTTGGCGAATCTGGTGATCTCTCCGTCGGCGGATTTAGCTGGCGATTGCAAAGAGGGGAGTCGGCCCGCACGAGCATTGCGGCCTTACGGCGGAGTGCTCTGCATCGCTGGCGATGGTGAAGAAATGAAAGTGGTTATGGAGCGCAAAGGCTCCCTGCCCGGTAGCGGAAGCTGGACGCACCATGACGGCGATGCAAGCCGGACCGTGGTCTCGAAGGACAAGCTCAAACTGCCGCTTGGTTTGCTCTGGTTCGGCGGTCCGTCGAACGATGCGATTCTTCCCCGTCACGGGCACGGACCCTCGCCGCAGGTTGTCGGCGGGCGACTGTTCATCGAAGGACGCAATGTTCTGCGTGCGGTCGATGTCTACACCGGCAGGCTGCTATGGCAACGGGAGATCAAGGATATCGGGCTCTTTTACGATAACACGGATCATCATCCCGGAGCCGGGCAGATCGGAAGTAACTACGTTTCCATGCTCGACGGGGTGTATGTAATTACCCCGCAGGCCTGCCAGGTTCTTGATCCGGCGACCGGGAAAACTGTGCGAACTTTCACGCTTCCGGACGAGGACAAATGGGGCTGGATCGCGATCGATGGAGACTTGCTGATCGCCGCGGCCAAGCCGCTTAACGTCCATCCGCCCAAACTCAAGAGGGGCAAGAAGTATCCCAAAGTGGTGCCCGGAAAACCGTTTGATAAAATCCTCGGTGTGGAACAAAACGCCGATTATGCGTCCTCGTCCAAGAAGCTCGTGGTAATGGATCGCAAGACAGGCAAGGTGCTCTGGTCGCGCGATGCGGTCTCCAACTTTCGTCACAACGCGATAACGCCGGCTGACGGGAAAGTGTTTTGCATAGACGCGATGAGTAAGGGGAAAATCGGCTGGCTGAAACGCCGCGGACTAACGATTGAACGCCCGGCGACGCTGTACGCACTCGACGCGGAAACCGGTGACGTGATCTGGAAGACCGACGAAGATGTGTTCGGTACGTGGCTGTCGTATTCCCAGGAGCATGATTTGCTGATCCAGGCGGGAAGTAAATATCGCGATCGGGCCTTCGACGAGGCCAGCGGCGGGGTTGCAGTTTACCGAGCGAAAACCGGCAAGGTGGTCTGGAAGGATCTGAAAATGCGCCCCGGCGGACCGCTGATGGTTTACCACGATTGCCTGATCTCAAACGGTTCGGGCGGATATGCTCTGGACATTATGACTGGTGAGAAAACCGGTATGGAGTGGCGCCGAAAGTACGGATGCAACACCGCGGTCGCTTCGGAGAATATGCTGACGTTCCGATCGGGAGCGGCGGGTTACTACGATCTGAAGAACCATAGCGGGACGGGCAACTTCGGTGGATTCAAGTCGAGCTGCACCGCTAACCTGATAGTTGCCGACGGCGTGCTGAACGCACCGGACTACACGCGAACATGCACCTGCAGCTACCAGAACCAAACGTCGCTGGCGTTGGTCCACATGCCGGGCGTCGAACAGTGGACTTATAACGCAAAGGAACTGCTGCCAGGGCGAAGTGTCGGCTTGAACTTCGGGGCTCCGGGAGATTCTCTTGCCGCCAGCGGTACGTTCTGGCTGGACATGGGTGAAGATGGAAACAAAAAGCCCAAGGATTTCAGAGAACCAAATCCGAATAAACCGTTCAAGCCTTATATGTTCATCGATATCGACGGGAAGAAAGCCGAATGCTACGGGCATCACTCTTCGATGTTCGCCAAGTCGCCTTACAATTGGGTGGGCGCTTCAGGAATCATCGGGGCGTCAACCATCGAGATTGACACGAACATCACGACCGTTGCGGTGCGATTATACTTCGCAGAACCGGGCGCAAAAGCCAAAACCGGACAGCGAGTTTTCTCCGTCTCGATTGACGGGACAGAAGTGCTGAAAGATTTTGATGCGACCTCGGCTGCCGGTGGCGCTAGAAAAGTGATCGCAAAAGAGTTTAAATATTCAAAGACAGACAAGCCGATCGAAATAAAACTCACCGCCTCGACGGGCAAGACCCTGCTGTGCGGTATCGAGTTGATAGTCGAAAAGAAGTAACCTCGGACGAATGGAAAGCAAAATGATCCGACAAACAGCACTGTCATTGGTAGCGATTACGTGTTTCGCGGCGGCTGGGTTCGCAGGCGATCAGCCCCAGTGGGGCCGGAAACACACGCGGAACATGGTCTCTGACGAGAAGGGCTCGTACTACGGGTTTTCCACTGAGGACAAGGGCAAGGGCGTGAAGTGGACCGCGCGTTTGGGGTCGATAACTTACGCTAGCCCGATAGTGGCCCAGGGGAAAATACTCATTGGCGGCAACAATAGTTACGCTCGCGACGAGCGGCATCGAGGTGATAGGGGCTTGTTGTTGTGTTTTAACGAAGCTGATGGGAAGTATCTGTGGCAACTTATGGTTCCTAAGCTCAAGTCCGTCCGATACGGTGACTGGCATCGCTGCGGGATATCTTCGTCACCGGTTGTTGAAGACTCGAAGGTGTACGTGACAACCAATCGTTGCGAGGTGCTGTGCCTGGACATCAACGGACTGGCCGACGGAAACGCCGGGCCCTACAAGGACGAAGGTAAACACATGGCCGCTCCCGGTCAGGAAGCCTTCAAAGCCCTGAAAACCGACGCCGATATTATCTGGCGATTGGACATGAAGGCTGATCCCATCGGAGCCGTTCCGCATAACGCGACGAACTGTTCGATCCTGCTCGATGGCGATCTGCTGTACGTTTCGACGGCTAATGGTGTGGGATGGACGCACCGGGAAGTAACGAACCCCAAGGCGCCGAGCATAATTGTGGTCAACAAAAAAACGGGCAAGCTTGTCGCGGTCGATAACGCGAATATTGGCCCGGATATTTTTCATGGGCAGTGGTCCTCGCCCTCGCTTGGCAAGGTTGGCGATACCAGGCAGATATTTTTCGGCGCTGGCGACGGGCTCTGTTACGGGTTCGACGCTCTGGACCCGAAGCTAAGCAGCGAGGGCAATACGCTCAAGATGCGATGGAAGTTCACCTGCGACACCACCGCACGCAAAGTCGAGGGTGGCGCCAGCAGCTATCCCAAGGCTCCCGACAGCCCCACGGTTATCGTATCAATGCCCGTGTTCTACAAGAATCGCGTGTATGTTGCCGCTGGCGGCGATCCGTGGCACGGAAAGCGTCTAGGCGGGTTGTATTGCATTGACGCGACAAAAACAGGCGATATCACCAAAACAGGTAAGATATGGTCTTACATGGGGTTAGGACAGTCGATCTCCACCGTGTCGATTAGCGACGGACTGCTCTACATCACCAGTTACGACGGGCGCATTCACTGCCTCAACGCCGAAACGGGCAAGCTACAATGGGCCCACGACACCCGAGGCGAGATATACGGTTCGACTATGATCGCCGATGGCAAGGTCTATTTCGGCGCCGGCGGCAGGGGGCGTTCGACGCTCTGGGTGTTTGACGCCGCTAAGAAAAAGAAGATCATCGCACGCATTCCTCTCGATTCGGTTATCCACTCCACGCCGACTTTCGCAAACGGCGTGATGTACGTAGCCACCGGTAGAACGCTGTACGCAGTCGAAGGTAAATCCGCCAAATAGGCGGCCGCCGGGGCGACATATCACTCTATAATGAAAAAAAACTGCCTCAGCACGTGCGCAAACTGAGGATATGCTTGAAAGATGGCGCCGGGAGCATAATATCTTAGAGAAATGAGTGATACTAAATTACAGATAGCGTTGGATTTCCTTGAACTGCCCCGCGCGATGGATGTCGCGAAGCTCGCCGTCGCCGGTGGAGCCGACTACATCGAAGCCGGTACGCCGCTTATTAAGTCCGAAGGACTCGACGCGGTAAGGCGCCTGAGGGAAACATTCCCGAACAAAACGATCATCGCGGACATGAAAACGATGGACGCCGGAAAGATAGAAGCCCAGGCCGCTGCAAACGCCGGAGCAAATATCATAACCGTTTCGGGAACCGCGTCCTTGTCGACGATCAAGGAATGCGTTGAAGTCGGCGCGCACTACGGGATTGAAGTGGCTGTCGATCTGCTCGGTGTGGAAGATCCCGTTGCGTTTGCTTCCCAAGCCGGCGATCTCGGCGTGGCGTGGCTCGATGTGCATTGTCCTATCGATCAGCAGATGTCCGGGCAAGATCCGCTGGCGGTGCTGAAACAAGTTCGCGGCGCGACAGATCTGATACTCGCAGTCGCAGGCGGGATAAATAGCGAAACCGCTGCGCTGGCGGTCGCCGCCGGCGCCGACGTGGTTATTGTCGGCGGGGCGATCACCAAAGCTGTAGACCCCACCCAAGCCACCGCCGATATTCTCAAGGCGATCGAATCGGGCCAGGGCGTTGCAAGCGAACTGTTCAAACGAGTGTCAGCCGACACCATCCGCCAGGCGCTGCAGGCGGTTCGCACATCAAATATCTCAGACGGAAGCCACCGTCTGGAGTGTCTTGAAGGGATCAAACCGCTGGCTCCGGGGCAGTTTGCCTGCGGGCCAGCAGTTACCGTGCGAACATTCCCGGGCGACTGGGCCAAGCCGGTTGAGGCTATCGACATCGCCCAGGCAGGCGATATGATCGTGATTGACGCGTGTGGGAAAGCTCCGGCGATATGGGGCGAACTGGCCACCGAGAGTGCAAAGGCCAAAGGGATATCCGGGCTCGTCGTTGACGGTGCGGTTCGCGACACGGCCGATATCCGCAAGCTCGGGTTCGACGTCTGGACGCGACACGTAACCAGCCACGCGGGCGATCCGTACGGGCAGGGTGAAATCAATCAACCAATAAAAGTAGGCGGGCAAACCGTCGCACCGGGCGACTGGATAGTCGCAGACGATGACGGTGTGATGGTGCTGCCGAAGGCGAAAGCTGTCGAAATGGCGAATCGGGCGGCAAACGTGCTGGAAGCCGAGAACCGAATCCGTCAGGAAATTCGCGACGGAAAAGGAACGCTCGGGCAGGTTATTAATCTGTTACGTTGGGAAAAACAAGGAGGCGGCGGTGCCATCACGGGATAAAGAAGCTGTCCAGGCTGCTGGTAAAGGGCTGCTGGACTACATAGGCGGTGTTATGGAAGAGGCCGACTGGGGCGGGTTCGTAGAACTTGCCGACATGGTCCCTCAGGTCGACAGGACATTCCTTACTGGCGCAGGCAGGAGCGGATTGGTGGCTCGGAGTTTCGGTATGCGACTGATGCATGCGGGGCTTCCAGCTTTTATTCCGGGCGAAACTGTTACCCCCGCAGCCGGTGAGGGCGACTTGCTCGTCGGCGTGAGTTGCACAGGTACGACGGGCTACACCGAGTACCTCGCAAGACGTGCTCGCGAGCTGGGCGCCAAGGTTATTGTTATAACTGCCGAGGCCAAGTCGCCGATGGCGCTGGGCGCGCACAAAGTCATTACCGTACCCGCGCGGGGCAGTAATATTGTGGTTAGGGCGGCTGTTTTTGAACACGCAGCCAGCCTGTGTCTCGACGCGGTTTTCAATATTCTGGTCGATCGACTGAAAATAGACCCCGCGTCATTGCGGCAGCGTCATGCGAATCTCGAATAGGGACCGTGTCCTAAGATTTGTTAAAATAAACAGTTATAATCGATGGATTGTGAGCCGTTTCTAACTGCCCTCAGGCAGTAAGAATTGCCTTGCATGGGCTCGACGCAGGTATATAATTGCAAGGGCAGGCGGATTTTTAACGCCGTTGCGGGATAGATATGTCTGAAATATGCGACAAAACTAGAATCGAAATGCGAGCATCCATGATGCAATGGGTTATCGTGGTGTTGCTTACGGTGATCGCAACCTGCCTGCTTATCGAGGTGGGGTTGGGAACATCGCCTGCTACTGCGCAAGTTACTTCCGTTGGCGGAGGTGATGTGCTGGTCGTGGGCGGGCAGATCACAAAAGATTCGTATGGCCTGTATCTGGTTGACACCAAAAGACAGGCGTTGTGCGTGTATCAATGGTTGCCCGGAACGAGAAAACTGCGTCTGATGGCCGCTCGTAACTTTAACTACGACGTGCAACTCGACCAGTACAATGCAGACAAGCCCACGCCCGGTGAAGTGAAAAGCCTCGTCGAGCAGAACAAACGATTGGGCTCTTAATTTATAAACAAAGACAGGCGATTTCGGACTATCCGATCGCCAGCTATTAGGATCAGCCGACAGGAGTTGGATACCAATGGCCCGTAAGATGTATTATAGCGAACAGGAAGCCGCCGATTTACTTGGCGTCAGCGTCGTTCAATTGGATCAATACGTTCAAGAGCAAAAATTGCATGTCTTCAAAGACGGCAATAAAAACATGTACAAAGGCGACGAAGTTGAAACTCTCGCCGATGACGCTCTTGGAAACGCAGACCCAATGGCGCAAACCGTTATCGACGACGTAGAAGAAATTGAGCTTACGCCCGCAGAGGGTTCGCTCGGTGACGCCGACCCGATGGCCAGGACCGTTATGGACACTCCTGACGCGGTGACGCTTTCAGACGCCGATGACCTCGGACCCACAGGTGGTAAGGAAGACACAGTCATCACCGCTGAGGGTATCAGTATCTTCGATGAAGAAGACCTGGAAATCGAAACCGCTGACCCAATGGCCAAAACGCAAATCGCGCCAAGCCTCGAAGACCAAATCGCCCTCGACGGTGTTGGAAGCGGTTCTGGACTGCTGGATCTGACACAGGAAAGCGACGACACCTCGCTCGGCGCTGAACTGCTGGATCATATCGATATCGAAGAACCGGACGAACCTGTCGAGTTTGACGCCGTAAGCCAGGGCGCCGTCGCCGTTCAACCGGTTGCTACTGAATATGTAGTCGATTCCGATAACGTCAGCGAGGCGCCCGACCCGCTTTCCGGACTGTTCACCGGAATACTCGTAGGGTGTGCTGCTGTGGCGATGCTTATGGGCGCAATCACAATTGCCGCCATAATGGATGTCGCGCCTGAGTACATACAAACGATGAATAATAAGCTCACTATGGTCATGGCTGCGGGCGCAGGATTTGCCGTTGTCGCCGGAGCCGTAGGTCTGATGCTGGGAAAGGCTAGTGCGTCACGACGCATATAGCCGATATACTCGATAACCGGTTGTTTGACCGGTTATATTGAGAAGGACCTCGGATTTATTGGAAAGGATTACGGAAATGAAGAACAAACTGATGCTCCCAGTTGGTCTGCTGTTGCTGGCAGGCATGCTCACCGCAGGCGGATGTGCAGCGAAAAGCGATCTGGCCAAGGCTCACGATCTGAACCGAAAAAGTAACGATCTGAGAATGGAGGCCGAAGCCAGAGCAAGACGCCTCGAAGGCGAAAAGAAATCCATGCAGGATCAACTCGCTATCTTGCAGGCACAGGCACGCAAAGCTGAAAACGATGCAGCCGCACTGGCCGCAGCAAGAGCAGACCTGCAAACCAGGTTCGATAAACTGGCTGAAGAACTCAAAAACCAGAAAACCACAGCTCCCGTCATGCCTGAACTGATCAGCATGCTCCCGACGCGGGTTAACAAAGCCCTTCAGGCGTTTGCAGCAGCTAATCCCGGACTCGTCGAATACGACTCTCGTCACGGTATGGTCAAAATCAAGTCAGACCTGACGTTCGCACTCGGTTCGACGACGGCTACCCAAAGTGCCGTTGCAGCCCTCACAAAGCTTGTGGGCATCATTAACGATCCCGTGATCGCAGGGTATCACGTATACATCGCCGGGCATACCGATAATGTCAGGATCAGGAAGCCTGAGACCAAGAAACGTCATCCGGACAACTGGTATCTCTCAGTACACCGGGCCGTTGCGATCAAGAAGGTTATGCAGACAGCAGGCCTGGCTCCGGCGCGAATCGGCGTTATGGGATTCGGTGAATATCACCCGGTCGCCACTAATAAAGCCAGAGGTGGTAATGTACGTAACCGGCGTGTGGAAATCTGGATCGTCCCGCCGGACCGTTTCCTGACTAGTTCATCCGGCGGCGCCGCTGCCGTTGTCGATGAAAAGTAGTCAATCAATCTAACTGAAATCCAGAGCCTCGTTGCATAATTGCAGCGGGGCTCTTGTTTCCTGAGAGGCATCATGCAGAGTGATACGCCGACGCAAGAGTTGACACCCACGGAAGAAAAGCCCGCTGGTCCAGGCTTCTGGCGAGTGATTTCCAGCACATGGCTTGGCGTTGGGCTGGTGACGGCGTTGGCGGTGCTGTACGGGGTGCTTACGCTGGTCGAGTTTTATGCCGGCCCCAAGTCGACGTTGCCTCAGGTGGGCAGTCTTTACGCTCACTGGACCGTTGTGACTCTGACGTTCCTGGCGTGCGGAAATCTGGTGTTCGCCACGGTTCGCATACCTCTTGACTGGCATCGTCTGGGAGCATGGTGCAGCCATCTGGGATTAATGTTCCTTGTGATCGGGTCGGTCTATTTCTGGCGGACTCGCACTGAGGGGCAATGTTTCATCGCACGCAATCAGAATGACAGTTGGCCTGTGGTGAGGCATTTTTTCAGATCGACTGATAAGGTCGCATGTCACGTTTACAACACCCGAGCGATGCAGTCGGGGTCCACGCTGCCCCCGACGGTCCAGACGGTTTTCGACTCTCCAACCGGTCTGGAGCCGGTCGATATCAACGTCCCGCTGAAAGGAACGCCCAATGGCGTATCGGTAACCGCGACAAAAATATATCCGCGGGCCCAGCTCAGGCAACAATGGTCCAACGAATCGGAGGCTTTTTCACTTGGCGTAGAGATCGAAGTGTCTCACGGACACCAGTCTGATCGTACAATCATGTGCCAAACCTACGACGACACCGTCCGGTTCGATATGCCCGAATGCAGCGTGTTTTTCCAGGCAACGCCAGTGATGAGCAAGGAAGAAATGGATCGCTACAATGCATCCTCGGACCCCGCAAAAAAAATGACGCGTGAGTTCTTCGCGATCCACTACACCGGTAACGGTAATCCTATGCTGCTTATCGGCGACGCGTCAGGCAACCTGTCAACTCGCCCGTTCGAACCGGGGCAGAGCGTCTCAACCTCGCACAAGAATCATCCAACGAGCATCAAATTGATTCGCACGCTTAATCGGGCGCTAAGAGTGATGAGCCCCGAAGTCCCACCGGCGAGCAAGCCGGGACGGTTGGACGCGGCGATTGAACTGACGATAAACGCCGATGGGCGAACAATCAAACGCGTCGTGCGTTACGGAGCCTATCTTTCAGGACGCCCGACGATAATAAATCTCCCCTCAGGCCAGCGCATGTACATCGCTTTTTCGGGCGAATGGTTGGAACTGCCCGAGCCGATCAAGATCGTCAGGCACGAGTTCAAAACCGCACCAGCGTCTCGAATGCCCGAAGACTATATCTGCGATATGGATATCGGCAGCGGGGTGCATACGCGAAAAGCGACTCTCAAACTGAACTTCCCGATCAGCATAGGATCTTATCGCCTGCACCAGTCGACATGGCAGCCCAAAGCCGAAACACCGTCGAACTATAACGATCCGGCGGCGATTGTGCTGGGAGTGGCCGATCGGCCTGGGATATGGTTGATCTTCGTCGGGAGCATCATGCTGTGTGCGGGCTTCCCATATGCGTTCTACATAAAACCGCTGATCCTCAGAGCCAGGGTTAAAGCTAAAATTAAAGCTGCAGCAGAGGCCGATGAACGGAGGGCGGAGTTATGAACTATCGCAAACTTATTCTGATGACGACATGTCTGCTTGCCGCGATCGTTTCGGGTTGCGGTGAGAAGCAGACCGAAGTGACGGAAGATCGAATTTTTGATGATGAGACGGTCGCGTTTTTCGAGAAGTTGGATATCGAATCCTTGCGAACGCTCGCCGCTCAATACGGTGGTCGTGCTGCAGGCGCGTTGGATTCGCTGGCGACTGACGCTGTGTTGCAAATAACAGGGTCCGAGACGCCCGACGGAGTTCCGGCGTCGGCGGTCTATATCGAGTTCTACTTCAATGCGGGCAAGTACCTCAACAAGCCGGTGATTTTTGTTAAGTCGAAGAAACTCCGCCGGGTCGTCACCGATAATCTGCGGGATTCGGATCTGAAAACGTTTCAGCGGACAAAACGAATCCCGCCGGCGGCCATTATGCTCGGTTCCGGCCAGACGCTAATGGAAATGCTCTCGCAGGATATGGATGTCAGGCGGATGGCGATGGCGGGTCGAATCGACAGGGATGATGTGCAACGTGTCAGGCCTGTAGGCACGCTGGGCGACCGCTGGGGCCATTTAATTGACGACGAGGCCTACCGCATGCCTCTTGGACGCCTGAGCGGTAGATACGAGGCGTTTGTGAACATTGACCTGCGATTACTCCCGGGTTCCGGTTCGAATTGGATCAGCACCAATGAGGTCCTGGCGCCTCTAGGCGGGCATGTGCATACCGACGGATGCGACCTTATCTCCGATCTACGCAAGACCTGGAAGAATCGTGACGTTGAGGGCGTTAACGCGACGCTCGCCAAGATCACGAAACTGGCCTCCGAAAGTGACGCTTATCCCACCGACTCGCGAATGAGATGGGAGTTGTTGTACAATGCATCGCATAAGGGGCATCCGGCGTTTGCGGGGTTTGTCATTGCGTTTATTTTGTTCATCGTGGCTATATCGTCGGACAATCGCTTTTTCCGCACGATGGCGATGTTGATGCTCTCGCTGTCGACTCTGGTGATAGGGTCGGCATGGGTGCTCAGATGGATTATCGGCGGAGAGGCTTGGTATTTGCCCCCGATGATGACACAGTACGGCGCGATGGTTTCGTCGGCGGTGCTCGCTGCGGTGCTCGCGGTATTTATCGAACTGTTCCGCAAGTCCAATTACATCGGATTGGCCGCTGCGTTTTACGCTGCTGCGGTGCTGGTGTGGGTCTACTTCGGTAATGTCCTGTTCCCCGGTTCGGTCGATAGTTCGGTGGGGGGCGTACGAGGGATACTCAAACACGGTCTGATGATTGTGCACGTCTCAGTGATTGTCGTAGGACACGCACTGGCCGGGATGTCAGTTGTCACTTCCGTCGCATATTTGATTATCGCCGCGATCAACGGTTTTGACGATAAGTCGCCGAGTTCACCGCCCGGTTTGTTTGGTCCGGTGGGCGAATCATCGCTGGCCTCTGCCGATCGCTGCAACCTGATCTTAGCTCAGGTCGCGTGCTGGACGCTTATCGTGGGTACGTTGCTTGGAGCCTGGTGGGCCGACGACGCATGGTCACGCTGGTGGGGTTGGGACCCGAAGGAAACCTGGGCGCTTATTACGTGTCTGTTCTTCGTTGCCGTGCTGCACGTGCGTTTGGTGGCCCCGTCGAAATATCGCGGGCTTGTCACCGCTGTGGGCTGCATACTTGGCGGATTTGCGATGCTGTTCAACTGGTTCGTGGTGAACTACGTGTTCTCCGGGCTGCACTCTTACGGTTGATCGCAGCGGGGGGGGCTTGCTCTACGAGCAGAGCGCCATAACCAGTTCCTGTAGTGCAGATTTGGGGTTCTGACCGGACTTCATACCGAGATCGGCGTCGATCAGGGATTTCATGTCGGCTTTTAATTTCGCCAGGCTCCGTCGCCTCAGCATGCCCATAAAAGCGTTCTTTTGATTGTAAGGCATTTTGAGGTTCGCCTTTCCGGTGGCGGCGATTTCCTGCTGGGCTTGCAGAGCTCTTCGCAGGTGCCATGCTATTGTCCCCAACGCCTGGAATTCGGCTCCGCGTATCTTGAGCGTCCCGTCGAGCGCCTTGAGGGCTCCTGGGGTGTCACCGTCGGTAATTGCGTTGGTAAGAGCGAACGCCACCGGACCGGCGGTGGCGGTGACTACGTCGGATACGTCTTGCGGGGTAATGGTGTCGCGATCACCTATGTACAGGCAGAGCTTCTCGATTTCAGCGTTCTGTGCAGCCAGGTTCCTGCCGATCCACTGTTCGAGCATCGATGCGCTCTGGGGATCGATCTTCTTGCCTCGCTTGCCCGAGGCCTTTGTTAACCACTGCTGAAGCGAACTGGCGTCGGGCAGCTTGCAGTTGAAAATTTCACCAACTTTTTTCACCGCTTTCGCCAGGCGTGTATTGCCCGGGAACGATGAGACTATCAACACCAGCGCCGAAGTCTCGCAGGGGTTATCTACGTACTCCTCGAGCTTCTGACGATTCTTGCTTATAAATGAATCCGCGTTGCGCACGAGGACCACTCTCGCCGGAGCCAGGAACGGCAGCGTTCTCAGTTCGTCCATGACAGCGGCGAGTTCCGGATCGTCACCGCCGTCGAAGTTTGCGATGCACGTTTGCGGATCGGCCTGTCCTACGACGCGCGAGATGATATCGGCGCGATAGTGATCCTGGAGGAATCCATCGCTTCCGGACAGGACGTATACAGGTTTGAATCCTTCACTGGCCATGATAGTTTCACACCGAAAAACGGTGTGTCCATAATACACAAAAGCAACCGTGGAGCCTTACGATTTCACAATGATAGGAAATCCGGCTTCGGTTGCAAATGTGAATAGGCTTTTGTGTAACGTCTGAGGCTTGGTTTACATCTGGTTGTCACGGTATTTCTTGTAGAAAATGATCAAGCCGATCAGGACAAACAGCAGAACGATCTGCCACCAAGTAACCAAACCGTTAAAAAGACCGAGTGTGTTCAATTGGGTCATGCTTTAAACTCCTGGACAAAGAACAAGTAATTAAGCCACGTAATACAAATACATTCTACACCCTAATTAGTGCATATCCTACATCTGGGGTCAAGAAAAAAAAGGTTCTTTGGCCCGAAAGTGTATCTGTGAGAGGAATTTGTCTTGAGCGAGTGGATATTCGACACAGAGACTCAGAGGCTCAGAGAACGGCAAACGGCAACGACGCGAAAGATGTTAACGGCAAATGGCGAGAACACAGAGGACGACAACCGCAGCGATAGGATCGCTGTGGCACAAGCCTCTTCCGTTTCTGTTTGTTACAGATTTGCGAGTCTTTGGGCCTTGTCGTGGGATACCAGGGCGTCTAGCATACCGTCGAGATCGCCTAAAATAATTCGATCAAGGTTGAAGTTTGCGCCTTCCTGCCCTTCACCTTTGAGTCGATGATCGGTGCATCTGTTCTGCGGGAAGTTGTATGTTCTGATCCGTTGGCTTCGATCGCCCGATCCGATCATGGTTTTTCGGGTGGCTGCTTCTGCTGCTCGTTGCTTGTTTTGATGATGCTCGTAGAGGCGTGTTGTGAGAATTCGTCGCGCCTTGGCGCGGTTCTTGTGCTGACTTTTCTCGTCTCGCATCGAGACGGTGATCCCAGTTTCGATGTGTTCGAGTTTTATCGCCGATTCGATTTTGTTTACGCTCTGCCCGCCCGGTCCGCCGGCGCGACTCACGAATTCGTTTACGTCGTTCGCCCAGTCGATTTTCACGTCGATTTCTTTCGGTTCGGCCAGGACCGCCACCGTTGCCGCCGAAGTGTGAACCCGTCCCTGCGATTCGGTTTTCGGTACTCGTTGTACGCGATGTCCACCGCCTTCGTAGCCGAGGCGACTCCATACGCCATGGCCCTTAATGTTCAAGACCAGTTCGCGGAACCCGCCCATTTCGGTAGGTCTCGCCGATAGTACTTCGAACTTCCATTTTCTACCTTCGGCGTATCGTCGGTACATTCCCAGCAGATCCGCCGCGAAGAGCGCCGCTTCGTCTCCGCCCGTTCCTGCGCGTATTTCCACCAGGATCGAGTCGATATCGCTGTCCTTGCTCATTACGAGCAGGCCCTTGATGTCTTCCATGGCGTCGGTGGCTTGGTGTTTCAGACCGTCGAGTTCAGCCGAGGCAATTTCTTTCAGATCGGCGTCTTCGTCCGGGTCGTCGACGAGCCCCTGTGCCTCGTCGCGTTCCTCGCATATCTTCATGTAGTTGCGATAGGGGAGTACAATTCTGGCCAGCCCGGCGTGCTCCTTCGACAGTGCGATGATCTTGTTAGGGTCGCACGCGATCTCCGGATCGTTCATCTGCTCGGCGACATCGGTGAAGTGGCGATCAAGTTCGTCGAGCTTGTCTATTAATGTGTTTGAACTGGCCATGGTGTTTTCCTGGATCAGAAATACGCGTCGTTCATTTGTGATTCGATTCGGCCCGATTGTGTGATTGCGCAAAAACGCCGACGCGCCCTTGAGGGTTAGACGTCGGCGTTATATTGGGATGAAGAAGCTACTTTTTGCTGAAGTAGTTTCCGCCAAACTTCTTCTGGAACTTCTCAACGCGTCCTGCTGTGTCCACAAACTTCTGCTTGCCGGTGTAGAACGGGTGGCAGCTTGAGCATATGTCAACCTGTACGTCACCGCCGGCTGAGCATGTCTGGAACGTCGATCCGCAAGCGCATCTTACGTTTATTTCTTTGTATTCCGGATGTATTTTTGCCTTCATGGTGCTGCCTCTTAGTATTTTCTAGGATAACGAACGGAGCAGTATACCGATAATAGCGATATAGATCAAGCGCAAATTCCAGGCAAATACGGCCTGATTGGGATTATCAGTTCACTCGATTTTTCGGTTGGTTTGGATCGTCTACTCTTTTCCGCGGTAGGCGTCGTGATACGGGCCTACGTGCCCCCTGGATTCCGCCCAGGCTTGTCTTATTCCGCTGATGGCTGCTTTTCGCT
Organism: Phycisphaerales bacterium; assembly: GCA_018645065.1. Classification (GTDB taxonomy): domain Bacteria; phylum Planctomycetota; class Phycisphaerae; order SM23-33; family SM23-33; genus BS750m-G57. The sequence goes on from JABGPF010000003.1 coordinate 38,179, forward strand.
CTGCGGGCGTGCCTTTCGGGTTGAACTCGTATTTCCGCCCGAATATTTTAGTCGCCGCCACATGAGCCCGGCGCCGCACGTCAGGATCATCATCGCCCATCAAGTCCAGTACTGACTCCATGTTGTTGTAGTCGCGAAGGTTACCTATCGCCGTAGCTATCGCGACTTTCACTTGTGCTTCTTTTTCTTCTTTCAGGGCGGTTATCAGGACTTTGGTCATTTCCTTTGCGAGGGGACGCTGTGCAGGGGTCGCTTTTTTAATGGCTTTGGCGATCGTAAGTGCTGCTTCGGCACGTAGTTCAACCTTTTCATTCTTCAGGAGAATGGACCCCAGCGTCGGTAGTGCCTTTGCGCCCTGAGGCGCCATTGTCCGGATAGCGGTCTTGGCGAGTTTTGGCGGGTACGTCTCAGCTTTTTCCGCCAGGCCCTCAATATTTCCGTTAATACCATCTTGGCGTATAGCCTCCAGTTCGGGCGACAGATCGCTGGCCAGCGCAAAGCTCCAGACGACCCAAATCGCCAGGATGGCTGCTACTCCGATCATAATGCGCAGATGCATTGGGATATTGTTCACTTCGTATGGCTCCAGGCGGGCAGTTTGCGAGTGTTATTTCGGTTTGATCAGGGGCGCCAGTAGGCCCTTTCGGTATCGAGATTGTCCGGGTTTATATCTTCAGGGTCCATCATTTGTACTGATCCGTCGACGAACAGTACGTTCATATATCCACTGTGGCGCGCGAATACCGGGATGCTGCTGTTTTCGGGGTTCGGATGATCTGACCAGTCATCGTCGGACGAGGCGATGAGTATGTGATAATCCATCAACATTACGCTGCCTGGCGTGTCCATGTTATTTGGAACGTGGATGTTCATTCCGTAGCTGGATACGATCCCCGTTGTTCCCACGGTTATCGGGGGGAGCGAACCGGGCGTGGTGTTGCTTTTTACATACGCCAGTTCGGCGTCGTCGATTTTACTGTGGATTGTGTTCCTGTGCCCGGTGAAACCGGAACGGCATTCAAGCATATATCCCGCGTCGGTTACCGTGACTTTGATCATTACGTCTTTGAAGTCCGCATCACCACCGTGGTCTTCCAGGCACAACCAGTACGGGTTGGCGTTTTTTTCTGATCCGTCTTCGTATCTTGTGCGCGGGAAGTTGTTGGATGCACTTGAGTTGCCGAGCCACCCGTCGGCTATGGCTTTGTGGTAGTTGGCGTCGGAGAGCTTCACGGCCCATGGTCCGCTGCCCATGGGTTCGGTAAAGACCCTGCTCCCACTGACGACCTTGAAGTAAGCCAGGTCCTCAAGCGGAAGGGGCGGTTCCTCTTTTATGTTTTGTTCACCAACAATATATGCGTATTCGGGGCAGACCATCAGGGTTTTGGTTCCGTCGAGATACTTCGCCAGCGTGCTCTGCCACAACAGCGGTTGAACTTGATCGCGACCTTCAGCGGACTCAGCTTGCGTTACTGCTTTTGCGAGCTCTTTGAGGCGAGTTTGGCATTCAGTGGTGCGCCCAACTGTGAACACCGATGTGAGGCTCGGGGAAATCAGCGCAACCAGAAGCGCAATAATAGCGACCACAACCAACAGTTCAATCAGTGTAAAGCCGCGCCGCTCCGGCCGCCCAGTCTGCCAAACGCCAATTTTAATGCGACCACTCATATGGAGTGACTCCTATCAATCGGATAAATAACTGCTCTTATTGTATCGGATTCGGAAGGTGTTGAGCAACGCAAAAAGAGTTTGTTGCAGTTAATCGAGTTTAATATCAATTAGTGATTTATTCCGAATCGCTTTGGAGTGGTTTTGGCTTTCCGGTTACTTCTATGCGTTTGGGGGCTGTGATCTTCCCGGGCAGTACGAAAAGAACTGTTCCGTCGTCGAGTCGCGTTAAGTCTCGCAGCGCCAAGCCGGCTGCGTTGACTGATACTTTTGTGTCTTTGGCCCACGGACCAGTAACCTGGAACACCGCGTTGCGTTTACCTTTGCCCGCAGGATGGAACGTGAATCTGCAATGTCCCGCCGCGTTGGCTCCTAGGTGATAGCAACCTGACGATTCGTCGAATTTATCGTTGTTGGCGTCGCCTGGGGCCTGGAGATCAGGGGCGCCCATGTGGATTTTGAGCCGTCCGGGCTGATGGTACTGATCGAACGACGACTGCATGCTGACCTCTGGCGAAGCCAGCAGGTAGTTCCATCGCGCTACAGGCCCGGTGAAACTCGGTTCGATTCTTTGGTCGCTGACCGCTCCGTCGTCCCATGCGACTTTCTCGTTGAGGAACAACCCGATCTGGCGAATTTCCTTACCGCCTGCATTGTTCAGCTCGACGTTAGTCACCTGCGAACCGTCTGCATAAATGGCGTGAGTCCACTTGATCTGCCTGATCGCCAACGACGCCCATTCACCGGCGCGAGTTGGGAAATACCATGTGTTCGTGAGCCGAAGTCGCTGGGCGTTGTGCTCAAGTATTTCGACTCGCCCGACTTTGCGGCGCCCCATAACGCCCAGTTCTTCGGCTCCGCGGGCCAGGGGCGTCTGGTTTTGTGTGAGCCTCATAATGCTTTGATGCGAGCCCATACGCCACAACCCGTCTTTGCTCTGGGCCAGCGAGATCGGTTTCTTCCGACCCGGTATAGTCAGTTCGTAATCCAGCCCGCTCTTGAGCAGTTTCACGCCTTTGGGCGTCGGTTCGATTTGGCGGCGATTATCAACCAGCATTATGTCGTCCAGGTTGAACGTTACGTCGCCAATCGCGTCGGCGAAGGCGATATCGATCTGCTGCACCGATTTGATGCTGAAGTTACTCCGCTTCGAGAGGCGTTGAATATCTATCAGCACATTATTCCATCCGGGCGTTACGAGCGTTCGATGGCTCGTCCAATCTCCGCTTTCAGATCGCAGCGTAATCTGCAGATCGTCTCGCAGCGATTCGCTGTACAACGCCATCGAGACCAGCGTATAGCCGGTGAAGTCGCGGATGTCCGATCCGGTGAACCTCAATTTTGCGCCCGGTCCGAGCGTCGCTTCGAGGGCTCCGGCTCCGGTTCGCGTGATGTTGACTACGAACTTGCGGTCGCCGCGTTTGTTGGCCGGCCAGATGCTGAACTGCCCGACTTGCGAGTGTCCTTTCGGTCCGTCGGGGGTGTCTTCGAAATCGACCAGCGAGGCGAACAGGCCGGTAACGGTTTCAGCGTAGGCTCTGGCCTGTTGAAGCGGAAGGGGCGGAAGGGTGCTTACAGGGGTCTGGGGTTTTGATGCGGGTTCGGGGGGGGTGCAGCTGGGTAGTAATAGGGCTGCGATCAGTATGACGAATGTAACTCTCATGATCGTGGGATTATAACCGCTTGTTGTTCTTGTGGCCCGTGAGTATATAAAAAAACCGGCCCGGGCAGGTGGTGTCCTGTCCGGGCCGGTGATTGTTGCGTCGATCAGGCTTGTTGTCAGGAGGCCTGGGGTTCTTCTGTCTCGTCTGCGGTCTTGAACACCAATGCCTTGCGGAAGCCCATAAGCAGCGGGCTGGCGATGGCGATTGACGAATAGGTTCCGAACAGCACGCCGACCAGCAGTGCGAAGCTGAACGGTCGGATCGCCGCTCCGCCTGCGATGTACATGATCAAGACGACTATCAAAGTAGTAGTCGAGGTAAGCAGTGTTCGTCCTAACGTCTGGTTGACTGACGCGTTGAGCGCCATCGACGATACGCTGGCGAGTTTACCGCGGTTTTCGCGGATTCTATCGAATACAACGATGGTGTCGTTAACCGAGTAACCGATGACGGTGAGTATGGCTGCAACCATCGCCAGGTCGACCTTGAACGAACCGATACCGAGTATTCCGCCCAGCGCGGTGTCGGCGATCCATACCGAAGCGGCGAGGAGGCCGACAACGATTACGACGTCGTGTATCAGGCAGACAACGGCGGCTAGGCCCCATCGGATCGATCCGAATCTCACCCAGACGTACAGCACGATCGCCAGCCACGACATAATGATCGCGAAGATAGCCGACTGTGCGGCGCCCGATGCGATAGCGGCGTCAAAGTTGATCGCGACGATAGCTTCTTCACGTTTCAGCGATTCGGCGAGCAGTTCGTCAAGTTCTCTGGCCAGGACTTCTTTGCTCTGAACTTCGGTTCCTTCAACCGCTCGTCCGGGTCGTGAGAATATCGCGAAGTCAGAGGCGGGTTCCTGCTCGGGTCCCGAAAGCGAAAGCACCTTGATGCGGTTTTGGACTCGTTCTGCGAATCCCGGCTGCATTTGGGTGTTTTCGATACGTTCCTGGAACGCGCGGGTGGTCATTTTCGGGCTCAGCCCGCGTAGTACGATCACCACTCCGTCGGAGAAGTCCTCCAGTGTACCGTTGTGTGTCGATGCGGGTTTTGGGATGACTTCGGCGTAACCGTTCGAAGTAATCTCAGTGTCGATCTCGGTTACTATCGACCCGACGACTTTGACGTATCCCGCGGGGTCTTCAGTTTTCGAGAGGTAGCTGATACGCCGCTTCAGGGTCGTCCCGAAGGTTTCTGCGGCGATCTTGCTGATCTTGGGCACCGATACTTCAGTAGTCGTTATCTGGTACGACGGTTCGGGCAGGTTCTGGAGTTCGTCCGTATCCAGGACCTTGTCACTGTTCGCATCGATAATATCAAAGAACGCGATGTTTGCCTGCGGTAGGGCTTTGAATTCCGCCAGTGAGACTTTCTTGTCGTTGTCGGTGTCTCTGGCGTCCAGGAAGTTTGCGACTTTCTCGTAGTCATACCGCGTTTCAATTCTCGTTGTGTCAGCCAGTTTGCTGTACTCGTCTTTTGTGTCGCCTTGGGCGAGTTTTTCGACGTTGCCCATGAAGCGTTCTCGTACGAGTTCGGCGTTTGGCAGTTTTCCGTCGATAAGCGCGTCGTCTTTGAACGTCACCACCGCCTGGGTGCCTGCGGAGAATTCGATGCCCAGCAGATTGCGTCCCTGCCCCAGCATCGAGCTGATTCCGATTACGACCATGGCCCCTGAGAGCACCCAGAAGAAGTGGCGTTTCGCCATCCAGTTAACTTTGGGCACGCCGATGATGTGCATCATTTTCATCGGCTTGGTGATGATGCCCCTGTCCAACAGCAGTTGGAATATCCATCGTGTTACGATCAGTGCGGTGAACATTGAGAACATCACACCGAACGCGAGGGTGACTGCAAACCCGCGCACTTCTTCAGTACCGACCCATCCAAGGATCATACAAGTTATCAGCGTCGTGATATTCGCATCGAAGATGGCGCTGAATGCACGCTCGTAGGCGTTTGCCATTGCCCTTCTGATAGCGGTTCCGCGTTGCTGTTCTTCTCTGAGTCGTTCGAATATCAGCACGTTTGCGTCAACGGCGATACCGACAGTAAGGATGATGCCCGCGATGCCCGGCAGGGTGAAGACCGCGCCCATAAGGCTCATTACGCCCAGCACGAGCACGATGTTAAGCAGCAGGGCGATAATCGCCACGATACCAGCGCTCATGTAGTAAATGCACATGAAAGCCGCTACAGCGATCAATCCGATGATGCCCGCACGGAAGCCCATGTCACGGTTGGCTTGACCGAACGTAGGTCCGAATGAACTTTCAGCCACTGGTGTTTCGATCAGCTTGGCTGGGAGCGAACCGGCTCGCAGGATTTTGATCAGCGAGGTGACTTCCTCGGTGTCGTATGTGTTCATCGTGATGATACCGTTCGATGAGATAACGGCCTGGATAACTGGCGCCGAGTAGACTTCGTTATCCAGCAGGATCGCCATGTGTTCGCCCTGGTTGTCCTGCGTGAGTTTTCGCAGCAGGTTGGCTCCGGCTTCGTCCATGCTGAATCCGACAGCGGGCATTCCTCTTTCGTCGGAAGTTAGGTTGGCGTTGCTCAGCGACCATTTATTAACGTCGCGTCTTTGCAGCAGCGTCTTTCCCCTGACGTTGCAGAGCAGGAGATATTTCTGTCCGTCTTGCTCTTCGGTGAGCATCGAGCCGTATCCGCTCTGTCGATCACCGCTGACGGGGAACCACAAGTAAGGATCGGTTCGTCTGGCGAGCCCTTGAGGTCCTTCTTTTTTGAGCGTGTTTCGCAGAATCGCGAGGTATTTTGTGCGATCTGTGGAACTGAGCATTACTTCGCCCTGGGCGCCCGAACCTTCCAGAACCGGTGCGATTCGGAATTCGAGTGCTCCGGCTTTGGTTATCAGACGAATCAGGTCAGAGGGGTCTTCCAATTCCTGTCGCATGTTGGCCCAGGTCTTGTAGAGCTTGACTATATTCTCAACGGCTGCGACACGTTCGGGATTCTTCTCGTGTTCAGCGATGAAATTTTTGATAGTTGTATCGTAAATGTCGCTTTTTGAAGTGAGGGCCTTTTCGGCTTTGAGCTTACCCTTAACTTTCGCCAAGTCGCTTTTTCTCACGTAGCCCGAGAGTATGCTTCTGAGTCTCTGGGTCTCTACGTTGTAGGCCAGGACTGCGTTTTCCGCTTCTTCGTGTTCGTATTCGAGGGTTCTGATTGTCGGAGAAGCGTCAGCTTTCCCTTGCTCGTATGCTTTGTAAGCTGTTATCAGTTTGCCCAGGAGTTCTGTGAGTGTTTCATCGCCTGCTGCCAGTTTGTTGATCGTCGTGCGTCCCTTTTCGAGGTTACGCAGGGTGCTTTTCTCGATATTTCGGCTTTCGAGTTTCTGGAGCGCGAGCCTGAAGGCGTTTTTCGCCTTTTGTGTTTCCGGCTTACCTGCCGGCATGCGCACTTCAAAGCGGTTTGCGCCGACAGGGCGCCACTCGAGCATTCTCAGGCCGAGCGGATCAACGCGATCCTTGAGGATCTTGATCATATCTTCAGCCAGCGATGAGTCAGCAGCAGTGTCCCTCACCGCTTGGGCCAGATCGTTCTCGATCCGTTTGACCGCATCGCCGAGGGATTTCTTGTCCTCGTCGGTGGTAGCCTGTGCGAGTTCTGCTTTGCGCTCAGACAGCCTGATCTTCAGGCGGTTGACCTCGTCTGCATTTGTGCGGATCTCAAACGTTAGGCTGTGTCCGCCGCGCAGGTCGATGCCTTCCTTAAGACCATTAACAGAGAGTGACCAGACACAAACGGCCACTACTAGTGTTAGGAAAGCAAATTTTAACGGTAAGTTTTTAGCGTTCATTCACGGAGTCTCCTGATTGGAACCGCGTATTGTCTGTGAGTCAGTGTTATCGGTCAAGTGAAAGTTTGGCCTTAACACTGTTTTTTAGGGACAGTCATACGCTTTAAGGCGGTTTGGACTTTCGCCCCCCATATTGGCGAAGGCACACTACCTACGCTCTGTGCGCTACTTGCGCTTATTATTTCCTGTTCTAATGGTTGAAATGCCTGGTTCCTGTGAAGATCATCGCCAGGCCAAGTTCATCGGCCCGCGCGATCACATCTTGATCTTTTTTGGATCCACCGGGCTCAATAACCGCCGAAGCACCTGCTTCAACCGCCCAGTCGAGGCTGTCGGGGAACGGGAAAAATGCGTCTGACGCCAGTACGCATCCGTTCATGTCGACGACATCTCCACCACCATATCCTTTGGCGAGCATACCGGCGAGTCGTGCTGAGTTGACCCGGCTCATTTGTCCGGCTCCCGCGCCGAGCAACGCCTTGTCCTTGGCCAGGACTATCGCGTTGGACTTCACGTGCTTGCAGACCAACCATGAAAACTTCAGGTCGATCATTTCCTGCTCGGTCGGTTGACGCTTGGTTACGACTTTCCAGTCCTGGTCGTTCAGGCCCACAAGGTCGCGGTCCTGAACGAGCACTCCGCCCACTACGTATTTCAGGAACTTTTCTTTGTTCCTGGTCTTCGTTAGCTCACCGACTTCCAGGAGCCTGACTTCCGAGCCCCAACCTTCGCGTGCCCGGATTATCTCAATGGCCTGGTCTTCGAACGACGGTGCGATAATCATTTCGGCGTAGAATCCGCCCGCCCCTGCGGGTTTACCCCAACGCTTGTATGTTTCGACTACAGCACTGGCGAGCTCGGCCGTTACCGGGCGGTTCACCGCCACAATCCCGCCCATGCAGGCGTTTACGTCGCCGAAATACGCCTTGCGATACGCTTCGACCAGATCGTCGTCGATAGCGCAACCTGCAGGATTGGCGTGTTTAATGATAGCAACGGCGGCCTGGTCGAACTCTTTAACGAGTTCCAGGGCTCCGTTTCCGTCGAAGTAGTTATTGTATGATACTTCCTTACCGCCCAGGAGTTTCGCGCGCCCGATGCATGGTTCGCTCGCATCGTCGCCAACGTAGAAGGCGCCTTTCTGGTGCGGGTTCTCACCGTATCGCAGTTCGCACATTTTGCGGTATGAGAAGCTGATTCGATCAGGTAGGTTGTCATTGGCCTGCCCACCGAGGTACGACGAGATCGCCGTATCGTAGTGGCAGGTGAGCCCGAACGCCTGGCGAGCGAGTTTCTGTCTCAGTTCCGCCGAGACCTTACCGCCGTTG
>JABGPF010000272.1 GCA_018645065.1 Phycisphaerales bacterium
CAGGTGGCGTGATACTTTCCGGTTTTCAGGTTCTTGATCAGGTAGAGCGGCTTGCTGTCCTTCACCGGCTGGGCGTATACGTACATCGCGGGACGGCCGGCGTCACCGGCTTGCAGGACCGTCTGACCGCCTTCGCGCCTCAGATAGAGCGGAATGGTTTTTGACTCCGCCTGCCCGATCGACCAGATACCGTAGGCGACCTTGCCCTGATACTTCTTGCCGTTTGCCGCCACCGTGCCAAGCTTACCGGCCGCAAAATACATTCTCAACCAGACCAGCGTGCCGGGCGGTAATTTATCGCGAATCAGAAGCGCCTGCACGTTGAAGTCGTCCCGCCGGGCGTCGCCATACGAAAACTTCGTGATCCGTCCGTATCGTTTCGTACCGAAAATCCACGCAAACGCCTGAGCCTCAGGTTTACCGGCGTCTTGAACCGCAGCGGCCCAGCCGCCTGTCTTGCTGGCGTCAACCATCGAACCGGTCGCCCCGAAATTCACATTCGCCAGACGATACGAACCGTCTGTGTTCGACAGCACATGGTTCGGCAAGACACTGGTCCGCACTCCGCCCCAGGGGCTGAAGTCGGTGGTGTAGTTTTCCTGGGCGTTAGTGTAGGAGGTGTTATAGTTGTAGAGCATGTAGGTGACTTCAAACACGCCGTCGCCCATTTCGCGGATCTTGCTGTACATCAGGAGATCCGAGCGGTTGTATGACGGTCCGCACGATATCATGCCGAGTGTCAGCGTTGAATATTGCCCCGACGACAGATCGTAACGCTCCGCCACCAACGGGGCATAGAACGCCTTGCCGCCCATGGCTTTGGAATCCTGGTGCGGGTACATGCCGGCTTGGTGTATGAAGGCGGTGAACTGGCCCGGGCTGCCTTTTTGCGGCTTGAGATCATACTGATGAGCCGTCAGCAGCAAAGTGTCGTCGACCCAGGCGTGCTCCTTGTTCTGCGGGGGCATGATCTCGCCAACGGGCGTGACGATCGAATAGATATGCCCGCCCTTTCCGATCCGCAGCGTGTAACGGCTGGTTTTGTGCAGCGGTGAGAGTTCGACGCGAAAGACATCTTTCTCATCCCACTTTTCGTGCCATTTGCCCTTTTCAAACGCAGCGATATCTTTCCGCAGCGCAAAGCCCGAACCTTCCATCGCGGCAGTTTCACCAGCCGGAAACGCCCCACCCAACAGCAGCCCGCTAAGTTTCGAGTTAAAGTTACCCGAAACACTACTCGCCCCACCGGCAGAAGTAATACCAACCCGCCCAGCAGCAGAAACCACAGCACAACCCAACCCCACCACCAAAAAAACAACCGCCAACATATGATTCAAATTTTTCATTATCACTCGCCCAAAAGGAAAGGCAGTCAGTCTTCCTGGGAATATTCCAACCAGGCCATTTGGATTGCTTCTAAGATCCCTTCGCTTGATGCTTCGGGCGTGTCGGTGAAGTCTGGTAGTTCGGCCGCCATTTTGTGCATGTCGGTGAAACGTACTTTCAGGGGGTCGAGGTCCGGGAATTTTTCGCTTAGTTCAAAACCGATCTCGTCGGCGTCTGTCCATTTTAGTGCGGGCATTGGCGGAGCCTCCGTTATCCGTGTTCCGATACGGCGTTGCGGTTCCAGTGCGGGATGCTCACCGTTACGTCGCCTTGTACAATCGCGCGGCAGGCAAGGCGGCTGTTAAGGGTGTTGCCCGGAGCTTGGTCTACGCTGTCGTACTCTTCGTCGTCAGCCTCGGACAGATTGTCCATGCCCTCTTCGACAATCACGTGGCAGGTGCAGCACACGCCCACCCCGCCGCAGGCGTAATCGATTTGAATATCGTTGGCCAGTGCGATGCCCAGCAAACTGCCAGGCCGGCCGTGTGTCCCATAGGGGTAGTCGTCGGGATTGGCGATAACGGTTTTATCCAGCGGTTTGAATGTTACTTTATATTCGGGCATTTTCGGGCGCCTCAAACATCGTCCATTTTTCGCCCTTTGACGGTCTGCGAAAGCACATCGTCCATCTGGGCCTCGGTAAGCGGAGTAGCTGCCTCGTTAGCAGCCCCCATCGCCTCGTATACTGCATCGCAATCGTCTTGCTGGCGTTTGGTTTTCAGGTCGGCTACGGCGGCGTCCAGGGCTTGGCGCTGCTGGTCGCTGAGCACGTGCCCTGATGTTTCGATCGCCTTGTCTATAGCGACCAAAATCCGCTCCGACTCGTTTCGCAGGTCGATAAGCCGGTGGGCGTTTAAGTCCTCAATCGCGTGAGCGTAAGACTCCTGGACCATCGAGTCGATCTCGTCATGCGTGAGTCCGTGGGCCGGGGTGATCTGCACCGAAGCTGCTTTTCCGCTGCGGAGCTCCTTGGCTGAGACGCCGAGGATACCGTTGGCGTCGAGCATGAAACTAACCTGCACTCGCGGGGCTCCGGCGGGCATGGGCGGGATTCCGGTTAGTTGGAACTTGCCCAGCGAACGACAATCCTTCGCCAGTTCTCGCTCGCCCTGCAGCACGTGAATATCGACAGACGTTTGCCCGTCAACATAGGTGCTGAACGTCTCAGCCGCCTGGCAGGGTATCGTCGAATTTCGCATGATCAGCTTGCCGACCGCCCCGCCGAGCGTTTCGATACCAAGCGAAAGCGGCGTGACGTCCAGCAGCAGCGTGTCGCGTTTGATCCCGGCGAGAATCCCGGCCTGGACCGCGGCGCCGAGTGCTACGATCTCGTCGGGGTTCACCGCAGTGTACGGTTCGCGTTGGAAAAAATCTTTGGTCTTGCTGCGGACCAGCGGCACGCGTGTCGATCCGCCAACCATAACCACCTGGTCGATATCTTGCGGGCCCAGGTCGGCGTCTCGCAAGGCTCTTGCACAATGTTCTATCGTATGGTCGACCCACTTACTCGCAAGCGATTCGAATTCATCGCGGGTTATGGTGCGGGTAAATACTCGCCCGCCGCCCAGTGCGACCTCCACCGTAGCCGACTCTTCGGTCGACAGCCTCACCTTGGTAGCCTCTGCGAACGTTCGCAACGCCTGGCGCGTAGCTGGCGGGAATTGCAGTTCGGCGCCGAACTGGCTGCGTATTTCTTCGGTCAGCAGGTTTATAAGCTCGCGATCGAGATCGTCACCGCCCAGTTGCGTATCGCCCTGTGTGCTGAGCACCTCGAACACCCCGCCGGAGACCCTCAAAATCGAAACGTCAAACGTGCCCCCGCCCAGATCGTAAACCGCGATGCATGCGTCTTCGGCCCGGTCGAGCCCGTAGGCCAGCGCGGCGGCCGTCGGTTCGTTGACGATGCGGCAGACTTCGAGTCCGGCGATTCGCCCGGCGTCGCGAGTGGCCTGGCGTTGCGAATCGTCGAAGTAGGCGGGCACGGTGATAACCGCCCGTGTAATTTTTTGTCCCGGTTGGCAGATCGCCTCGGCGCGGGTTTTAATGTCGCGCAGAATTATGGCTGAGAGTTCCTGCGGGCTCATGTGGCGTCCCTGCACGTTAACGCAGACCGTATCGTGCTTCCCGGGCGTCACATCGTACGGCAGGACGTCCATCACGCGGGCCAGATCGTCTACGCTCTTGCCCATCAACCGCTTAACCGAATAGACGGTGGCGGTGGGATTCTCGACTGCATGTGCGCGGGCCTCGGCGCCCACCGTCACGCCGCCTGCTCCGAAGGCGATAACGCTTGGCACGAGCGAGGCGCCGTCTGCGTCGCGAACGATCTCCGGACCGGTGGGCGTCATCACCGCAGCCAGTGAATTTGTCGTCCCCAAATCAATGCCGAGTATCAGATTATCAGCCATGAGCGTGCTCCGCATTGGTTGCCTGCAAAAGCAGTTTTTTCGCGTAGGAAACCGCGTTGAGTTGTTGCCTCAGTTCGCCCAGAAGGTCGTCGACGACGGCTTTGCAGGATACTGATTCCTGATACTGTTCGAACAGCGTTCCGATCCTTCTGACCAGCCCGTCGTGCTGGGTTTTCAGTACTTCTGCGATACGCGTGATTTCGGCGTGATCGTCTGCTTCGATCGCGTCGGCGAGTTCTTCCTGCATCATCATCATGGCGCCCAGGAAGCCGTCGGGCACGGATTTGTCGTCGGCTGAGCTTTTCCCGCCAAACAGGCTCAACAGGTACGCAGCGCGTGCGGCGGGGTCTTTCAGCGTTCGGTAGGCGTCGTTTAGGGCAGCCGACACTTTCAGGTGCAACTGCTGAACTTCGGGGGTGTCTTCGGCGTGGAAGTCGGGATGAGCGTGACGACTGAGGGCCAGGAATTTTCGATGAATCTCCGCCGGGTCCAGGTCGAATCGCCTGGGCAGGTCCAGCAGCGTGAAATGGTCCGCCACCGCAGCCTCCGGCCCGATGGTATGGCAGTAATCGCAGACAACCGGTGTGCTCATTGTCTTGTCGCAATGTGCGCATTTCACCGGCGTGGCCTGTTCGTGTGATTCAGTCATGTTGCTCTCCCAGAGCGTCAGGTTCACGCCGAGAAACTCGCCCCGCATCCGCAACTGGCTTTAGCGTTGGGATTATTGAACACGAACCCGCCCTTGAGCAGATCGTCGCTGTAGTCAACTTCCGTACCGTTCAAGTACAGGTAGCTCTTGGGGTCGCATATCAGGCGAAGCCCCTCGGCTTCGAACACCTGATCGCCTTCGCCCGGTTCAGCCGCCACGTCGAGCGTGTAACTGAACCCGCTGCACCCGCCGCCCTTAATGCCAACCCGCAGGCATGAATTCTCGGGCATGTCGTTGGCCTTGAAGGCTTCTTTTATCTTGTCAGCCGCTGTTTGCGTAATTGTAACGCTCATGATTAACTCCTGTCCCGCAAGCGGGGTTATTTTATTTGCCGTTTTTCCGCTTCCAGTCCTGGATAGCGGCGTGGATGGCGTCTTCGGCGAGTACCGAACAGTGTATCTTCACCGGGGGCAGAGACAGTTCGCTGGCGATCTCGGTGTTCTTCAAGTCGGTCGCTTCGTTCAGGTCCTTGCCCTTGAGCCATTCGGTAGCCAGCGAACTTGCCGCTATCGCCGAACCGCATCCGAACGTCTTGAACTTGGCGTCTACGATCTGCCCGTCGTCGTCGACCTCGATCTGCAGTTTCATAACGTCACCGCATTCCGGGGCGCCAACAATGCCCGTTCCAACGTTATCGGCGTTCTTGTCCAGCGACCCGACATTACGCGGATTGCTGAAGTGATCCATTAATTTATCGCTGTAAGCCATGTTTATTCAAACCTCTCCAGGCCGCTGCGGGCCTGTAATCTATTGCTTCTGCTCCATCGCCAGTTCGTACAGCGGGCTGAGCTCCCGCAAGTCCTTAACCGCTTTTATCGTCTGTGCGATCACGTAGTCGATCTCCTCGGCGGTGGTCTGCCTGCCGAGACTGAATCGAATGCTGCTGTGAGCAAGTTCGTCGGTAACGCCCATCGAGCGGAGCACGTAGCTCGGCTCGAGCGACGCACTGGTGCACGCCGAGCCCGACGAAACTGCGATATCTTTTATTTTCATCATCAGCGCCTCGCCTTCGACATAGGCGAACGACAAATTCGACGTACCGGCAAGGCGATGATCGGGGTCTCCGTTAAGCGTGACGTAGTCGAGCCCGGCGTTAACGCCCGCTTCGAGACGATCACGCAGTGCGCCGATTCGCTGGTTGTCTTCGGCCATATCGGCGCCGGCGAGGCTGCAGGCTTCACCGAGCCCAACAATGCCCGGAACGTTCAACGTACCGCTTCGCATACCGCGCTCGTGCCCACCGCCGTCCATCTGGCAACGCAATCGAACTCGCGGGTTGCGCCTGCGAACATAAAGCGCCCCCACGCCCTTGGGCCCGTACAACTTATGGGCGGACATGCTCAGCAGATCGATCTTCATCTCGTCAACGTTAATCGGAATCTTACCCACCGCCTGCGTGGCGTCGGTGTGGAAGAACACGCTGGCCTCGCGAGCGACCGCGCCGATCTCAGCCACAGGATTGATCGTGCCAACTTCATTATTCGCAGCCATTATCGATATCAGAATCGTCTTATCGGTAATCGCATCGGCAACCTGCTGGGCAGTTACTCGCCCGAACTTATCGGGCGTCAACCAGGTGATCTCGAACCCGTCTTCGGCCAGTCGCTTGCACGGGTCGACGACGGCTTTGTGTTCTGAAACGCATGTGATAATGTGGTTGCCGTTGTCGCGATACATCTCGGCGACGCCCTTTATCGCCAAATTGTCGGACTCTGTGGCGCCGGAGGTTATGACCAGGTCTTTGGGGACCGCTCCGATGAGCGCCGATATCTGCCTCCGAGCGTTTTCGACGCCCGCCTCAGCCGCCCAACCGAACGGATGATTGCGGCTTGCTGCGTTACCGTAATGTTCGGTGAAGTACGGCGCCATTACGTCAAAGACGCGCTGGTCCACGGGCGTTGTGGCGTTGTGGTCGAGATATATAGGCAACTTCAAAGCCATTGGCTTATCCTTTGTGTTCGGTTAGTACGGGTGCGGGTTGGACTATTTCGTCGAGTGTGACGCTGGTGAGAAAATCGTGAAGTTTCCGTTGCACGCGATGGACAGGGTCGGTCACGGGGCAGCTAGCCATTACCTGGCAGGTGCACTGCCCGTCTTCACCGGTCACTTCCATCACGCATTCAGACAGCTTCACGGGCCCTTCCAAAACGCCGACCAGATCGGCAAGGCTCACCTCGCCCGGTTTGATCGCCATTCGATATCCGCCATGTGCTCCGCGCACCGATTCGATATAACCGGCAGAGGCCAACTGTTTAAGCACATTCATCAGCAGCGAGGTCGAGACGTTCAGGCTGCCGGCCAGTTCGCGCGCACTTGCCAGAGTCTCGCCGTCAAGCTGCGAGAGCTGTCCCATTGCGATCAGTGCGTATCCGGTTTTTTTCGTAAGGGCGAGCATAAATCACCATTTAACAGATCAAACCACCACCCCGACAATCAGGGCGCAGGCGACTATTACATATATAGCACTTTTCTAGTACGATTTCAACTCCCAACAGCGGTTTTGTTTTACACACGGAGGTCAGAGAACGACCGGAGCACGGTAAACGGCAACGTCAACGGCTTTTGCCACAGAGATCACAGAGAACGGCAACGGCGACGGCGGAGAAGATGTTAACGGCAAACGACAAACGTCAACGGATTTTGCCACAGAGATCACAGAGAACGGCGACGGCGACGGCGGAGAAGATGTTAACGGCAAAGGCAACGGCTTACGGCTTACGGCGAGAACACAGAGGACGGCAACGGCAACGGCAACGGCAACG
>JABGPF010000273.1 GCA_018645065.1 Phycisphaerales bacterium
CAAGACTTTGGAATGGGCCGAAAACAACTACTACCACCTGCCCATCGAATCGCAGAAGGCCTCACTGATAACCGTTAACGCCTTCTGGCGAGACTACGCTAAACACGACGCCGGAGCCAACAAATCGTTCGTCTCGAAAAACCTCGCAGAGGCCACGCGAAACTTCCCCGAGATGATGTTCGCACTGGCGGTTCTCGACATCCCGTTCGAAAGCAAAAAGCACGATACCAAATACGGCGACGACGGTAAACTCGACCTGAAAGCCGCCAACAACATGGTTATCTTCCACAAGGAAATCGAAGAAGCCAAACCGATCGACGGACCGAAGGCGCCCATACTCGTCAGCCAGAACTTCTACCGTTACGGCGAGCGATACAAGCACATTAATGGCGAGAAGTTCGACAAGTACGTGACAGATGAGTTCCTCAAATACGTTGTATACGGATGCCACGTGGTAGTGACCAACCCGACATCTTCGCGACAGAAGCTGGACATCCTGCTGCAAATCCCGCGCGGCGCGATCCCCGTTCTGAACGGTAAGAAAACCCGCAGCCTGCACGTAGACCTCCAGCCGTACCGAACCCAAACCACCGACTACTTCTTCTACTTCCCCGTTACCGGTAAGTTCGATCAGTTCCCCGTTCACGTAGCCAAGAACGGTAAACTTATCACATCGGCCAAGGCCCCCACGCTTAACGTAGTGGCCAAGCTGACGAAGATCGACAAAACATCATGGTTGTGGATCTCGCAGAACGGGTCAGAGAAGGATGTCGTTAACTTCCTCAAAGACGCCAACATAGGACGCATCGACCTGCAACTTATCGCATGGCGCATGAAGGACAAAAACTTCTTCCAACGCATCACGGCCCAACTGGCCCGACGCCACGTTTACCATCACACACTCTGGTCTTACGGGATCAAGCACAACGAAGTACCCGTGATTCGCGAGTATCTCCAGCACAGCAACTCGTTCCTGAACCAGTGCGGCTTGCACCTGACCTCGGAGTTGGTGAACATTGACCCGGTAGTCCGCAACTACTACCAGCACCTGGAATATTCGCCCCTGGTCAACTCGCGTGCCCATCGCCTAAGTCAACAGCGAAAGATCCTGAACGATCGCTTCAACGGACAGTATCATCGCCTGATGAACGTGCTGACGTATAAAACCAAACTCGATGACGTCGACCAGATGGCGGTAACATATTATATGTTGCTGCAAGACCGGATCGAAACGGCACAGCGGTTCTTCAAAGCCGTTGATCGCAAGAAACTGAAAACCGCACTGCAATACGATTACTTCACCGCCTACATGGACTTCTTCAACGATAAACCGAGCGTCGCTCGCGGGATCACCAGGAAGTACGCCAACCACGGCGTGGACCGCTGGCGGAAGCTGTTTGCAGCAGTGGCGTCACAGTTAGACGAACTCGAGGGCAAGAACGTCCAGGTAATCGACAAGAAGGACCGCACCCAGACCCAGACGCAACTGGCGGCAAGTCAGCCCGGCTTCGAGCTGAAAATTGTTGACGACCAGGTGACCCTGAACTACCAGAACCTCACCGAATGCACGGTGAACTATTACCCGATGGACATCGAACTGCTGTTCAGCCGTAATCCGTTCGTCCAGGAACACGGTGGTCAGTTCTCGCTGATTCGCCCGCACACAACGTCTAAAGTCGCCCTGGCGAAAGTCGCCGATGGAAAACTCGGCAAGCAGAGCTTCAAGCTGCCGAGCCAGTACGCGACAAAAAACGTGATGGTTGAAGTAGTCGCCGCCGGGGTTAGAAAGTCCGACGCGTACTTCGCCAACTCGATGGCCGTCCAGGTAATAAGCAACTACGGGCAGGTTAAAGTAGCAAACGCAAAAACCGGGCGTCCCCTGCCCAAGGTTTACGTGAAGGTTTACGCTCGAATGAACAACGGCCGGGTGCAGTTCTACAAAGACGGTTACACCGACCTTCGCGGCCGATTCGACTACACCTCACTGAACACAAACGAACTGGACCAGGTCGCGAAGTTCTCGATCCTGATCCTCAGCGAAGACTCAAAGGGCACAAAAGGCTTCGGCGCAGTAGTAAGAGAAACCACCCCGCCGAAACGCTAAAACGCAAACTATATGCAAAACGGGTGAGACCAAAAGGCAGCCCGCAGATAGAGATATCTGCGGGCTTTGTCTTTGGTGCTTGAAGCGTGTGTAAAATCGCGCTGGCCTTGAACTTATCACCACGGATTGCGAGTTGCGATTGTGCACATGTTTTGCAGATCGCTGTCCAAGCCCGACACCACTTCCGCAGCATCTTCGGCGTTGTCGCACAAGATAAACATTGTGCTGCCGCTTCCGGTGATGTGCACCGGTTGGTTTGACTGGGCGACAAGACGTTCTCTGAGCAGTGAGAGCTCAGGGCAGACGCTCATAGCGGCGGGCGCCAGATCGTTTCGCAACTTATCGCGCCATGCCGACGGTGGTTCGGCGGTTAGTATTTGCGTGTCGATTTGGTTCAAATCATCGCTCGGGCCAAGGCGATCGTAAGCGCCGTATACTTCGGCGGTCGAGCAGATCAAACCGCTCATCAGCAGAATCACGGCAAACCGCCCTACTTCCAACGGAGCGACAACTTCGCCTCGCCCGGTGAGTCTCGCTGCCGGAGGGCCAAGGAACAGCGGAACGTCGCTTCCGAGTTCGGCGGCCAGGTCGCTTAGTTCAGCCAGCGGCAGATTGAGCGACCAGATAGTGTTCAGCCCGCTCAAAGCGACGGCTGCGTCGGACGACCCGCCCCCCAGACCGGCTCCGGGCGGGATAGTTTTTATCAGTTTAATATCGGCTCCGCACAGGTCGCGCCGGTCAGCGAGGAGTTTCGCGGCTCGCATAACAAGATTTTTTTCCGGTGGTCCGCAATCGGCTCCGCTGGTGTCCAGAACAACCCTGCGGTCTGTTCGCGGGCGGATTTCCAACGTGTCGTACAGCGTTATTTTTGCGATTATCGAGTCGACGGGATGAAATCCGTCTGGCCTGGGCGCAGCAACGAGAAGATTGAGATTAATTTTCGCCGGGGCGTGCAGCACCAATCCCCCACCGCCCAAGGGACCCTGTGCGGGTAGAGCGATAGGTTGCCTCGTCGTGTTGCGTGATGCAGGCTGATGATTCATTTGGGCATGGTCCCACATTTCAGGAATAGTATCAATCATCTGGGAGCAGTTTTTTCGAAATGCGGTCCGCCGGCCCTGAAAACCGGAAATATCAGGCAATCCACAGGACTCTACATTTTGACCTATAGATACACCCCAACTGCAAACGGCAGAACAGCCCTACAAACAATCGTTACAAACGCGACGTGATCATCAATCAAAAGGCAGGGGTACGCTACATAGCGATGGAACCCATATTATCCTGGGAGTCTCCGGCGTTGCCGAAAATCGACAACCCTTCAGATACTCGCGCAGCATAACGGATCACATTTTCTTTCCTTGCCTGTTCGACTTCACGATCCATTTCGTCTACGTCGTTACGAATTGCGCAGTGGCTTGGTCGATATGCCCGGACGTTGTAACCTCCGTTAAACATCTCGTTACCTCTACGAGTTAAAAAAATGAACCTTCCTTGAATCCTCAGGCCGGATCTCCATGTCCAACCTCTCGCTCAAACTTGCTAAATGTATTATGTGCCCAGTCGGACAAATGCGCCAAGAAGAAATTTAATTTTTTTTGCGAATTTATAAAATTATTCCGGCTTCTTGCCCGAGGGCATAATTGGCATGTCGCACTCGGCGGCTAGATCCATTAGTTCTTGTCGTTCAAGTTGGTCGAGTCGCTTGCCTTTTGAGCTTATAATTTCGTTAAATTTGATGCATTTATCCTGCATGCATTCGTGGGTGTCGTGTGAGCCTCCGACTAATAAGAAATTATCGGCGTTAGTCACGCGCATCTCACCGTCATCGCAATCCATCCCCATCCCCAGCATCATCGCCTTGTTTTTCGGTTTCCTGCTCACCAGCGTGCTCCTTGTTGCTATACCTGTATAATATTGTATCGTCGTGAGACGGTACTGGAAGAAAAAAAGATTCATGACGGATTAGTCGAGAAATTAACGGCGACGGCGAATATCCAACAGAACAACAAGAAATATCCAATTTCCAAGTTAACGTCAACGTCAACGTCAACGACAACGTGAGCGGCCTGATGCCTTTCAGTGCTTTAAATAATGACGATAGAGATAGTGTCCAGCAGTAACAACGTTCAGCCGATGTCGTTTGCCGTGCCTTGGCCGTTCACTTGGAAATTGGATATTTCTTGTTGGATATTGGATATTCGCCGTTCATATCGCCTCCCCACTAATCCGTCATGAACCCCAAAATGGGCTGTGGGCCTGCAACTGCAATGCAAAAGGCTTGACACTCGCCCCTGAGGCAATATCCTAGTGCGGTTGTGTTTATTATGAATTTTGAACTGAATGGAGTAGCCATATGTCCAGTCGAAATGTTACCGTAGTCGGTTTGCAGTGGGGAGACGAAGGCAAGGGCAAGATCGTAGACGCCCTGGCCGGTCACATGAAATACGTCGTGCGCTTCTGCGGAGGCGCCAATGCCGGGCACACAGTGCTTGTAGGCGACGAGAAGTTCGCGCTGCACCTGATACCCTGCGGAGTGTTGCGTAAGGACGTTTGCAACGTAGTGGGCAGCGGTGTGGCGTTCGACCCGGCCACCGCCTGGGGAGAGCTCTCTGCATTGCGCGAGCGAGGCGTAAGCGTAACGAGCGATAACTTTAAGGTGTCTTCGACCGCGAGCGTTGTAATGCCGTGGCATAAGCTGCAGGACACGCTGAGCGAGAACGCTCTGGCCAAGGGTAAGAAAATCGGAACCACCGCGCGTGGTATCGGCCCGTGCTATAGCGACAAGGCCAACCGCACCACTGCGATTCGCGCCGCTGACCTCACAAACCCTGCGATCCTCACAGAGAAAATCCGCAGCATTGTCGAAATCAAGAACTGCATTTTCGGCGCGTTGTACAACGCCGAACCGATGGACGCCGAAGCGATGATCACCGAATACATTGCACTGGGCGAAAATCTGGCTGACATGATCTGCAACACCGGAGGGATCCTGCGTCAGGCCGTCGCCGACGGAACTCCGATCCTGTTCGAAGGCGGGCAAGGCAGCATGCTCGACGTGGATCACGGAACATATCCGTTCGTGACAAGTTCGAACGTAACGGCCTGCGGTGTACCGAGCGGAGCGGGAATTCCCCCATCTGCGGTTGGACGTGTTGTCGGTCTGATCAAAGCTTACTCGACGCGAGTTGGCGAAGGCCCGTTCCCCACCGAGCAGGACAACGAAATAGGCGACAAGATCCGCGAAGCGGGCAACGAATACGGAACAACCACCGGACGACCGAGGCGATGCGGTTGGTTTGACGCCTTCGCCGCGAAATTCGCGACCGACCTGTCCGGTGTTGACGAACTGGCGCTGAGCCTGCTTGACGTGCTTACGGGAATGGGCGATCTGAAGCTTTGCACCGGATACCGATCAGAGGGCAAGGAACTTACGATGTTCGATCCGGCGAATATGACTGACGTCGAGTGCATCTACGAAACGCTTCCCGGATGGGACTGCGACATCACCGGATGCCAAACGTTCGAAGAATTGCCCATCGAAGCACAGAATTACGTTAATCGCGTTGAAGAGATCCTCCAGACGCCCGTAGGGTTCGTTTCAGTAGGTCCCGAGCGTTCGCAGACTATCGTGCATAATTCGAAAACCGAAGGCCTGGATAAATGAACGGGCTCTCGCCGGAAATAATCGCCTCAACACGAGCCAACCTGGGAATACCCGACCAGCGCCTACCCAAATCCGTAGCCATTATCATGGACGGAAACGGTCGCTGGGCCCAGCAGCGAGGTATGCCCCGGGTCGCAGGGCACGCCACCGGAGCACTGTCGGTTCGGAAAATAGTAACCGAAGCGGCACGCCTGGATTTGAAATCGCTTACGCTGTTCGGATTCTCGGTGCAGAACTGGAACAGACCGGCCGATGAAATCGACGCCCTGATGCACCTGTACGCCCAGTATCTGGAATCAGAACGCGAGATGGTGATGAGCCATAACATCCGCATGCGTCACATCGGCAACCGAGACGGGCTACCGCAGAGCGTTCTGGACGAAATCGACATCTCGGAAAAAATGTCGAGCACTAACACGGGCATGTACCTGTGCCTGGCGCTGAATTACGGAGGCCGCGCCGAGATCACCAACGCGGTTCGTAAAATCGCAAAGCAGGCGGTCGACGGAGATATCGCAATAGACGACATCAACGACGACACGATCACCGGATCGCTCTACACCGCCGGTGTGCCCGACCCGGATCTGGTGGTGCGAACATCGGGCGAATTGAGGGTAAGCAACTTCCTGCTATGGCAGATATCGTACGCCGAACTATACGTAACAGAAACGCTCTGGCCGGACTTCGACGAAACCGAATTCCACAAAGCCCTCACTGCGTTCTCTGAACGCAACAGACGCTTCGGCGGACTGAATGACGACGACGACGCAAACTCAAAATGAAAACAAGAATCATATTAGGCGCCGTCATGATCGCCGGACTCGCCGGTCTGCTCACGCTGGACTGGTTTCTGGAACATGCGAAAATTATACAAATAACCCAGGCCGACGGAGCATCAGCGGTGCTGAGAGGACTTCCGATCGCCATCGTACTTATGCTGGTGGCTGCACAGGCTGTCTGGGAAATGGCGAAACTATGCGGATCGGCGGGCGTGCTGATCCTGGCGCTATCGGCGGTAATCGGCGCCGCGGGGCTCGGAACACTTCCGCTATGGTCGCAATTTGTCGCAACAGAACTTCCAGCAGAGGCGGTAATACTGCTGATGGCCGTGATCATATGCATAATATTCATCGAGCAGATGGTCACCCGCAGAACCGTCGACGCGATACGCACAATAGCGTGCACCATGCTAACAGTACTCTACCTGGGAATTGGCGGAGCGATGATCCTGCAAATCCGCGTCTCGGGACCTGACGGACTGGTAAAGCTGATAATGTTCCTGGCGGTCGTAAAGTCGACTGACATCGGAGCGTACTTCACCGGTTCGGCGATTGGGAAACACAAGCTTATCCCGTGGTTGTCACCGGGCAAGTCGTGGGAGGGGTTGTTCGGAGGTTTGGCGACCGCCGCGGGCGTGAGCATACTGATCGCTCATTTCACCGGTTTGGACATGGCGATATGGCAGGCGGGAATATTCGGCGTGCTGATCGGC
>JABGPF010000004.1:0-18429 GCA_018645065.1 Phycisphaerales bacterium
GATATTGCCAGGCCATGTGATGAAGGTCGGAATCCTGATTCCCCCTTCATAGTTGAAGCCCTTGCTGGCGCGAAGCGGATAATTGCTCGTCGGCCTTGAATTCGGTGACCCCGGCATGCAGGATCCGCCGTTGTCGGAGGTGAACACAATGATCGTGTCTTTGGTCACTCCGAGTTCGTCCAAAGCATCTATAACCTTGCCGACATTCGTATCAACGCTTTCCAGCATTGCCGCATAGGTCGGGTTTTGCTGTCTTAACGGAACTTGTTGCTTTAACCTCTCGGGCCTCATCTTCAGAGGAGTTGTTCCATACATTTGTTTCTTTTTTACCGCGTACTTCTCGACCAGTTTCTTCGGAGCCTGGATAGGTGTGTGGACCGCATAGTGCCCGAGAATGAGAAAGAACGGTTTGTCGCCTTCCTTCACCGTCTCTTTGATGAATCCGATACCCTTGTCCGTTAGAACATCCGTCAAGTAGTCACCCGGCTTGCCATCTTCCAGATCCGGCACGTCGGCGCTAGATGGCCTTTTCTTTTTATACGGGAAGAAATAAGATGCAGGCAATCCATGCCTGGCCGTTGCCATCTGCCAATCGAAACCATGCTGTTTGGGCATACCAATCTTCTCGGAACCGACGTGCCATTTGCCGATATAGCCCGTCCGATACCCTGCTTGTTGGAAGGCTTCGCCTATAGTCGTTTCGCCAACCGGTATATGTGTAGCGGCACTGTTGCGACCAGTGCGTTTGTTAGGGTTAAGATAATCGGTAAAGCCAACTCGCTGGGGATACTTGCCCGTCATCAAGGAAGCGCGGGTCGGCGAGCAGACACAACATGAGGCATACGCCTTGGTGAACATGGCGCTCTGTTTGGCTAGGCGGTCGATGTTAGGCGTTTCATGAAATTTTGATCCATAACAACCCAGATCAGCCCAGCCAAGATCGTCAACAAAGACAACAACAACGTTTGGCTTGCCTACCGGTTTCGCATGCGCAAATCGTGCACAGCCCGCAGTGGCCGCTGCTGCGGCAGCGCCCAGCGCCATTGTCCTGATGAATGCTCGTCTATTCGTCTTCATGTTTCCCTTTCATTCGTTTGTTACACGAAAAGTACTCCGGTGAGATATCTTCCATCTTTCCGCCTGGTATTTGCCATTGCAGGGATAAACTCGAATCCTGCGGGTTTGGCAAGTAATTGACGGTTATGGGATGAATACCCGCCTGCAAGGGAATCTTGCCCGACAATGCTTGGGCGCCTGCGGTGTAGTTTGTGTCAGCGTTGATCAACAGGGCGTCATGCAGGCGAACGATAGCTTTGCCTTTGGTCTTTAACGCAAAGTCATATACCCCACCGACAGGGGTTTTCAGGTAGCCTGTGAATTGCTGCGCGCCGGTTGCAGGAATAATTCCTTTTACAACTTTTTCCTGCAAAACCTTCAAGCCGTCAAACTGCGGCACCCAGGAAAAGGTCCCCTTATAGGTTTTGCGCAACAGACAAGCAGGACGCACCTTTATCCCCCTTAGAGCAGGAATCCGAATGTGATCATAAGGGCGCTTTGCTGTAGCATTTGTCCGGCGTACTCTTAGTACGGCCGCCATAAATTGCTGCTGGGTAGGAACACCCGGCTTGCCTGCAAGATTCGTCGTTTCTTTTGGATCCTTCAACGTGTGATATACTTCGAAAGGCGCATTCGGATCCTTTATATCCACACGCACGCCTTTGTAGTCGCCGATAAGAATGGTCTGCATCTGGCCCTGCAGACGGCCACGGCGCGAGGGTTCAAATTCTTTATAATTAGCGGTTTTGCCTCTCTTCTGTAAGTATTCACTATACACCGTACCTGGAAGTTGCTTACCTTTCCCTGTCAGGGTCGGGGCAATGGATACCCCATCACATAGAGCAGGAGGCTGCACGCCAGCAAGGTCGGAGAAGGTCGCCATCCAATCATGAAATTGAGATGGGGAATCAGATTTGCTTCCAACTGCAATCACAGCTGGCCAGCGCACCAATGTCGGCATCCTTATGCCGCCTTCCCACATATCTCTTTTTCTTCCATCATAAGGGCCAAATGTATCGAAATAATCCGGTTGATGGCGGTCTGCCGGATGAGTTCCATTATCTGAAGTAAAAACAATCAATGTGTTTTTATCTATTCTCAGATCTTTCAGCAATTGCACTATATCCGCAACAGCATCACCAATGCGTCGCACCATGGTGACATGTCGTGTGGCTGGCATCGGCCAGGGTTTTCCATCATCTCCCACAGCATTCGCAAATGCCGGATGCATCCCTTTATCTATACTTCCTTTGGCCGTATTTATTTGACCACCCTTGCCATCTTCATTCCACTGAACTCCCCCCGCTAATCCGCCGCCCTCAGGATAATTACTTTTCGCTGTCAGATGAGAGGTCGTGGGGATGTGTTGTTTTGCATGCGGCGTGTCATAAGCCAGGTAAGTGAAGAACGGCTGCTTTGGATGAGCTTTGTGATGATCCGCAATCCACTTCTTCGTGCGCGCCGTGAACAGATCGGTCGTATAACATTTGGCCAGACCATCTGTCACATCTTTATAGCCGTCGTACATCGGGCGATTGTATTTGAGCGGATAATGGAAATGACCATCAACATGCCCGGTATAACCATAGAAATAATCGAATCCGCGAAGCAATGCATGCCCCGGTTCAAGTTCGGGAGAACGATCTCCACGTTTACCAGGCCAACATAGTGCGTACTTTCCTCCTTGAAGCCCCCATTTGCCTATTGCGGCGGTTGCATAGCCGGCCTTCCGCATGACCGAGCCCAAGGTATATTCATTAGGCAGCTCCTTGTCAAATTGTTGATCGCGGACAGCACAATGACCTTGATGACGACCAGTGAGAAGCGAGCCTCGTGATGGAGCACAGACCGGAGCCGGGCAATAGTGGCGCGTGAGAATCATGCCCTCTTGGGCAAACGTATCCAACTGTGGAGTTGCGAACTTCTGCTTACATTTACGTTGATTCTGCCAAAGGATACCGAGATCACCGGGACCCAGATCATCACATAAAATGAAAATGATATTGGGCCTGCCCTCGCCACCGCTGTCCTTGCGCTGATTAGCGGAACGGGGAATCGTACCGCCGGAGACACTCATGGCTGCTGAACCCAGCACCATTGTCTTGATAAATTGGCGTCTACTTGTATTCATGTGTGTTCTTCCTGATCTTGTCGATTGTATCGGGTATGGGGGCAATGGCTCCGATCATTTACCGGCACGGAGTTTTCTCACCCAACAACTACCGCAGACGCACTTGTCCCTGCCGCATGTACCCGCGATATCATGGTATTTCAGCGGAGTAATGGACGCATCGATCAAAGCGGCCATCTTCCGGTAGGCGGGATCCTGCCTTGTCGCCCATCCGCCTTCTTCGATCTGTCCCCAACCGCCAGCCTTCACCGACAGCGGAGCCATGAGGATTCGGCTCTCGTCGGGCTGACCAATGTTCACGAGTGCGGAGAAAGGCTGCTCGGAAAGCTTTTTCCCGAACAGTTGGGCAACATAGATCCGTAAAGCCTTTTCCCCCTTGCCATCGGGCGTGCGGTTCTCCAGACGGTTGAAAGAGTAGTCGCCGTACTGCTGAGCGTTCAAGTCCAACCACGTGATGATTCGTTCAAGGCTTTCTTTCGGGAGCTTGAGCTTGCTGTGCCCCTTGATGAGCATCGGTGCCAGCTTACCGGCATGTGCAAAGTAGTCCTTTGGTTTGCTGTAGAACGTCTCCTTGTTGGTCTGCGCGATGGCGACCATGCCCTTGGCTCTCGTAAGGGAGGCGTAGGACTCACCGGAAAGGTAATTCAATCCTTTGGGCGGCTTGTCGCTCAGGCCGTGACACTTGATGCAGTGGCGATCCAGAACGGGCTGGACCGTGCGCATGAAGCTGAAACCGCCTTCGTAACGCGGGCCAGCGGGGAGCTTTGGCGTGTGAACGGTCTGGTTCTTGGGCAACTTGGGGGCATGTGGCGGGGTCGATGTTCGCTGCTCATGACAACCGACGCAACTGGCTGTTTCGCCTGGTCGCACGTACATGAGCGAGCGCATGGTCATGACGGCCATCCCGTTCTTATCCAGGGCTTGCAACTGGAAGCCCGTGTCCGCCGGAACGGTGAACGCGACCGAGCCGTCCTTATTGACAGGCACGACGCCAATGACACTCTTGACTACTTCTTGCCTCGCCCGGCTTCTCAGTGTGAACTTTGCCGTAGGTTGATCGTGAATCCTGTTGATACGCAGATAACTGATGCTGCCTTTTGGTATTGGCTGGGTGCTCTGGTAGATGTCCTGGACGGTGCATGTTCCCGTTGGCGGCGCTTCGCCCGGAGCGGGCAATACTGATGGGATAGTCGGAGGCGCAGGCTGCGGTCGGAGCGGGATCGGCGTGAAACAGGACACTTTCGGATCGCGGTATATCAGTTCGCGTCCTCCGAGCGTATCAATAAGGTATATCCCGAACGCGGCATCGGACGGGCGAACTCCATAGTTGATCGGTTCGGGCGAATAGGCCACGAAGAACAGCTCTTCGCTCAGCGGGTACGGCGTGGTAAAACATCCCTTACCGCCCCACCCCTCTGTCTCGGGAAACTTGACCTCCGGTGTAACGCGGGTAAGAGGGGCGAGACCATCCTGCCCCTTCTGGGGATCGACAAGAATGATCGATCCGCCGGTAATGAAATGATGCGCCGCGGCGGTGGCGACAACTTTGCGGGAACCCGGGATTGAGCGGGTCTCGGCTATCACACAGGGGTTCTTCGTGTAATTACCGTAGTAATGGGCCGTCGCCGTACCGTCGGGTTTTGTCACCCACAGGCTCTGGAACCAGGTATTGTGGCGATTGATATAGTCCCATCTGGTGTAGATAATGCGGCCGTCGGGCAGGACGCTTGGATCCCACTCGTTGGCCTCGGCGAATGAAATCTGGCGAATACGCGACCCGTCAGCCTCTGCGCGGTACAGCAGGAAAGCAGGCTTGTATACCCCGCTGTGGCATCGTCCGAAGTTCTGGTTGCGTGTGGAGGAAAAAACGAAACTACCGTCGGGCAGGTAACAGGGATCGAGATCTTCGACAAGTACGGTTCTGCGGTTGTAGGCTGTCTTCATCGGGTCGGACTGTGTTCCGGTCAACTGACGGACCTTCTTACCGTCAATTGTCGCCTCGTAAATGAAAAAGCGGCGCCTCCCGTATCTCTCATTGTTGTATCCTCGGCGGACCCTCCCCGGTTGAGTAGGTATGGTGACTTTATCGTTCTTTACGACCGTGTGATCGCAGAAAGAAAAGAGGACTCGCTTGGCGTCAAACGACAGATCAGGATGCAAGACAGAGCCTTTGGGAAGCTTGCCTTCAAGCAGGACGGTCGCCTGGGGTTTGTTCTTCCATGAATCCAGGATCACCAAACCCGCCCCAGCCGCGCTGTTCCGACCCAAATACTGTTCGCACATGTGCGCATGGGCATTGGGCGGTGGTCGCTTGTTGATCAGGAGCCGTTTGAAATCGAGCAGAGGATGCGAAAGTATGATCCGGCGTCGGAGCCTGCGAATCCGGAGATAGAGTTCTTTCCAGTCGGCGCCCGGCCCGCCCGCCTCGATGTCCCTGCCCAGAGCGGCCAGTGCCCCAGTCAGCTCCGCCGCGCGAGCCTTGGGAGGTAGCACCGCGAGCGTTTTCGTTGCAAGCTTGTGGGCGGTGACAGCAGTAGCCCGAGACAACGGCGTGGGTTTCGGCTTAGCCGGGGTCGACCACTTGCTCGTGCTGCTCTGCGTCGCCGGGCGGTCCAGAGCGAGATTCCGCTTGGGCTCGGTAACTGCGAATACCTCCACTTCGTCGAGATGCAGATAGTCCGTGTTTGCTAACTGCACAAGGACGAATCGTGCTTTCTGTCCTCGCAGGTCCACCGTCAGAGGCTTGCCGGCCGAATGTCCGCCGAAGACCGTACCATCATGTCGGTACACCCCGCGCCATCGTTTCGCATCATCGGAGAGCAGGACCATCGCGTGCTTCGCCCGCGCCGGGGCGCCAGCGCCAATCGTTCGGTTCCAGAGAACGACTCTACCCAGACCGTGCACCGCGCCAAGATCCACTCGCCACCAGGGCTTGGCCTGCTTTTGTGTGTGGAACCCCGCTCGACCGTTCTTGATACCGTCACACCCGCCCGAGGCGTCGTCCGCCGCTGCCGATAACGGCTTGGCCAGCGGGCGGGTCGCCTGCCGAAGCCAGTCTGTCTCAACTGCGTCCGAGGGCGAGTCAACGGCCGCCGCCGGAAACACACACAAACCCACCACCAGGCACAACGAACTTATCATGATCGCTTCTCTGCGATTCGTTTTGTCCAACATAGTTCATCTCCAAACCGGGATTCCGCTTCGCAGCGCCTACGGTGTCCTGGGTAGCGTCTCTCCCCGCAACCGTCGCGGGGCTTCCAGGACAATTGTATCCGATGCGGTGTGTTGATCAAATCCAATTCAGGATTTGCGAGGTGGTGCATGGGCTTCGTGTTGCGCAGAAACGGTGCAAGCAAGTTTTGCAGGTCCTCCGCCATAAACCGGATGAGTGAGCTCCGGTCATCTTTTTCGGGCTTCCCCTAGACTTGTCTGGGACTTGCCGGGGTGTCGTAGTTTGCCGCATTCTGCCACTTTCCAGATCGGAGCTATCTTCATAACGGCAATTATAATAAATTCTTATGGGCGTTTACGAGTGCTGTCTACGGAACCGGAGGTTGCAGGTTCGAATCCTGCCACGCGTGTTTTTATGCGCCCATCAGACCAGCGGTTTACCGTTGGCCTTGTTTTTTACCGAAAATGGTTTGGACGTGTATAGGCTTGTCTGGGCGCGGGCGATTTGTCGCTACGTTCCACCGCAACCATCGCGCTGGGCTTTTGCGTCTGTCGAACCTGTCGGACAGATCGGACGGACCACTGATTACTGTTCACGGCCCGACCCCTTTCGGCGCTGTGCGCACGCCGCGCCATTTATGCGACGGGCGTCGGTTGGGCTCGCCGATACCCGCCAACAGACGATCCGACAAACGCGGACGCGCCAAGTCGAAGATGCCGTAACCGTAGAGCGTGCAGCGCATGCCCGAGCCGACAGCGTCGGCCTGCGGCCAGTCCGCCGGCAAGGTTAATGAGCCAAGCCCATGGGAGCCCTTGAAGCCAAGTCCTTTTTCGTTACTGACGGTTACGGCGCGTTCGGATTGGGCGTCGTTCTTAAAGGCATTCCAGTTCCAGGCGTTAAAGCCCGAAACTCCCCAATAGGAACGACCGACTTCATTTGGCTGGGGCTTACGAAAACCGCGCACCATTTTCTCAAGCTCAAGCTCTGTCATCGGCCGCAAGCCCGCCCAGGCTGCATAAGACACCCCGTCGGCCCAGGACAAGCCGAAACACCCCGCACCCGCTCGCGAGGTTCGCACATGGCCGCCATAGGGCGCCTTCGGATCATTGCTGCGAACAACCTGGCCCTGACCGCCTGAATAGTGATCCTTGTTAACGCCAATGTCACTGGGCTGCGATACATTGTCCCAATTCTCGTTGCCGGCATAGCGTTTTTTCGCCTGGTCCCTGGGCAGCGAATTGAGGAAAGCTGCGTATTGAGGCGGTGTGATCTGGTGTTTCATGGCGTAGAAG
Organism: Phycisphaerales bacterium; assembly: GCA_018645065.1. GTDB lineage: Bacteria > Planctomycetota > Phycisphaerae > SM23-33 > SM23-33 > BS750m-G57. The sequence goes on from JABGPF010000004.1 coordinate 7,652, forward strand.
GCGGCGAACCCATTGGGGAATGACGCCGGAATCTCACCTCCGTCTTTCAGTTGTCCGCCCTGCTTGCGCGCCCAGAGCTTTCCGTCCTTCTTGCCGGTGAGGATCGCGCCAGCGCTGGTGACCCGGTAGGGTTCAATGCGCTGCCTGCCGTCGGTATACTTGAAGAACCCTCCATGCTCCACGCCGCCGGAGCCAAGGAAATAAGGCCCCTTTGGCACATAGATCATGCGAATCGCATATGCTCGGACCTCGGCTTTGGCCAAAATTCCGATGACCTTCACGCCCTGGGTCTTGAGCAGGCCCTGGCCCGGACCGGCCCGCCGAACAAACAGACCGGTAAAACCGTCCTTACCGCCTGGAACAATTATATCCACCGCTGTGCCCTTGCCCTTACCGTAACCCGTTGGGTTGATTACCTTGTCGGCGGCCAACCTTACATGCTTCCATTCGGCCTGTTCATTCGCGCGCGCCTTGAAGAAGACCCATGCCGCATCATGATTGTCTTCATCGCGAAAGGACTCTTCCCAGGTGATGTCGAATGTGATTGCGGCGGTCTTGCCGTCTTTGGCGGTAACGGACACCCTATCGATGCTGACCTCTCGTCCCACCTTGGAGGATACAGACTGGCTGAGATTGCCATGAAGCACTTTTCCGCCCGCATCGCCCTTGCCCTTAAAGACGGGCGGTTTCATGGGCCGCGGTATAGCAATCAGAACCGGTGCATCTTCCGGCCGAACGCCGATGATCGCCGTGCGCACGCAGCGAAAGCCGGTGCAGCGGTTGGGTTCTCGATTCATATACCACCCGGGATTGTACGGCGATATCATGCTGCTGTATCTGCGATACGATACGCGCATGGCGTCGATGGGTCGGACGGCATGGTGAGAGGTGCCGACGGGCCATCCTATTCCGCCGCGCAGGCCTGAGCCCGTGCCCCACAGTCGCGGACCGTCGATCCGAAAAATACCCGTCCCGTGTTTGCCGGCGAACTCACGTCCATAGTGACTGCCCACGACCATCACGCGCTCCCACATATTACCGCTCAGATCCAGGATGCCCCAGTAGGAGGCTCCGGCGGCGGGCCGATCGCTGGTCGGTGTGGCGAATATGCCCACGCGCAGGTTCCTGGTCATGTTGCGGCCGCCGATCATCGCCGTATCAACGCGCCCTTTTGCATCACGATGCATCGCGCCTTGCCAGGCGGCATTTCCAGCTTCGGCGTCCGGTTTGGTCTGGCCTTTCCATTCGAGCCGTTCGTTCGCTGTACCGGCCTCTTGCAGCACATAGCCGTCCTGAGATCTATCCGCTTGGCGATCCTTGGGGCTATGATAGGTCTTGCCGACAATTTTCGCCGTACCCCAGGCGTATTCACCCGGAACGGGCGTTAACGGACCACGACATGCTTTCTCGTACTCCAGTTCCGTCATCGGGCGGAGCCCTGTCCAAGCTGACCAGGCCAGGCAATCTGACATGATCAAGGCGCCGCATGGCAGAAAGGGTCGACTGCTTTCGTACACCGCCGACTTCCCACCCTTGCCGCCGGCGGGTTTGACACCTGAGACCTTGACTTTGATCGACCAGGCTCCTCCTCTGCCGACCGCGGGAGTGCCTGCCGGCCCATCGGGACTGTTCTTGTGGGATCGATCGACTCTGGCTTTTTGCCCCGCGTAGCTTTGCATGTTGAGATACTCGACCCATTGTCCTTCGGTGATCTCGTTCCTCATGCAATAGAACGCTGCGTAGCCTTTCGGGAACGCCGCAGGCAGAATCTGGGTGGCGTCACTGGTAAAGTCTTCAGGCTCACGCATTCCATGGGATTCATGGGTATTGAGATTCTTCTTGTCCTCGCCCCCCAGCAGGAACGCGTTTTCGCTCTCGATCCGCAGCGGTTTGCCTGACATCCCGGCTTCGAACTGACCGGCATACTCGTTGGGGTATTTTGCCGTGAACCCATCACCAAGCCAGAACGGCGAGTGCGGCACATAAACCATCTGAACAGAGAGGACTTTCACCTCAACGTTCGCCGAAGCCTCTACACCGTCGGCGGAATGGTTCCAGTTCAGCTTCACGCCCTTCCAGTCGTTGGCCCCGCTCCCTGGAGCCGCGCGGTAAACGAACACGCCAGCGGCGCTCTTCTTGTCGTCGGTGTGGCCGACATCAAGCGTGGCGCCCTTTGGCGCGCTATGGTCAGCCGCCTTGGCTGAGAGCGTCGCGCTTGTCCACCCATCGGCGCCCGGCTTACGGAATTTAACGAAGACCCAGGCCGCGTCCCAGCTTTCCAGCTTGAGCGGCTTCTTGCCGCCGGTCCGTTCCGCAGATTCTGCCCACGCCGCCCGCCAGGAGTGGTCCCAGGCGAGGTCCAGGGTGATCGAGCTCTGCCCGGCAGCCGGGCCGTCAGAGCGGCGGACGTTGGCGATCCGGATGGGATCGGCCTTGCCCGTACCACGGAACCGCCTCTTGGCATGCTCATCGGCTGCTGCGCCGCGGGCGACAAACAGGAAATTGACGATCATGATAAATGAAAGCACTTTCATGACGGGTTCCTTTCTGTAACGGGTGTCTGCTTTATCGTTTGCGTTTGGCTTTTTGGGCCTCCTCAGCGTCCTTGACGAAAGCGTCGAAGGTCCAGGTCCAATATGTGAATCGCTGCCTGGCGGCCGGGTCGTCGGACATCTCGTCCAGCGCCTTGCTGCGAAGCGCCTTGAGCTTCTGTACGTAATCCGGCGTCCAGGCCATGCCGAACAACCGTTTTGGCACGAACCATCCGCCGGGGACTTTCACACGGCTGTTTCTCCATTGGCCCTTTTCCCAAAGGTCGCACTCCAGACGAACCATTTCGCGCGCCGTAGCGCCGGCCTTGCCGAACAGGCGGCGGCACATCTCGTCGAGCATAGCATCTACGTCCAACTTGGGGTTCCACATCGCCTTCATCCAGACATAGAGCGTCGGGGCCGTGTTGGTCCACTCGCCCAGGTTCTCGCCGTTGATGAACACCCCAGATACGATATCCTTAACTTTCGGGTAGAAATCGGCCACGACGTGCGGGTATTGGTATGGGCCGTGCGTCCAGCCGACCGAGTAATCCCATACAGTCACCGGCATACACGCCTTGGACCTCCAGGCACGCAGGGATTTTATGGAGCCCTGGAGAATCTCGTCTTGAGCCCGCAAGGGCATCGGCCAGGTGGTCATCGCGACCTGGACAACGAGGTTGTCGGGAAAATCCAGTTTCGTGGGACATTCCTGGTAGTTCCAGTAAGGCAGGTAGATCACCTTCTTGTCGGGCCAGCGTTTCTTGACCGCCTCGCACATGCGTTTGGCGAACAGCGCCATCGTCAGTGAAGGGCCTCTGAACCAGCGTATGCTGTCCTTATCGAAGAAATCATCGGCCTTGGCGCGCGTTTCCTTGCAGGCGGGACAGTGACACTCCACCGGCCGATCGGGAGGGGAAACGGTCACGCAGGTGGAAGTGACCCAGGAACAGTTACCCCCCTTGTCCCAGGCCCGCTGACAACCGGCCAGGAGATACTCCAGTGTCTTGGGCGAACTGTAGCAGAACATCTTGGGATCCCGAGTCCCGTCCTTTTTGAGTGCGAGTAGTTGCTTATATTGCTCTTCGGTCCAACCCTCAGGCGGACGTCTCGGGGGGTGTTGGGGCTGATGGACTTTGATCTTGTAAGGCCAACTGCACCCTTGACGCACCAGCGGCAGATAAGCGGCCATCGGGATCTTTGCAACTCCCTTGGGGATAGCGCCCTTGCCGAAAGCTAGCGGGGCCTTGTCGGACGACCGCGCCCTAGCCGGAAGCTTCCAACCCATGTGCGGGTAATACTCCCGCATGCGGAATACAGGCTGATCGCTGTAGTGCGCCGGGGGTATGACCAGTGACCTTGCGTGCTTGATGGTCCTGCCGCCAAGTTCGGCGGGCCAATACCAGCGCACGCCAACGAATCGCTCCAGGAAGTCCGCCACAGCCCACGCCGAGCCCTCGTTGGACCAAGACGCCCACCGTGTGCTGCCGGAAGGCAGCTTTCGCGTGCTGCCCACAAGGTAGAGACGGTTGGGGGCGGTCTTGACGACAAACCCTTCGATGGGAATCTTCTCAGCCTCTATGCCTGCCTTACGAGTTTCGGCGCAGTCACCGATCACAATGGCGGGTTTGTCCATCGGCGGAGGCCCGGCCGCCCGCTCCAGCGCCGCCCCGGTGCTAAGGCGGATTACTTCCACCATTTCATCAACCAGCAGTTTAAGCGTCGCACTCGGTTTGGGATCGGCAAGGTAGACCACCGCCCGCGTCTTTCGGTCGCGCACGATCTCGACCGGCGCGTGGGCCATCGCCTTCTTCCAACTCACGGGCGTTAGGTCACGCGGCTTCAAATCGCGCGGTTTGGCCTCGGCACAGGCCCCCATCGCCAATGTCAACCATGACGCCAGGGTCAGAAGTGGAATGTCTCGCTTCACAGATTGTCTCCAGTTAGCGGGCGTTCACTGGACAACGACTCTTCCCGCGAACATCGCAGGGTATTTGCGACGATTGTATTCGACGCGGCGCGTTGGACAAAGAGAATCTGACTTTCGGGTGACGGTCCGTGCGCTCCGAAGCACGCCAAGGTCAAAGCTGGACATCCCGGAATAAGGGCTTGTCTCAAGCTTACCGGTATGTCGTAGCTTGCCGCGTTTTGCCGCTTTCGAGGCTGGAACCATCTCCATAACAACAATACTAATAAGTTCTTATGGCCGTTTTCGAGTACTTTCTACGGAACCGGAGGTTGCAGGTTCGAATCCTGCCACGCGTGTTTGTTACCCCTTACAAGACCAGTCACTTACGGCTGGTCTTGTTTTTTGCCAAAAACGGCGTTGGCTTGCCTTGGCCTGCCGATCCGCCACCGCCATCTGAGGGTGCGTCGCCGCTGCCAGAGTATTGAGGATCAACCGCCCGCACCGCCTGCATCGCCTTCTTGAACGGGCTGTCCAGCAGTCTAACGCTGTTAAAAGCGAACGGTTTGGCTTTGACGACCGAGTCGGCGGCCAGGAATTCCGTGCAGCTAAGCGACAACACCACTACAGCAATCATCAATGTGCGAGTCGTTTCATTTCGGATTTCCTTTTATTGTTTGAGAACAAGCTGAGCGAACTCCTTACAGCAAATTTATAGAAAACTTCTACTTGCCTTGCTTTGCGAGGAAGGCTTTTGCTGCGGTTAGTGTCTTCTCGTCTTTCGTGATGGTCATCGCCTCTCTCACCGCGGCCAGGGCGGTCTGGAACTGGGCCGAATCGTTGGCGTCCATACCCGGGGCGATTGCGACCGCGGCGCGTGCGGCGTATTCGCTGGCATGTCCGAACTTGCGACGGTCGGTCTTCTTCATCCATTCAACAGCCATCGCCAGAGCCTCAGGTCCCGGGTTCCACTGCAATTCGGCCAGCGCACTGCGGGCCCCCGAACCTCGCGGATCGAGTTGGGCCAGTTCCTTCAGGAGTGCGAATCGCTTGTTCGGAGCCAGATCACCGGATATCACTCGCCTGACGCAAGCGTTAATCGCCTCACCGCGGCTTCGACTTCGCCCGTTCTTTGCCACCATCGCCCGCAAGATTACCATCGCTTTAGGATCGGATGACGAACCGAGCGCCTCGAACGAGGCCCTTTTGACTTCGCGACTTTCGGTTGTTGTCGTCGCAACGACGGCACCGAGAGCTATCGGTCCGCCGATCCGCCCGAGCACGTCGATAATCGCACATTGCACCGTTTCATCCTTGGTTTCGCCAAGTGCGGTTATCACGCCAATGGCGGCCTTGTTGCGGTCTTTGGCCCGATTGCATGCGGCGACTATCGCATCGGCGACAATCCGGCGCTGATTAGTCGATCGCGCCCTTACAAGCAGGTCCGTCATCGCCGGTACTTCGCCCGCTCCGCCGATTGCGCCGACAGCCTGAACGGCGGCGATACGTACTGATTCGTCTCGGTTGTTCAGATGGCTCTTGATCGCGTCGAGATTCTTCGGATCGCCAATGCGGCCCAGGATTCTCAGGATTCCGGTCAGTTGCGGTGTCTTGGCCGACTCCAGCAACGGAGCCCACTTTTCGGGCATCTTCGCGCCCAACTCGCAGGCGACATTCGCCAATCGCTCGTCAGGCGACCCGGCCGCGGTCAGCACGTTTTCAAAGGCTCCGGAGCCCATGATCCCGACGAGTTTCTTCAACGCAGCGGCGTGCAGGAAGTGATCGGCGGGATTGTCCCTGATGAGTTTCCAGCAGAGAGCAACCTGGTGCTTCTCCGATTTGACCGACTTCATCAACCCGGCAAGCCGCCGATCGACAATATCGCCCAGACTGATCAGCTTCATCGGCTTGTCATCGCTTTCGATGGCCTTTATGGTCTCTTCCAGCATGATGCGTTGCTCGGGACTGCGGAAATCCCATCGCCAGGCCTTGAGCTTGGGGAGTGCTGATTTGGCGGCCGGTCCGTATTTTGTCAGCGTTGTGAAACGGTGCGGCAGGCGGCGGCTTCCGCCCCATGCTCGCGGCTCGAGCGTTTCGATGCATAGCTCCACGCCCTCTTTGAGACGATACCGCAGCATGAGGTCCAGCCCGTATGTGCGGGGGGTGTCGCCGAACATCGGGTAGTGCGGCGCCACGTTGCGCGTCACTTCGAAGATATCCTGGGCCAGCACGCCGACGTCCTGTTCGTTCAAATACTTGAACGCGTAAGCCCCGGACCCGCGCGTGCGGGCCGAGGTATGCCCCAGCAGCTTCTTCATCGCCGGATAGAACATCTCACGATCAATACCCTTCAGCGGGTTTTCGCCCTTGGGCCAATTGGGGAACATGCCGGTCATGTAGATCGGCGCCCCGCCGGTGGGAGCGTGTCCCAGGCTGTAGGCGATCGCGGTTCGCGTCGGCTGCATCGTGTTTGCTTCCCGGGTGTTCAGTGCGGCCCGGAACATCTCCGGAACTGCCCGTCGTGCGGGGGCTCCGATTCGCGCCAGTGCGTAACTGGCTGCGACTCGTACGACCTCGTGCTTGTCCGACAGGGCCTTGGTAATCGCATCGATGGCGCCGGCCGACCGATCGCCCTGGTATCCCAGCGCCGCACAGGCTCCGGCGCGCGTACAGTGATCGTCGCTTTCCAGCAGCTTGAGCAGCTTGGCGGTGTGATCGCCCTTTTTCTTGCCGAGCCAGTCTGCGATCCATTCTCGCGCAGCCGGGGACCAGCTTCCGAGCTTGCTAATCAGCTCATCGGCGGACATCTTCTGGTATTCGGCCAGACGCCATCGCCCCGCGTCGATCGCTTCTTCGACATCCTTATCGCTGAGATGCAGCTCTTTGGCGACATCCTTTCCGGTAAGGTGGATCTTCTTCAGGGGAAGAGCGTTGAACAGAACGTGGGCTACGGTTGCGTCTATTATCCCTCTGCCGCCGTAGTATCCGCCGATCGCCTGGGTGACGAAGCTACCGTCGGCCTTGCGGGTAAGGGCGCTGTACCATCGCATTTCTTTGGCAAAGGCGGCGAGGGCCTTGGGGCCTCCGCAATTCGAGCCGAGGTAACCCCAGAAAATACCGTACGAATTACCGCTGTGCCCGTATTCGCGTTCGTCGTACGACGACGTTACGAGCTTGGAGTAATATTGCGAGACGCTCTTGTCGCCCAGGACGGTGAACGCGACGGCCGCCCCGCCGTTCTTCCCGTTCGAGGAAAGTGCGTTTCGTCCGTTGCTGCGTCGCTCGAGGCTGGCCCTGTGGTATCCGTATCCGATGGACCCGTGCCCGACGAACTGGGTGAAGAACTCGCTGGATCGCCTTATCGCCTGGTCGACCTCGCGATGATTCACACCGCACTTCCTGGCCAGCGTAAGCGACAGGAAGCACGGAACGCCGGCGACATTCAGCCCGCCGTAGCCCATGAGTCGCCCGTGGAGTTTCCCGTTGGCGTCCGGCGGGACGAAGTGGTGTCCCCAGGTGCCCGGGCCGCCCTGGCCCATGGCGGTTTTTATCGCGTATTCACGAATCACTGGAAGCACGTATTTGTCGCCGGTGGCCAGGTAGTACTCGCACATTACGATGCCATGATGACCGGCGCCCCAGGCGCTGTTTCCGCACTTGGCGTCGGGGCCAGCCCACCTGGCCGCGTGGATGCGCTCGCGGGCGAGCTTCATATACTCAGGCTTGCCCGAGGCCAGGAACGCGAGAATCCCAAACGAGAAACGCGGCTGGGTCTTACCGGAAGCAAGATACTTCAGCGCGTCTTCCATTATGCGTTTGGACTTGGGACAGTTGTACGGCGCGGTGTCGCTGTAGGTTCCCATCACTTTGAGCTGCAGCGACACGGTATTCTCTTTACCCTTGCGCCAACGTAGAAGTTTCAGCACGCCTTTTTGCTTTTCGGTCTCGGCGGTGTTTATCGCGCGTCCGAAACTTTTGCGGGCGTCGGTGTCGAACTTCTTGTCGCCGATACCGAGAATAATATCGCCGACTTCGATCACACCGTCGGCCGCCGAGCCGGATTCGACTTCCGTGATCAGTATCTGCCGCGCATCATCGGTCATGTAGTACCTGGTGAAGATCGCGCCTTTGAGCCCTGTCGGGCCAAGCAGGAACGAATTGATCCTCATGAGCTTTCCGCCTTTGGTCAGATCCGGCGGGGGCCCGATCGGTTCGGGCGGAATCGGAGCCCTGCCTTGGGCGATTGCTGCTCCGGCAAGCAGTACGGCGGTAATAAGAACGTTGTAGCTTTTGCGGTTTCTGGTTCTCATGAGAGCTCCTTTAAGCAATAAACCTATTGGATTCTCGCCCAAATGCAAGCGTAGAGTGATATAGGGTCAGAGCGTTACTGATAGGAAATTTGATTCCGCGTGTAAGCGCCTGGGTGGCCCGGGGGTGAGGGATCTACACCGCCGCCTTCTCACCGTTGTTGTCAACCGTCGTCTTTAGCCTTTGCCGTCACTGGCCACTGGCGGTTCATTGTCTCCCGAGCAGTTCCAGCGACAGGACCGTTCGCAAGCGTTCTTCTATCGAGTCGAGGACTATCGGGTCGTTGCGGCGCCAGGGACGTGCTTCGTATTCGAACTCGCTGCCGATCGGGAGGACCTTAATCGGCGCGGTCAGCATGGCTCTTGGTCTGGCCTTTGGAATCGGGGCAGCGTCGGGGTTGTTGTGGCATCCTACGCAACCGCGGCTTTCGCCGGGACGAACGTAGATCCACTGGATCTGATTGCCGACAACCTGGCGATCGGCGTCGAGGGTTTGGCACTGGATGAGGCGATCGGCCGGGACTTCCAGGGCAAACGATCCGTCTGCGGCCAGCGGGGCCGTGCCGAGAACTCTACCGAGCGTACCCTGGTGATTGCGGAGTTCGGGGTCGAAGTTGTGGCTCGATCGCGGTCGCCCGTCGCTGTTGCGCATGAACTTGTGGACCAGCGGTTGGCCTTCGATTATGCGTATCCATTTAGCGCGCCGGGCTACACGTTTCTGTCGGGAGGTGAATACCGACTGACATAGTATCCGCCCGGTGAACGTTCCGCGTGCGACTTTATCGGGGTGTATAGGCGGGCGTTTTCTGGGCGCCAACGGGCGAGCCTCGAAATCCGCAGTCGCCGGATCGTTGTATATAAGGGTGAACTTGGCGGTCTTGGCGTCAAAGACGTACAGGCCCAGATCGGCGTTGAGCTTCTTGAGCAGCGCGTACGTGTAACGCTGCAGCTTGCGGTCACGTACTCGTTCGGGTTCGATCAGTTCGATCCGCTTGACTGTCTTCGGATCACAAGGCCGAAGGCGGGAATCATACCAGCGTTTTTGCGATCGGTCGTACGGGGAATTGCGCTGGCTGGCGGCGCAGAGGAAACTGCTGTCGCCGATCGCAAACGGGGTGGTCAACGCCATGTCGGTCTTGTGGCAGAACCGCTCGCTGAAACGAGTCTTGAAGGCGATCAGGCCCAGTCCGCTGCATGCGACTATTTCGCCGGTGGCGGTTAGCGGTTGGGGTTGGGTAACGGTCACCACGCGGTGTCGATCGTGCATCCAGCTATAAGGGTGCTCGTACCAGTTCTCGGTCTTCGGGCCGAACTTTTTCGCCCAGAAGGCCCGGCGCTCGGGTCCGTAGAGCGTTACGTTTCCGGTCCCGTCGGGGAAGACGCTCTGGATGGACATCTCGGCTTTGGTCATGTTGTAGAATACGTCGAGGCGGTTGAAGAGTATCCGACCGTCGGGCGTGATTGTCGGTTCGCAGTCGCGACCGGCGTTTGCGGCGATCAGGTGCAGGTCCGAACCGTCGGCGTTCATCACCGCCAAGGCCGAACACTGCTGGCCGTGGTATTCGTCGCGGAAGCCCAACCGCGTAGTGGCCAGGACGATCCGACCGTCCGGGAGGTAGTTGGGGTTGAGGTGATGATACGGGCCGGAGGTCAGTTGGCGCAGGCCCGATCCGTCGGCGGCGATCTCGAAGACCTGCCACCAGGGGTTGTCTTCGGTCCGACGGGTGAACAGGACGCGCTTTCCGTCGTATGACACTTCGCAACTGGCGACCCAACCGTCTTTGAACTTCGTAAGCGGGGTTAGCTTTCCGCCAGGCCGGGCCGGGCGAAGGACGAACAGATTGTCACCTACGCGATACTCCGGTCCGCCCGAATCGGTCAGGCAGTACGTCTGGCGCCAGATGTCGGTCAGGTAGTAGTCGGGCATTATGTGATCGCCCTTGATGAAGACCAGAGCTGGACCCAGGCCAGTTGCCGCCGGGGCGTTTGTCGCCGCCGGTGATTTGGGGGTCGCCATTGCGATCGGCTCGGGGG
>JABGPF010000004.1:18505-46641 GCA_018645065.1 Phycisphaerales bacterium
GAGCCAGCAGGCGGATGTTGTGGAAGTCGTGCGATTTCGCCGCCGGTTTGAGCGCTGCGACGGCTCGCGGCGTGTCGATGTCGGCCAGGGCTCGTGCGGCCGCGTAGCGAACATCGAGCACCGAGCGAGTATCGTTCATTATCGTCGCCAGCAGCGGGACCTGATCGTCGCCGCCTAAGGCTCCCAGCGCTCTGGCGAAGGTTCCGCGCCATCTGCCGGGCGGGTCGCGGTGCGGATCGAGCAGGAAATCGCGGACGAACCCGTAGTCGGCTTCGGGCTTGGAGGCGGCCAGGAGTCTTGCGATCGGACCGACAGTGTCTTTCGCATCGGCGAACATCAGCGCCTTACACGCCATGATTCGCACGCGATTGGAATCGTGCGTAAGCAGCTTGATCAGCGTCGGTCCGTCAGACGGTTCGCAGAAGCCCGGCAGGAGTTCATCCTTGTAGGCCGCCGCCAACCGTTTGATCGAACCAGGCGCCGGGAGCAATTCGTCGCGCTTGTCGGCGACGCCGAGCGATTTAAAAACCTCCCGCACGCAGATACGCCGCAGACCGGTCATTTCCAGTATGTATCGTGCGACCACGCGGGTGACCTCAGGCTTGTAGAACACTCCGCGATCGTTCTGTTTGCGAACCTGCCCGACCGCTCCATGGGCGATCTCAACGAGGCGAATAACATCCTGACCTTCGACAGACAACCGCAGCAGCGCCGAGTAGATTGCAAATGCGGTGCTCAGCGGATTGGCGGGCCACTCGACATCGTCCGTGGCGCGCTGAAAAGGGCCCTTGAGGCCCGGTACGCACCGATCGGCAGCCTCCAGCAGAGCCCGCGTAGCCTCGTCGCCGCCATATTCGCCAAGTCCGTCGGCGGCGTATCGGGTGAACTGGATCTTGCCAAGATACTCGCCGAGCACCGGCAGGCCTTCGGGCTGGCGCAGACGTCCCAGCGAGCGAAGACCGGCCTGCATGATTGTAAAGGGAGTCTGATTCCGACTGGCCGCCGGAGCAAACACGTTGACCAGATTGCGCGCGGCGGTCTTGTCCGGTTCACTGGCGCGGAGGGTTTTCGCAACAAGCTTCGAGGCTCCGGCTCCGCCGAGCGAGCCTGCGGCCCGCACGGCTCGCAATCGATCTTCATAATCGTCAGACGCCGCGAGCTTGACCAACTCGGCGGGCAACAAGCCGGGGCGGAGCGATCTGGCCCACTGTCGCCATGCGGCGATTTGCTTTCGCTGGGTCTCTTTGTCGGCCAGTGCGTCAAGAGGCAGCTCCATGGCGGTGATGTTCTGCAACGCAGCACATGCGCCTTGGCGAACAACCCAGTCCAAATCGCCAAACGCCGCCAGCAGGACGGGAATCTCCGCTCGCCCACCGATCCACGCCAGAGTTTCGGCCGCTTGGCGGCGAACGCCAACGGATTTATCGCTCATCAATCGAGCCACTTCGCCGGCACAGCGGTACGCGCGGAGATATCCCAACGCCTCAATTGCACGAATGCGTCGAGGCTCTTTGGCGGCTTTCATCATCTTTAGATTTGCGTCAACCTGAGCGTCGTACGGATTGGTGCGTATCGCCGGAGTATTCTTCAAAGTCGCGGCGAGCAGATTCAATCGTCGGTTCAATTCAGCCCGCTGGGCGGTAGTGGTTTTCGCATCGTCCCACGCCGATTGAATGCTCGTCAATTCGCTGGCGATCCGCCTGCCTTCGGCCACCCGGGCCTCAGTCAGGCGGCCTCGCAAATACGGATACATCGCCAATCTCAGTCGCTTGGGATGCATCGGCTCGGGCCCGTCGGCAGCCAGGACGGGACACGCCGCCAGGGTGATGGCAAGAATGCAATATCGCGTAATTCCAGTCATAGCGAACCATTGTAACGCCTGATGATCGCCGGAGGCCAGCAGTAAGTCAACCGATCCTGAACATAACTGGTGAACTGGTGAGAAGGTAAGAGGTTTGATCCCGCGTCACCGTGCGACGACGGCCCCTTCGACAGGGCGCAGGCGATCACCGCCACCAACTGAGGGTGCGTCGCCGCTACCAGAATATTGAAGGGCAACCGCCAATCCGTTGATCTGCAATAGACGAGGCTTTTGGTTCGTTTGGATGTTTGTGCGATTCGTAACCGAAAGCGACGATCAATTGTAATTACAAAATATTGAGGAACCGCCTGTGAAAATGATGTCTTTTAAGAATGTTATCGTTGCCGTTCTGATTTTCGGGTGGAGCGGCGCCGCGGTGTTCGCTGCGCCGGCCAAAGCGCCCGAGCGGGTTGTGATCTTCGTTCCGGTTCCCGATCAGGCCGGGTGGGGAGAGATGGCGTATCTTGCCGGCGTCCCGGCTGGAATGGTCGCTACCGGCGGTAAGCCCGCGGTGATGTCGCTACCGGGCAAGGGCGATATCGGGGTGGAAATTCGCGACTACCTGAAAAGATACAAACCCACGCGGACGTACACCGTTTCCAGTAAGTCAGCCGACGCCGCAGCGGTGGAATTGTCAAAGGCGTTCTGGAAAACCAGCCCTACAGCGGTGCTCTGCGGACAGGACGATTACGCATCGGCGCTGGCGGCCTCGTCGCTGGCAAGCCGCCTGGGCGCACCGCTGCTGTTCTGCGGACGCCACGGCGTGTCGAGCGCCACAGCCGGCGAACTGAGCAGACTGACCGCCAAGCGAGTGCTCGTGGTTGGAAATGCGAAGTTCGGCTTGAGCAGCATTAAGGTTACTCGCCTTGCCGACGCCAAAGCCATGCTCGTCTGGATGCGGAAGAATGACCGCAAGATCACTTACATCGCCGCGGTGAATCCGACTGACCGAACCGATACGGTCATCAGGAAGCTGTCGCTGGCCGGTTCGCTGCTGGCGGCCGGACGCGGCGGAGCGGTGGTTCCGCTGAACTACAAGATGCGATGGAAAACCCCGTTCGCCGGCGAACCGATCAAGGGCGACCCGCCCAAGGGCATTACCGTAAAGAAGCCCTCGAAGAACAAGAGGGACCTCCCGCGAACCGGCGTGATAAAGCTCGACGGGAAGGACTACGCCTTCATCGTCACGATCAAACCGTATCGTCTTTACGTTGACTTCAACGGTGACGACGCGTTTGACGCCAAGGGCGAAGGCCCGCTGAAGAACGGTGAGATTGTGACCCTCGGAGCCAAGTCGTATGCGATAACCATGGGCTCCAATAGTGGTGTGGGTAAGGCGGACGTCCGGTTGACCTGGCCGACCGCGCAGAAAGTGTGCCAGGACCTGAAGGCGTTGTACCAAGCCGCCGGTGCCCGGCCTGAGCATCTGTGCATTGTTGGTTTCCCCGACGCATTTCCGCAAGCGGTGATTCAGCGCGAACCCAGCGCGAGATATGGCGACGTGCTGACCGATTACCCCTACGCCAACACCGACACCGACGCGTTTGCGGAAATCGCCACCGCCCGCCTGATAGGCGAAAACGCATCGCTGGCGACGCTGTATGCAAGCCGAGTCATCACCTACGAATCTCTGCTGGACGCGTCGTGGAAGGACCAAATCGGGCAGGCGCGTTGGGAAAATACGTACTGGCCGTTATTCAAGAATCGCGGTTTTACCAAACAGTTTCATCACGATGTGGACGACCTGAAGTGGTTGGTCAAGCCCGCCAAGGGCGTCAGGGGGAAGCGGGAAAGGGAGTTAGGTCAGTCATCACCGCTGTCGAGTGTGGCTGCGATCACGCACATGGCCCACTCTAATTGGAAAGCCCTCGGGCAGACTTATACATGGAATTCAGAGGTTTTGCTGGCTCCGGCGATGGTGGAATCCGGCGGGTGTTTGACCGCGACGTTGGATCGCGACGCGGAATATCAGACGGTAGTCGCCAGGTTCCTGCGAAATGGGGCGGTGGGGTTCGTTGGTAATATTCGCCCTGGCATAGGGCACCAGGAGCACCTGCGGATGGCGTTCTGGAACGGGGTGCTGGGCGGTAAGACGATCGGTCAGGCGCACCGCATGTCGCAGAACAGCATGTGCCTTGAGGCGATGGACCGCGGGCAGTTGGAAAGAGGCGGACCCCTGCGTTACAGCTTGAACATCCGCATGTTGTTTGGCGATCCGGCGTTTCGCATGCGACTGCCCGCCGCGCCAAAAGCGGCTGCGGCGCATGTAACGGTCAAGGGCGATACGGTGACGGTGCATGGTCCCGGCGCCTGGTGGCCTGTGGAGATTCGCGTACCTGAAGATTGGAAGAAGTGGACCGGTAAGAAACTCTACGCTTGTCGCGGGCCCGGGGTGTACGTGTCGCGGAACTGGTTCGGCGGCGGGTATGGGATCGAGCGGCATTGCGTAAACGCCGAAATCCGCACGTCCAGGAAGATCAAGAGCATCAAACAAATCCAAAGCCCGCCAAAACCGCTTGGTTGGAACGAAAAGTTATGGTCCGACGAACACGCCGACGGTACGCGAACCTACAGTTGGCCAGTTCGCCTGCTGGACTTCGACCAGACAACCGGTAAGGTCACCAACAAGATCGACCGCGTCGACTACCGCATCGAATGGGAGTAACGGCGTGGCGGTTGGCGGTTCTTCACTCATTACCGGGGACGCACGGCACGGATGAATCCTCCTTCGGCGGATCTTCGACATCCAACCGAACAACAAGGAATTTCCAAGTTCCAAGTTAACGGCAACGGCTTAACGTCTTTGCCGTTGTCGTTGCTTTTGCCGTTAACTTGGAAATTGGAAATTTCTTGTTGGATATTGGACATTCGCCGTTCATCCCCCCCGTCACTGTGCATCCTTTGGTTCGATATCCCTTTTGTTCTCAAAGACACTGTCAAGCACAATCTGCGACCCGAATGCAACTCTCTGTCGGTCGCCCAGACGTCATCTCGGGCGGGGCTCTACTTCGTTCGTTTCAGCACAAACCAGGGGCTCTTCCAGGTGCGGGGTTGCTTATAGGTCTGGCGCTCATAGTAGTAGGTAAAGCCCCCCGCCTCGATGAAGAGATACTCATCCTTGTCGATGGTCCTGGTCTTCATTTTCAGGGCTACCGGTACCTTGCTCACTTCCATCAGGGTGTCGCCAGACCAGTAGTGACTGGTCATATTGGTGAAACCTTTGTCCATGAGAGTAATGCTTCGGTATCGCGGTTTGGCCTGGTCAAGTTCGGCGCCTGGTTTGAAGGCGTTGATATCAGCGACCTTGCCAAGAGGCGTCCAGGTACCGAGAAGCCTGGGATTGGCGACAAAGGCGCCGTCGAAACGGAAGAGCCCCTCGTCGGAGATAATTTCAGCCACATCGGTATCCTGGTCCTGCTGCCAGGCACTGGACTGCATAGGAATCCGCCGGAGCCCTTTCCATGCCAGTTCATCTGTCACCGGCGGATTCTTCATCTCCTCGATCCAGACGGTAAGGAAGCCGTGGATCTTTTTGCTGCGGTGATGCATGTTCAAATGGCCAATGGCGGCAAGTTCCACCTCTTGGCCCGAGAAGGTTCTCGCCATGCCCGATGAGAGCAACGCACCGCGAGGCCGCCCGCCGCGGTTACGCCTGATCCGGGCTCGGCCGTTGGCAACCGACCGGCCATTTATATACACGGTTGGCCCATTACCCACGCCCACATGAGAGGCTCCGCCAAAGAGAATCCGGTAACTGTAACCCGCTTTCATGGGCGGGAACTTGAATTTGCCTTTGACCATCAGAACTTCCTTCTTCCACATGGTCTTCATCGGGTCGCCACAGCGGCAGATCGGGTTGGTGCAACCTGTATACCGGTCAGCCGGACTGGCTGTTCGCAGCTTACCGTCAAACTGACCGAAAGGCGATTTGCCTGTTTTCCAGCCGGCCTTTGCGGGATCGAAGTCTGGCGACATCCACTTTTCCATTCCTTCAGGCAGAGTCATCTTGCGGCTGCGGTCGCCTCCCGGAGTCCAGGCCTTCTTCTCATTCGGGTCAAAGTTGTAATAGTGCCATGTCATCTCGTTACGGTCCGGGCCAAAGTTACGCCAGTCGTAATCGGAAACACCGGCCATGCGGTATATCCCTGCCAACTGACTCAGGCTACAGTAGGGACTACCACCCCTGGCGATCTCATTTCTGAGTGTACCGAGATTACGGGCCACAAACTCCGGAGCCAACTGCTCAAGAGTGATGGGCTTGAGCACCTTTTTAATATCGGGCGAGAAGGTGGAAAAGTCGGCCCGGAGGTAGTTCTCCTGGTAGGGAAGCATCTGTTCGGGATGACGAGTTTTCGACACCTTGAACAGGGCGTTATAGCCCCCCGGCGTACTCATGATGTCGCCTGCGATCTGTTTCAGTGAAACCGGGACGACATATTTTTTCATATCACCCTTGAGTTGCTCTGCTGCGGCGTCACCGGCTGGAGCGTGCAACTCGGCGGGGAAACCAGCATAGGCTGCGGTCAACATTGATCGCACCGCCTTCTGCACCTTTGGGCTGGCAGTTTTGAGGCGTGTGGTGATTTCCTGTATCGGATTGGTGGCTTGAGAGTGGGTGTTGGTGACCACCATCTCGCCGATTTTCGGTAGGATCTTTTCGTAGTAGGCATCATCCACCACCAAGGGCGCCAGAGCTTGCAGGGCTGCATGCTGGAGCCACCATTCATCGTGGGCCAGGAAGTAGAACAGACGGTCCAGGTGAGGTGCAACTTTCTCCTTGGGCAGAATACTCATCACTCGCAAGGCGTTCTCCACACACCACCACGACTCCTTGGGATTATTCACCATGGCGAGAACCAGCTCGACCATCTCGTCGGTCAACCGGTCGGCTGGCAAGACATGAGTTCCCTTGTGCACCGAGTGAATCACCGAAAGGGCTGCACGCCGGACACGGGCGTCTTTGTGCTTTAGCATTCCTACGATATGCTTGTCCAGTTCATTACGCTTTACATAGCCGGCGCCGATCTCCCGGCGCACCTCGTGGTCCGGGTGGAGGCAGTGTTTCAACGCCAGGGCCTTTGTTTCTTCAGTGGCCCTGAAGAAACGTTCAATACCATTAATGGGCCCGCCTTCAATACTGTCGTCGAAGGCCGGTAGCTTACCTGCTGGGTCAACAGCAGGCTTGGTCTCGCAGAAATCATTATCCGCCTCGACGCCCCAGGGAGTCCCGGGGAGTTTGTAGGGCTTGGACCACTTGGTGCGGGGTCCGCCCGAAAGGCGCAGCGTCTTGCGCGGAACGGTGTATTGCAACGCCATCATCTGGCCCCAGGTGGCGGGCTGGTCGTAGCGATTGCCTCCGTTGAGAATACCGAAGGAACCGTCGAACCTGCGAGACAACTCCAGGTGCCACAGACGACCGTTCATAAACGAACGATACTTGGCGGGTTCCTTCTCATACAAAAATCCCATCGCCGGACCGCGCCACACTTCACCGATCCCCCCGCCGGTGTGTCCGGTGAGCATGTAGTTCGTGCCGTAGAACCCGCGCATCGCGCTGATGTCACGAGCCCTGGCGTAAACCGAGTTCTCACCGTCAGGCATGAGAGATGCCGCAGCGGCCATGGTGAAAGCCAACGCTCCGGTCTTACCGTTATCGATAAAGTAGGTCTCGGGGAAATGGTCACCGTAGGGCACGCTGCCCTTGCCGGCGAATCGGTAGAAGTGCTTGAGCGACGCGATGAGGATTTTTTCATCAACCTTCACACCGCACTCCTTGGCAAGGGCCAGGAAGGTCGGGCCATGGATCCCGGCAGCATTCATATGCCCGCCCGCCATGTAGCCGAACACCAACCCGCCTCGACCACTCCACCCGCCGTTGTACATCGTGCCGGCAACGTGGGTGGCGATCTTCTGGATCACCGGCAGGATGCTCTTATCACCAGTGCGCAGATAATACTCAGCCAGCGGGATCGCCGCCGAACCAAACACCCATGGTTTGAGCAGGATCTCATCTGCATCCTTGTACTGCTGAACCACCTTCTTAATCCAGCCCCGGACATGCTCCAGATCGCTTTGGTCTCCAGTAGACAGAAGGAAGGTCATGCCGAAACCGTTAAGCGATTTCCACCCCTGGGTGTCAAGGTCATAACCACCGTGGGTCTTTACCCACCTGGCCATGTCGCGAACGATCCTGTCGGATTTTTTGCACTTCAGCGGCCAGGTGTTGCTGTAGGGTCCCAGCACGGGGATATTGACGACAACCTCTTGGCCTTTGGCGTCGGGCGTCGCTTTGATGATAAATTTCACGCGACCGTCAGTGGCTTCGGCGTCAGTGATGATCTTTGCGAGTTGAATTCGCGGATCGACATCTTTCAGCACCTGCCCGTTAATGCTCTCGATCTTCTGCCCCGGTTTCAGCTTACCGGTAACATCGGCCGGTGAGCCTTCCTCCACAGCCTTCACGTACATCTGAAACGGAGGCAGCTTCAGCGTGATACTGATGCCAACCGGTCCGAATCGATCGATGCTCTGGACCGCGGTAGTCTCATTGGGGCCCGTGAAATTAAACAGAATCGGTTCGGTGAAGAAGGAAGCGGGTTTCTCGGCCGATGCGGATGCGGCCGAAGCTGCGACCAGCACAGCGCATACAACGACGTTAATTGATTTTGTACTCATGTATATTCTCTTTTGTCTGCTGATGTCCGAAGTATTACTGTTTGCTCGCCGCTTTTTGCTTCAGTTCTTCTATGCTGATCATTTTTTTCGACGTATGGGACGCTTCGATGATCTTGATGATTTCATCGGCGTTCTTACCTAGCGCCTCTCTGATCTGCGGGATGATGTACTTGGCTTCGGCTCCGAAGGTTTTGAGCAGTCTGGTGCGCCCGCGCACGCGCGGTCCGCCGCGGCCGGTCGGTTCCTTGATGGTGTTGACTGTCATTTCGATGCTCTCCCTGACGCCCAGCCGGTAGAGCGTCTCAAGGCCCTCCTGGCGACCATTGCCGGCGTAAGCGGTATAACTGCGATCCTTATCCTGGATCACATACACCATCTTGTCGACGATTCGCGGGAGATCTTCAATCGAGATATCCTTAAGCAGCGTCATGCCAGCCCCCCGAGCACGCGACTGTTTATGATCGAGCAGCTTGGCGACGCCCATATAGAATACATCCTTGTCGAGTTTCAATGCGTAGGGATTCGGTCCGAGGGTCGTGACCAGCGCCGGACCAAGATAGAGGTCAAGGTCGCCTAACGGGTCATACGGTTTGTCGGCGACCAGAACTTTGAGAAGTTCAGGCCCGTACTGCCTACCGACTTTCATCCCGGCAAGGATCTTCACGGCAAGTTGACGGACCCAGAGATTATCCTTATCGTTCTTGATGATTGTCATGAGTTCATCGGCCGCTGAGGTGATCTTCAGACACCCGATGGCGTGAACCGCGCCGATGCGCTGCTCGCGGGAGCCTTCTGCGAGCATCTTCATAAGTTGATCAGCTACTTTCGCGTCCCGTATCGCCAGGAGTTGCGCCGCCCTGAGGCGCACGCGGGGCAGCGGGCTGCCCAGCAAGGCGAGCAGTGATTTTACATTCTGTTGGCCCGGGCCGATCGTCCCGTCGGCGGTGCTGTTCGTAGCGGCAGTGCCCGTCAACCAGAGCGATTTGTCCATGCCCTTGCCTGTGATGTGAATGGCCCGGCGACCGGCGCTGTAGTTCATGAGATACGTTCCGGTGTCGCACAGCTTCCCTTGTTTGGGGCTCACACCCCAAGCCAACATCCCGTAGAACCGCCCATCCCAACTGCGGGTAATGGTTCGCAGCCAGTGGAGCTTCTTGTTGTACGCCGCGGCGACTTCAGGTCCGGACACGTTGGCTCCGAGACCTGACCAAAGAATGTTCCACCAGGGCCCGGTATGCCCGGTGAGTATTTCATCTTCAGCGGCGGCGGCCATCCTTGAGTAGAACCGGGCGCCCTTCTTGTTTCCGATCAGTGCATACGCCACCGCGATCGATCCGCTCGTACCGTTGTTGTTGAGAACCTCCTCCATGGGACCGTGGTTTCCGTAGGGAAGCGCACCCTTCCCGATCCAGTTGCTGTAGAAGGCGTGTGTTTTTTCGACGGCGGCGCGCACTTCAGGATGCTTAACACCGCACTTCTCAGCCAGGATCAACGCGGTCCACAGCGAAACCGAAGGCTGGTTGATGGCGCCATATCCGTTGAGCCTTCCGTGCAGCTTCCCGAAATTATTGGCAGGGAACGCTATGCGGTGGTTCCACAGGCCGGCGGAGTCCTGGCCTTTGGCGATAGCTATCGCGTGCATTTTAATCGCCGGTAAAACGTATTCGTCACCGGTCAGCAGATAGTATTCGGTGAGGATGAGCGCCTGGTAGGCGTAGTACCAACAGACGTAGCCGCTTTTGGGCAACACAGCGTCGTTATTCGGGTTGGCAAACGGGCACCCGCGCAGAACCTTGCCCACATGGTCAATGTACTTCTTCTCGCCCGTAGCCAGCAGGCCCAGCAGGCCGGACTTCAAGATGCCCACATTTCCGCCCTTGACCAGATAATCGGCGGTCTGGGTGATTATGGCGTTGGTCTTGGGGCAGTTGGTCGGTGCGGTGGGGCTGTAGTCGCCAAGCACCTTGAGCTTTAGTTCAACAGCAAGATCTTTGGCCGGCGCATCTTTCACGCCCGGCCGTTTGACCTTGAGTTTCAGAATCCCACCGCCCTGCTTGCTCTCAGCTTTATCGATGCACTTGGTAAAGAGCTCAAACACATTGCCCTTGATCGCCTTGCCGTCGACGGCAAGAATTATATCGCCCACTTGCAGTTTCCCGTCCGCCGGGGATCCCTTATCCACCAGATCGACCACCAGATGGTCGGGGTACCGCTTAGCGAGGAATCCGGTCGGGCCGTAGTTGTAGAGCAATCCCGGGGTTGGCGGTAACCGGAGCTGATATGTTAACGTGTTGCCTTTCCCGCCTCGCAACCCCGGCCGCTCGACCGTGACAAACAACTGCCAATCCCAATCGCGCCCCAACCGGTAAATCCGAACATATACAGTTTGCTGGACGCCCCTTCCGTACCCACGATGCTGAAGCCCGCGCACCAGGTCGCCTGTCTGCACCTTACCGTCGGCCGGGGAATCGGGAATCACGTGGGTCACCAGGATATGGTCTTCTTTGACCACGCCGCACACGCCCGAGTCGCCTATGCGGTATTCCTGGTCGGGAGTGACGGCTTTCACCTTCGCCAGGTCCTCGTATACCCGCCCGGCGCGATCGGCCGCCCCAAACGCACAGCCCGCCAACAGGCACACAACAACACTCGCAATTATGGATCGCTTCTGCATTCTGATCATCATATCCGTCCACCGTAATTTTCATTTAGATCACGCCTGGAAACGCTCCAGGCCTGACATGGTTACTAACTATCTTACCATCGCGCGACTCAATATATACATACGCGCCCGTTTTCCAGGGCGGTAAACTAGTGGTTTTGCATATCGATAAAATCGCTCATCATAATTATGAGGCGTTTATTTTTTCTTCGGGCTGTCCTTTGGCTTGGGACCATATCCACATGTGCTGAACGGGCCGACCGGCATGCCGTCCTTGTTGTAGAGCAGATTTCCGCAGGGGTGCTGGGTGTATGCGTAGCGCACGGCTAGCGGTTGTTTGACCGCGGCGCTGGAGACCAGCAAGGTCGAACCGTCAATTTTACCGTCCGCCCAATGCCACCCACCATCCTTACCCTGAACAGACAGCCATTGCAATTTGGCGCCATTGCTCGGTTTTGGAGGAAGGAACCCATCCTTCTTTGCGATCATCAGCCCCTTCTTCGCATTGTCGAAAAAGATGCGGACAGTGTTGCCCTTGATGACGTGCCTGGTATAGAGCGGGCAGGATGACAGGTCTTTAAATCCGTACACCTTTTGCAGTACAGATCGTGCTAACCGAACGCCCGTATCGTATTTGTTGGGCGGGTGTTCACCGAGCGCACCGACGTCGATAGTCACCGCCATACCGGTGTTTGAAATTTTAAGTGCTTCGAAATAGGCTTGGCGTATCTCGGCCCGGCCGTCACCGCCAGCGGGAGTATTGGTAGTTGATTTTCCAATCCCGGGCAGTTGAACAAAGTGAACGGGGAAATCGCCTTGGCTCCAAGCCTTTCGCCAACCGGTGATGAGGGATTCCAGCTTGGGTTGATACCCGCGCCGATTCTTCTCATTACTCTCGCCCTGATACCATATGGCGCCACGGATACCGTAACCGACGAGCGGCTTTAACATCTTGCTGTAGTTGCCCCCAGTGGGGTAAGGGGCCTGGTTTAACCAGCTTTCGATGTTTGAACCGCCATGTGCAGCCACTATCAGCCCCATGGGCACAAGTGCGTCGCGCTGCACCCGGCGGGCAAAGAAAAAGGCGACCCGTGAAAACCAAACCGCGTTTTCCGGATTGCAGACCAGCCAATTGCCTTTACCCGCGTCAAGAAGACGAAGCGCCGGATACTTTGCATTGTTGACGCTGCCGGCGGGATAGTTTTTGGGGTGTCCGGCCCGTTTCATTCGACCGGCCATATTGGACTGACCCGCACACAGCCAGACATCACCGATCAGGATGTTCTTAATCTCCTTAACGGCTTTCTTTCCATCTTTCTGACAAGTAATGGTTAGCGATTTCCCTGCGGGCGATTCGTTTACCGACTTCAATTTAATCGCGTCCATAGGATCAAGAGCAACACGCCACCGGCCTTTTTTATCAGCATCGACCGACTTGGTCTGGCCGTCAAAGGCAACCGTCACCCTGGCGCCGGGCAGCGATGTTCCCCATATCGGTAATTTGATCTTCTGTTGCAACACAGCGTTGTCGCGAAAAGGAGCACCGAGCTGTATCGCAAGAGTGCGAGGCGCTTCGACCGGCGTGTCGCTTCCAGCTGCGAGAGCGGTAAAGGGAGCAAACAACATGAGTGCTGCAAAGCCGACCAGTGTCGTCAGTGTGGTAATGGGTTTCATAGTTTGTGCTTGTCCTTGCATTGGATGCTGCAGGCCATAGGGTTCTCCTGGCCATCCAGGTTCAAGTCTGGGTAGGCGGCGGGATGGCGGGCATGGCTGGGGCAGGTAACGTCTGCCTGATTGCGGAGCCTATTATACAACAGAATACAATCGTATAGGTGTAACATAACCCCTGTTTCACGACATGCCAGGGCTTGCGGCAAGTACCGAATAAGACAGTCGTCTTGAACATGACGGCCTGAAAAGCGTACAATCTGCACTGTTGTAAGTGGGGGCACTCAATACCGCCAAGAGCGGCTTTCTGGAGATGACGGATGCTGAGACGAGTTGCGGTGATAATGATTGTTGGATTGACGGTGGTCTCGTCTGCGAAAGCAGCCGACTGGCCGGCTTACCACGCCGACGCCCGCCGTAGCGGATACACCAGCGAAACGATCCCGGGCGAATTGAAGTTGGCGTGGTCGGTCAAACTCCCACACGCGCCAACGCCCGCATGGTCGCGCAACGGACGCATCCGCTACGACGACGTTTTCCAACCGATCGTCGCCGGCGGCAGGGTTTACTTCGGAGATCACGCCGAGGGACTGCTGCGGGCGGTCGATCTGAAAACCGGGCGAGAGCAGTGGCGGTTTCAGACCAACGGGCCGATCCGATGCGCCCCGACGGTTTGGAAGGAGACCGTTATTGTCGCCAGCGATGATGGGTATGTCTACTCGCTGAAGGCGTCCGACGGTTCGCTGCGGTGGTCGATCCGCCCGGGGGCTTCGGACGAACTTCTGCTCGGTAACGGGTATATGATTTCCAAATGGCCGGTGCGCGGGGCGCCCACCGTCGAGGGCGACATCGCTTATGTCGGAGCGGGGATTTGGCCTAGCGACGGTTTTCATCTGCTGGCGATTAACGCTGACACCGGTAAGGTCAAATGGCGTAACGACAACTCCGGGAGCCTGTCTATCAGGCAACCGCACGGAGCGACTTCCAAATCCGGACCGGCTGCCCAGGGATATCTCGCACTCTCGGAAACGAGCATTCTCGTACCGCCCGGACGATCGCTTCCGGCGATATTCGACAAGGCCACCGGGCGGTTCGGATACATTAACTTCAGCGGGAAAATCGGCGGTGGGCTGTCCATGACGTACAAGGACACGTACACCTGCGCGGGGGTGCTCTGGACGATCAAGGCCGGCAAACCCGTGAAGAGATACCTCCCGATGAAGCGGACCTCAGAATGGCCGATGATCGAAACACTCCCGCATAACGCAATGACGCCTGAGGGCGTTGTGGCGGCGCGAGAAGCCCGCGTCCAGAGCTTCAAGTGGGCGACCAAACAGCGAACTGGCAAGCAGAAGGGAAAGCCCGCCACCACGCAGGAGTACACCACTCTGGACAACGGCTGGAGCGTCATGGCATCCGGAGCGGTCAGCGAATTGATCGTCGCTGGCGAGCGGATAATTCTGGGGCTGGACGGCGCGATCGAAATGATCGACCGGAAAACTCGCAAGAAGATCCCCATCGCTAGCAAACTCGACGGAGTTGTCGGCGGGCTGGCGTTCGCTGACGGGCATCTGATCGCATCGACAACCACCGGGCGAATCTACTGCTTCTCCGCCGACGGATCGGGCTCAGACCCGCCTGCGACAACAACCAAACACACCCCGCCGAAGATCGACGCCGAAACCATCCGGCACGCAAAAGCGATCATCAAAGCCGCCGGGACAACCAAAGGATACGCCCTGGACCTCGGCTGTGCCGATGGATCGCTCAGCATCGCTCTTGCCCAGGTCAGCGACTTGAAGGTTATCGCCATCGAGCCCGACAAAACCCTGTTCGCCGCCGCCCGGGTCCGTCTCCAGAACGCCGGGCTGTACGGAACGCGAGTGATGATTTTCAATCGCCCGCTGGGGTCAACTCACCTGGCGAATATGTTCGCCAATCTGATCGTCTCGAAACGAGGGGCGCTGAAAGGCGAGGCGTTGGCTGAAGCGAAACGAATTCAGCGTCCATGCGGAGGGAGTATCTGCACGATTCGGGGCGGTAAAATTTCCGTTGATCGGCGAGGAGCGATCAAGGGATCGGGCGCCTGGACCCACACGCACGCCGACCCAGCCAACACGCTGTGCAGCAACGACACCGCCCTGGGCGGTAAGCTGACGATGCTCTGGTATCGCGACTACTCCATGCCGTCTGCCAACCGCTGGTGCCGACCGCCCGGCCCGCTTGCCGACGACGGGATCCTGTACCAGGCTTGCACAAACGGAGTGATCGCAGTCGACGCGTACAACGGAAGCGAGATATGGCGGTTCGACTCTGAGGGGCTGCTGTCAACCCAAGCCGGTTACAACACAGTTCGCACCGGTGGGGTATACTGCCTCGGAGACGGAGTACTCTACGTGCGGAGAAAGGCACAATGCCTCTGCCTCGACGCAAAAACCGGGAAACTGCTGAGAACGATCTCGATACCCGACACCAAGGCCCATGACTTCTGGGGGTACCTGGCGTATAGCGACGGAGTGATCTACGGAACGGCCGCCGACACGAACCACAGCATCATGAATCCGTACCCGCCAACAAAACCCCCATCTGTAAACGAAGGCAAAACGCTGTTTGCCATAAATGCAAAAACCGGACGCCTGCTCTGGCGACATGAACCGAAGAATCACATCGGCAACAACGCTGTGGTGATCGACGATCGAAACGTGTACATAATCGACCGCACCACACTATGGACCACCCTGGCGAACTATCGCAAACCCAACTCCGCCAAGCCGATCCCATCAGGGAGGCTGGTGGCGATCGACAAGAAAACCGGGAAGGTGCAGTGGACTAACAACAAAAACGTGTTCGGCTCGAACGCCCTGGTTAGCGGGCCGTCGCGCCGCGTATGCGTCTGGCACCACGATAAGTTGACGGGCTTCGACACCGACAACGGAGCACTCGCATACACGATCCAATCGCGGTATCCGTATAACGTCTACGTGGAAAAAGCCCCTGCAATCGTCGGCGAGACGATCATCTGGGAGAAATACTCCTTTCATGTGCGGAGCGGTAAGAAGCTGCCCCGCGAGTTTGTGCGATCGTATGGGTGCGGCAGCGTCTCGGCGTCACGGAACATGCTCTTCTTCCGGTCGGGTACTATCGGGTATCTGGACCTGCCCGCAACCAAGGGCGCCAACAGAAAGGTCACCATTAAGGATATTCAAAATTTCGGCGGGATACGCCCGGGTTGCTATATCAACATCATACCGGCAGGCGGGGTTCTGCTGGCGCCCGACTCGTCGTCATCATGCAGTTGCAGCTATTTCAACCAATGCTGGGTCGTCCTGCAACCGGCGAAGAAACGATAAGCGACACCTCACTACGGGCGCTAAACCTCGGGCTCTGCGGATTCTTTACCGTTGGCCTATTCGATGATTACGCGGAACCCTACGTCGTAGACTCTCTGTCGGGGCAGGTATCCCCAACGGTAGCTCGACGTACCACGCAGCGGACGGGTGTACCACGAACCGCCGCGAACAACCTTACGCGAAGCATCGTAGCTGGAGCGGGTCCACTCGGCGGCATTACCGTGCATGTCGCACAGGCCCCACGCATTGGCCTGATACTTGCCCGGCGCGACGGTCACCAGCGACCCGTCATTCGAGCGGGCGTCCTTGGGGATCCAGTCTTCATATGGTGACAGCGGAGTCGGACGCCCACTGGCCGGCGAGTATGGCGGGACAACGAATTTGGTCATAGTTGTGTCCGAGAAGTTCGCTGCCTTTGAGAAGTCGCTGTCCAGGTCGCCATACCAGAACGGCGTGTCGGTCCCGGCGCGGCAGGCCCATTCCCACTGAACTTCGCTGGGCAGGGTCACTGTCTTTCCGGTTTTGGTGCTCAACCATCGGCAGAACGCCACCGCCCGGTCCTGGGTCACGCGGATCACCGGCTGGGTCGGTTCGTTCATCGGGAAACCTCTGCTGCCGAACTGGATAGTGTGCCACGGCTCCACACGTGAATCGTGCTTGGGGTCGAAGGCTGCGTATTGTGCGTTTGTGATTTCGCAAACGCCCATCCAGAACGCCTTATCAACCGAAGCCTTGGCGACAGGTTCATCGGCCGGGCCGTTAGGCGTGCCCATGATGAACGCACCGGCTGGAATGCGAACAAAGCGAATCTTCACACCGTCAGCCAGTTCGATCACCTTCTCGATAGTCTTACCATCAGGCGCAGCCTGGGCCTGCATCGCCTTGGCTGTCGCAGCGTTGAAGGGCCAATTTTTGCACGTTGGCGCCGCGGTTGTGCTGGCTTGGGGTTTGGTTGGGATGATCGGGTCGCCACTCAAAGCAGTGACGGTCTGGTAGACCTTGTCGGGATTGTGCGGTTTGTCGATGTTGGTGTACAGCTTCCTCATGTCCAGGCGCATCTGGGAGTATTTCCCAGGCCGCGTTCCACCGCTGGCCTCGCCCCAGGTGCCATAGAACGGGCAGTTCAGATCGATCCACGTATACAAGCGGTCCCAGGCTTCAGCGTTGAGTTTCACGCCGTGGTGCCCCTTCTTGAGCATCTGCACAAGTTCGGTGGTCGATGCGTGGAACTCCATCGGTTCGAGCAGGTGGTAGTCGCTCTCGATGCCCGAACGCCTGACGTGCGACTGCAACGCGAAGTAGCCCTCGGTGAAGCGGTCCTTACCGCGTTTGTGCATAACCGCCATCCAACAACCCGGCTGGTTTAGCTGGAAGTCGACCAGCGATTTATTGGCGGAGAAGTCCTTCAGTTTGAGCCCGTCTTTTCGCGGTTTACCGTTGTGGCATCCGAGGCAATATTTGTCGAGCACAACCTGGACGTCGCGATTGAACGAGAAACCGCGCCGCGGGCCGCGCCATGGTGCGATCTGGTCGGGCTTGGGCTGCTTCATCGCCAGCGTAGCTTTGGTGGTGCCCGCGGTGGTGTTCTGACGTTCGTGGCAACCCACGCAGGAGACAACCTCGCCAGGCATGGCGGTGAACCAGCTTCGCATGATCTGCAACGCCGCTCCATTGGCGTCGAGCGGTTGGATGGACACCGGCGTGTTGGCGGGCATGGTGAAACATGCCGAACCGTCAGCCTTTACAGGCACCGTGCCGAGCACTTCTTTTATGTCCCAGGGCCCGTCATTACCCACCACGCCCGGGAGCCCGCCAATGTTGCGGAACCCGTAGTTGTAGGTGAAAATACGCAACTGTTTAACGCTGCCGGGCTTGACGTCTTTAAGCCCGGGCCCGGTGTAAATGTTGTTGATGAAGACCGTCGCATCCTGGCGAGTTAGGTCCACGCGATCGGGGATCACCGGGGGGACCTTGGTCTTCCGCAGCGGAAGCGGTTCGAGCATCGAGAACTTCTGTTCCTCTTTCAGCAGGAGCATGTTGTCGAATGTATCGACCAGATAAATGCCCCACAGGGATTGCGGGCTGGGCCTGCAGGCGACCAGGAACGTGGTCTCGCTCAGGGGGTATGGGTGCAGGAACTTCGGCCAGACGAGCTTGGTAAGTTGGTCCTTGATTATCGGTTCGATTTTCTTACCGTAACCGGGTATTCGCTGGACAGCTCCGTCGGCTTCGTGGCGGCCTAGCGCCGGGTCGAAGATCACCAGTTCGCCCTGGCGGGGCAGGTCGTGATGCCCGCCCACGATAGCGACAACCTTCGTCGGATGCCCCGGAATCGCCCGGGCGTAGAACATCGCGTTAGGCCAATACGAATTGCTCCCGTAATATTCAACTTGGTTCGTCCCGTCGGGATTGCAGTGGAACAGCAGCCTTGCGTACGTGTGCGGTGTGTCGGTGTATTCCCAACGCTGGTAGATCAGGCGTCCGTTGTTCAGCACGCTGGGCGACCAGCTGTGGTCCTGGTCGAAACCGATCTGGCGGATGTTCTTCCCGTCACCGTCCATGATGTACAAGTTGGCTACGTGCGGGCTGCCGTAAAGGCACGGTACGCCGGTGAAGCTGGCGGTCGAGGTGAAGGCGATTTTGCCCGAGGGCATGTAGCAGGCGTCGTAGTTGTCGACCTCAGGCTGCCCGCCGGTAATCGCGCGGGGGACTCTGTTTTTCAGATCCATCTCGTAGATCTGCCAGCGCGGAGCTGCAGTGGGCAGCAGTTGTTTATCTTCCTGCGACGAGAAGAGTATTTTGTCGGCGTTGAAATGCAGATCGACCTGGCCGAGGTATTTCTTCTTCGTTTGGAACACCATCTCCAGCGGAATATCGCCTGGGGACTTCTTGGCCTGGTCCAGCGAAAGAGTCATCAGGGCGTCGTCCATCTGGTGCAGGTTCTTCAGCGAGCTGTTGCTCTCGTAGTTCTGCGGAAGTCCCTCGTTCACCGATTTGCGGCGGACCAGCAGGATCTTGCTGAAGTCCAGCAGCGGGTTGGCCAGTAGGACATCGCGCTTGAGGAGGTCGAGCTTTTTGCGGCGCTGCGGTGAGTCGGGCTTTTCGGTTTGAATCGTTGCGAGCCTTTCCAGGAACTCCGCACCGCGCGGGTAATTGTCGGGGTTTTTCTTGATCAGATCGTCAATTGCCCGTTTCAGGGCAGCTAGTTCATTGGTCTCGATTTTCACAGGCGCTTTGCGCAGGTATCCGCCATAGCATTCGACGTATTCTCTCGATTCCAAGGCGCGTTTGGGGCGCTCGAACTTCCATCCTTTGGGGAAGGGGCGATCCGAAACGAACCGCCAGTCGGTCATGTGGGGTATGAACCTGGGCGAGTGCATGCGGAATGTATGCTTGCCCGCTTTCAGCGGTAATGTGCAGATATCGCCCCAGCGTGCGCATGCGCTCTCGTTGGAATTACGCGACACGTTGCAGATATTGTCGGCGACCTTCTTACCGTCAACCCACAATTCGACCGGATAAATCTCCCTCAGGGCGTATCTGATTTGCAGCTTGTAGGTCGCGTCGATCGGGAACGTTACGTCGTATTCGATGTTGGCTTTCTTCTTCTGGCGCCATATGGGTTTGGGCGTGTAGGTTACCGGTTGGATATCTGCAAATCCTCTTCCCTCGTATCGGACCTTGATATTACCGCGATTGAAATCGATGGCTTTGAACGAAAAGGAATTGGGTGGTGGTATGAATGTACTCAGCGCCTTTTCGACCGACGCGATAACGCTTGTGCTGAGGTCCGGCAGGTTGTGGACATCGGCGGTTTTCCCGAAGCCCTTGTCGGCTGCGACCTTATATAGATCGTTTATCGCCACGTCGTTTGAGTTCATGATCTTGGCGGCCAGGGCGTTGTATTTCACCGCGTCGCCCTTGATTCGCCCGGGGTCGCCTTCGGGCACGGGTGTTGTGCTTGCCCAGATCAGCATGGCTCCGGTTAATCTGAGTCGTTTTACCAGTGCCTCCAGGTGTCTCTGGTAATTTCGCGTGTTGCAGATGATCTTGCCTTTGGCTTTGTCCAACCCGCCGCCTTCAAGGCGATGCGCGATATCCCACAGGCCCCAGTTAAAGTGGATAACGTCCCACCTTTCCCTGCCCAGCCACTCGTCAAGTTTCTCCAAACCATGCAGCGTGTCTCGCCCGTTGTCGCTGGCTTTGACGACAATGGCTTTACCGGCCAGCGCCTTGACCACGCTCTTGTGATAACCATCGCAAATCGAATCGCCGATCAGCAGAACGCGAGGGAGTCTCCTAGCGGGCTCCGGTTTGTCGGCGGCTGTCGCAACCGAGGTAACCAACAACAGGCCCAACAACACGCCAATAAGCTTTATGCCTGTCGTCGCATTCTTTACCGGGCGATTAAGTCTGATCCGCAAATTATCGTTATTCATAATTCGTAACTTTCTGTTCATCATTGGTCATGGGAACTTTTCGGCTGGAGGTTTGCAGGCGCCGCTCCTTTTCGTCCGATACAGACCAGGGTCGCGGGGTCTTCAAGATGATTGTATCCGACCGGATAGGTCAAACAAAGGAGAATTTGAGGTCCGCCTGCGGGCGAGATCCGCCGTACTGGTCCAGGATTTTCAAAGACCCACCAATCCTGTAGCCCTTACCCCACTGGTGGATATCCATCACATCAATCGCCAAACCCATCCCCTCCTTGATCCGATGCCTGGCGAGGATTTGGACGCCCTGTAGCCAATACCGCCGAAGGGCTTACTTGTTCTTGACGTTGATTACATCGCCGCCTTTAGGCTTACCCTTGCCGTAGCAGACCATATCGAGGAACTGATTGAATGCCTCATACGTAGCGGTGTCGCGTGACTTGGGGCTGAAAAGCACTCTCTTGCCTGGAACGTGTCCCATGGAGGCGATGTAGACCATCTTGCTCCAGATCTTCTTTGACTTGAGTGCGGCCTGCATGTCGTGGCCCTGTTTGGCAGGTGTGGCTGGATGCTCTCTTTTACCACCGTACATGATGAAGCCTGGTGCGTCTTTGGGGGCGACACTCTTGATTACATATTGCGGCAGGTAGGGGCTATTGCCAAACCAGCCTACGATGTTCAGCTTCTTGGGTTTGTATTTGGCGTCGGCGGGCCAGTCCCACTTCTTGCAATAGGTGACCTGGGCGCTGAGATATCCGCCGGCAGAGGCGCCGGTGGCTACGATTTTCGTCGCGTCGCCGCCGTACTTGCCTGCATTGGCCTGCATGTACGCCACAGCCATCGCGCAGTCCAGAGCACAGTCCTTAATGGTGACCGAGCCTTTCTTCATAAATCGATAGTTTGGCGAGACAACGATGCAGCCCTTGGACATGTAGAGCTTCAGCATATCCTTGTTGCAATAGGACTTGTCGCCCCTCTTGAATCCGCCGCCATGAATCGTGAAAACGATGGGAGCATTCTTGTATTCCGTGTCCCAGTAGACATCCATAACGTTCCGCTTATCAGGGCCGTACGAGATGTTCTTTTCGACCTTGACTTTCGCCGCCAGATTGCTTGTCAACGCCAGCAAAGCAAATGTGAGCACAATGATCTTTTTATTCAAGGCGTTCATGTTCGGTTCCTTTCTGACGGGCTGATAACAAGTGCGCAGGCGGCCTGCGGTGCAACCTTTCTATCGATATAACACGGCGTACAACAGTTTACCAGTTATCGGTGCGGAACGGTGCGGCAGGTAAATTGGCGCCGTTGTACAGCGTGCCATGGGCGGTGTTCGTGGTGAAGAGGTAACGTGCGGCAAGAGGAGCCTTTACTTCCTTGGAGGTCAGGACGACTTTGTCGCCTTCGATTTTTGCATCGGCCCAGACCCATTTTTTGTCGGCGCCGGCGATGGCGAAACCTTTGAGGGCATCGACAGGTTTGGGGTCATCAATATTCTTTTTACCGCGTTCTTTCAGGGCGGCTTTTAGGCCCTTGCAATGGTCGAAGGAGATCGTCGCCTTTCCGTCTTTGAACTCGGCGGACTTAAAGAGCGGGCCTGAATAGATCAGGTCCTTTTTACCGTAGTCCTTCGCCAGCGCCCAGAGCGCCAGGCGGCGGCCAACGTCGTACTTATTGTGAGGATGGATGTTGCGAGGATCGCCAATATCGGTCAGGACAGCCATTCCCGTGTTGGGCAGCGTGAGGCATTTCCGCTGTGCTTCGCGGACTTTCGCCCAACCGTCACCGCCAGCGGGATCTGCGTTGGGAGCCCTGAAACTGGCGAGCTGTGCAAAGTAGAGCGGGAAATCGCCTTGTCCCCAAACCTTTTTCCAACCTTCGTGGAGAGCCTTCTTCTTCTGGAAGTAGGTTTCGCCCTCGCGGCCGTTGGATTCGCCCTGGTACCAGATCGCTCCGCGGATCGCGTAAGGCGCCGCGGTGGCGCCCATACCGTTGAACATTTCGGAGTAACCTCTCGACTTCCAATCTTTGTTGAACCCCTTCATGACGTCGTAACCCTCTTGAGGCACCCAGGGCTCAATCTTGCAGCCGCCCCAGTTGCAGCCAATCAGACCGACGGGAACGCCGAGCTCTTTGTTGATTACAGTGGCGAAGTAGAAACCGGCGGCGGTGAAGTGTCCGACCGTCTTGGAGGAGCAAACCGTCCAGGGCAGCTTGACTGCGGTTTTTTTGCTGGGCTGTTTGGCCTTTTTATGCGGGAACTTAATGTGGCGAATCAAGCCGAGCTTATCGGGCTTGACGTGCTCGGGCATAATGCTTCCGCCGTAACCGATCCCCTCACGTGTGACCGTCTGCTCCATATTCGATTGACCCGAGCAGAACCAGACCTCGCCAACGAGGATGTCAGAAAGCGTGACTGTGGCGCCGTCGCCGGTGATGGTCATTTTTTGCGGCTTCTTGTCGACCTTAAGGGCCTTAAGCTTCAGGCTCCAGGCGCCTTGTTTGTCGGTTTTGGCTTTGACGGTTTGCCCCGCAAAAGCGACAGTCACCTCGGAGTCGGGCTTGGCCCAGCCCCAGACCGGGACCTCTATTCCTTGCTGCAAAACAGCATGGTCGGTGAACATAGGCGAAAGCTCTAGCCCGTGGGCCATCGGCGCGACGACAGTTAGCGCCAGCAGCAGTGAGATTGCAATGGAGAATTTTTTCATTGTGGTTTTCCTTATATTTAACTTTCGAAACAGCCTGTCTATTAGAAACGGTCTGTCTGTTGTTTTCTTGCCGTTTTATTTTTTCGGAATACTCCGCAGTTTTGGTTGGTCTTTAGCGGTTTCTATCGCCTTTATCGCAGCCTCGACGTCGGCGATTCGCCTGTTGTTGAGTTTACCTCTGGAGAATTCCCGGCGTGCTACGGACTGGTTGAACGAATCGATCAGATCTCGCAAACCCGGAATCGCCGGACGAGCCGCCGCTCCGTAAGTCACCAGCACCTTCATGATCCGCCCGGTCCTGCTTTCGCTACCGTGCCCGCCCTGGGTTTTGGCGTACATGACACCGGCTTGGATGCCTTCCTTGAAGTGGTATTTCGCCAATGCCTTGAACGCGCCCATGCGTATCGCGTCGCGGAACATGGTGTCGGCCGGAGCGGTTACTGTGATCGCGTCCAGAAGTTCCGGAGCCAGCGCCTTGACGTCTTCCAGAGTCAGGAGGTGCTCGAATGTCCGGCTTAGATTACCACGTGCTCTACCGTCCGGATTCTGGACGATCGCCCGAATGGCTGGATATAGCACCTTGGGGTCAACATCCTTGATCGACTGTCTGAGCAATCCCCTGAACAGTGCCTTGGCCAGTTGACCGTGGCTGAATTGGATCGGATCGTCCCAGGCGATCGGTTCGATAGGCTCAGCGGTGTCTACAACCGCCTGGAGCATTCCGTCCAGAGCGGGCTTGGCTGCGTCGCGCAGGTTCGCCAGGGCTTCGGCGGATTTGTACCGCAACCAGCGATCTTTGTGCTTGAGCAGTTTGACCATAACGGGCAACGCCTCGGTCGCCTTAAGATATCCCAGCGTTTCGCACGCGCCCTGTGCGACATGCACGTCGTCGCCGCCGGCCAGTTTTATCAGCGTCGGGATCAGCGCCTTGGCTTCGGCGCGTCTAGCCAGCTCCTCAGCAGCCCAGCCGCGTACAATCGGCGACCAGTCGCCAAAGGCGGCGATTAGCTGCTTGGCGCTCATGTTCTTGCGGGTCAGGTCGAAGCTTCCGGCTGCTATGGCGTTGGCGACATCCTTCGAGTTGAGCCGGTTGGCCGATTTGGCGTTTTTACCGGTTATGTAGAGTTTCTTCAGCGGCAGGGAGTAGGTAAGGACGTAAGTGGCGTTGGGACTAAGCCCGTTGTAACTGCTCCGTCCGTAGTACGTGTCGTCGTGGGTTTTACCGGGCCCGTGCTGCTCTCGGCCATCATATGTAAACGATCCGTCGCAACGTCGCGCCAGGTCGAAACGCCATGAGGTCTGTTTAAAATACGCCGCCGCTGCCGCCGGTCCGCCCGTGTTGGCTCCCAGGGCTCCCCACAGGAAGCTGAACCCCTGACCTGTATGCCCATATTCGCGGTTGTTGTAGGAAGCAGTCGCCATCTTGGCGAAAAATCGCGTCTCTTTTATTCGCTCGCCCTGAACGGCGAACAGCATCGCAGCCTGGGCGGTTTTACCGTTGCTTCCGTGGTAAGGCCAGGGCACATGCTCGCCATAGGGAATCGCTCCCTTGTCGACAAAGTAACCGAAAAACTTCGAGGCACGCTCAATTGCCGGATCAATCTCCCGATTCCGAACACCGCACTTCTTGCCCATCACAATCGCGAGATTACCGACCAGGCCCGCAGCGTTAACCGGTCCGTAGGGAGGGACCGAACCGTGCAATCGGCCATTGGCCCGCAGACCGGACAGACCATGACCAAACGTGCCGTACATACCCTGTCCTCTGGCCAGGGCGATGGTGTACTGTTCGATGGCATGCCCCACTTCCTTGTCACCGGTCAGCAAATAATACTCACACAAGAACAGAGTCTTATACCCCCACTGCCAGGTCACCATCCCTTTTTTGTTTGTCAGTTCCAGCGTCTTGGGCCCAATCTCGCGTGCAAAAGCCCGCACCTTGGGCAAATACTCAGCCTTCCCGCTTGCCAGCAGCGCCAGCCCATTAATCGCGCCCCAGAGATTGTTCTTCAGCGGTTCGTCTGCAAGAAGCTTGCAGGCGTCCTCGAAAATTCGCTTTGATTTCAGACAATTGTAAGGCGCCGTGGCGCTGTATGAGCCCATAACTCGCAGCTTGATCTGCACGTGAGCGGTCTTGCCCGCGCGCCATCGGATCAGCTTCAAGACCCCGCGATTGGCGGTCTTCTCAGCCTCCTGAATCGCTCGGGCGATACTCTTTCGGGCATCGCTGGCGAAGAGCTTACCATTAACGCCCAGTATAACGTCGTTAACTTTGATCGTGCCGTCGGCAGGCGACTTGGCGCCCACGTGCGTCACCAGGATTTGACGACTGGCGAGGGTTGTTCGACCCTGTCGCATATCCAAATTGTGCGCCGGGTTGTGGTATATCCAACCTCGAAGTCCGGTGGAACCCAGATTATAGGTTCCATGCTTCATGTCGATCCCCTTGGTTTCGCCCTTGGTAAGGTCCGGCGGGTCGGGAGGCCCCCAGGCCAGGGCTCCGCTGGTCATCAGCGTGACAACAGCGCATAGAGCGACAAAATACAGCGAAGCGATTCGGCGCGAATTTCTGTTTTTCATAGTGCGGCGTTCCTTGGTCATCGTAGCGGCGCGGTCAAGCTTCAGGGGTTATCAGCTTTCCTTTTTCTTCCCTTTTTGACGCAGCATGACCGACCATGCATCGATCTTGTGTTTTCCATCCTTGCCGACATGGATCTTCACCTTGCGGAGCCATTCGAAGTCGAACTGTTCTGAGAAGTCGTCTCGGATCATTTTTTCGCGAATGCCCGGAGCCTTGTCACGATTGCACGAAAGGATAAAACACCGCGCCCCAGGCCGCATGAGTTGCCTCAGCGACGCTGCGAACCCCGCGGGGTCGACGTAACGCACGTGGTGGTAGCAACCGCGATCGAAAATCAAATCGTACTGTTTTAAGTCGGGCAGCTTCAGTACATCGGAAAGGACCCATCGCACTTTTACGCCCGCTTTCTTGGCGTTGGCCATAGCGATGCCAAGCGCGCTTGGCGCAACGTCGACGGCAGTGACGTCGAAACCCTTCTTGGCAAGGAAGATCGCATTGGAGCCCGATCCGCATCCGAGCACAACTGTGCGGCACGGTTTAATGGTTTTGGTTTTGACCGCCTCTTGCAACACCGGTGCGGCCGGCAGGTCATTGTTCCACGGGATCCTCTTACCCTTGCGATAGCTTCGGTCCCAGCGTTCGATCATTTTCATGCCCTCAGGTCCATGCGGCAGGACGCCAGCGGGCAGTGGGCGGGGCTGTATCGCGAGCTTGTCGTCGGCGGATGCTACTTCAATCGTCCCGGCATCGGTTCCAGGGGCGGGCAACTCAAAGCGATACGTATTGTCCTTGACGGTGACCGTCAACTTGATAACTCCACCTTTATTGGTGATGGTTGTTTTTATCGGTATCGGAGCGGCTTTGGCCTGTGTCGCGGAAACTGACAACACGTTCAGGCATCGCACCGCCTTATCTTCACCGGTTGGTTTAATTTCAACGCTGCATTGTTTGCCCTGTTTCGCCACGGTCCATGAAGGCGCCGCTTTGGCCGGCCAGAGCGTCGAGCAAACAAGCTTCTCGTTTTCGCCAGCAAAGAGCAATTGTCCATTGGCGCATGTCGCCGCCTTGCGAGACGACAACCGCCAACGCAACGCGCCCCCCGACGCAACGTCATCCACGATTAGAATCGACGGTTTTATCAAGATGACCCGCCGGACGAACTTGGAGGACTTCGGGCTCTGTGCGGTCAGGCAAAGAAACTGTTTGTTCTCTTCGAACGATAAAATGCGCGCCTCGACGCCGAGCAGGCTGCACGCCTTCTTCGAGGCGTCAGAGTCGAACACGACAGTTCCGTCCACAGAAATCGAGTTGCCGCAAACGTAAGTATCAAACGGTTTGAAATTGGCGATCAGCCCGGGAAACTCGGCTGCGGTGGGTGTTTTCGCATGCAGCTCCCCCACCGCGACGCACAGAGCAAGCACGCCCAAGATCACGCCAATGTATTGTTGTCGAGCCGCTGGTCGGTTGGTCCGGGTTCTCGTCATCATGTCGAAATCTCCAAGAAAGGGCGTAAATAATTGCTCACAAAGCGTCGCGGATTTTCCACTAACGCATATCTTACGGTTTCCTTCATTTGCTGCAAACGTGCGGAAATTCAGCATATTGCAAATGTAACGTCACCGACGCCACTACGGCATCACCGGTGTTACGGAAATTCGATATCCAAAACAGTCTGTCGGTCGCCGACGATAATCACGTTTTCCTTAACCACCTTCTTCCCCTCAAACGTAAAGCGGACCGTGTAGACCCCGGGCAGCAGGATCCGGTAGTAGCGTCCGAAAACAGCGTCGCTCATGTAAGGTCTGCGGAGATTGGTCGGTTTGTCGATCCCGTCGATCTCCACCACCGCGACTACCGGTTTACCGTTTCGAGTAACGTGTCCGGTGAGCGTCCGGGTGTGGATCCGGTTCATCATGAGCATGATTCCGGGGAAATTCCTGCGACACAAGGGGCCTAACTGCTCAGCCGGAAGCGCGTGGGACGTTCCCAACTCCAACCCGTAGTAGAACGTTCCGTACCGGCCGTACAGATAGTCCGCCCCTCCTCCCGGAACCATTCTATTCAAATACTCAGTCAGCTTCAGCGACCTGTAGGCCGAGGTTTTGGCCATCGTATCGGCCAGGTCCTTCATCGCATCCCAATCGGCCGGTTTCTTCTGATTGTTCGCCCAGGGCAGAAGATAGGTTCGCCCGTGAGTGTGC